>DATGWV010000099.1:0-10647 GCA_035299305.1 Phycisphaerales bacterium | reverse complement strand
GCCACCCAGCGTGCGAGGCGGCGGAACCGGCAAGGGCCGATCTTCACGCCGATCTTCACGCCGATCATCGCGAGCCTCTGGCCGACGCTCCGCGCGCTCTTCGCGAACGGGCTCAGGCTTGGGCTCCGGGCGAGCTTCCGCGCGCGACGACGCACGCTCCGCCTTCTCAGGCTTGCTCTCCACCGCGTCATCGGCCTTCGCCTTCTTGCGCGTGGTCTTGGCTTTGCTGTCGCCCTTCTTGTCGTCAACCGAGTTGCTGGCACGTGGCATGTGAAGATTCTCTCGACTGGAAATACACAAGCTGAGGTGAGAGGAAGATGCGCGAGACGTCGCGCGGCGTGAGTAAAAAGGCATTCAACATCCGGTGAACGACACACACCGGGCCCCTGTCTGCATATGCATGCGTCATGCATGCACTCTTTCTGCACAATCCAAGGCTGCACAAACCCAAGCTGCACAATCCAAGCCCCGTCCTGCCGCATGCCCCGTGCATATCGCAAGCGGATCACAACGCGCGGTCGGCTCGTCCTTCGACTTCCCCGGTCAAGAACCGCCAGTCACGCCATGTCATGCCAAGTCATGCGTCATCTGCCTTCCACCAGCCCGAAATCGCCGTGATGCGCAACCACATCGTGGTGTCGCGTATACGTCTTTTTACGTGCGGGAAGAAGAAAGGCCTGCGGAAACGCGTTCGATTGCGGCTTTGCTTCGCAAGTTCGGTCGCTCGCGCCCCAGCGGAATCAAGCCGCCAGCCTCAGAACCAGTATACCACCACTATCCGCAACTCGCAAACAAACTGGTGCGGCAAAATCAGCACAACGCTGCCCGCCGCAATGCAACGTCAATTTCAACCCACCCGCGTGAGTCGGGCATACTCCAAAACCAGCGTCTTGCTCCCCACCTCGCGGAATTCAATCACCGCTCGCGCCTGCGCACCGGGCGACACACTCTTCACGGTTCCCAAACCAAATTGCGGATGCCGCACCGTGCATCCCGCCGGAAACTGCGCCGCCAGTCCCGTCGCCGCTCGCGGCGCACTGGGCCCTGGCGCAGGCCGCGATGGCCGCGCGGGCCGCCCCGCACCAAACTCCACATCCTCCCCGCGCCCCTCATCCCACTCCGCGCCAAGCTCAGCAAACGTGTCGCTCTGATCACTGATCCGCAAATGCTGCTGCGGCAACTCCGCCAAAAACCGGCTCGGCACCGTGCGCTCGGGCGTGCCGCGCATCGTCCGATACTTCGCCGCCGTCATCATCAGCCTTTGCATCGCCCGCGTGATGCCCACGAAACACAGCCGCCGCTCTTCTTCCATCTCCGCATCCGTCGGGCTCGTCACCGCTCGGCTGTGAGGCAGCAGTCCTTCTTCCATGCCCACCATCGCCACCGCCGGGAACTCCAGTCCCTTCGCCGCGTGCAGCGTCATCAGCGTCACGCTTCCCTGCGATGGATCCACCGCATCCGCATCCGCCACCAGCGCGATGCTCTCCAGATACGCCCGCAGCAGCGCAAGCAGTGGGGGAGTCGACGTGCTGCGCGTGGGGATATCCATCGCCGCATCGCTCGTCGGGTCATACTCCAGTTCAAACTGCCGTGCGCTGCTCACTAGTTCTGCAAGGTTGTCCAGCCGCTCCTCGTCCGTCTCACTCTTGCTCTGCGCCGCTTGCTTGCGGTACATCTCCTCGATGCCCGACTCCTTGATGACGCGATCAACCAGATCAGCCAGCGATCCGCTGACCGTCGCCCCCAAAAACGTTCCCGCACCCGTCCACGCGTCATACGTCTGCACAAACTTCTGCACGCTCGCCACCGCGCGAGCGTTCAGCATGTCCGCCGCCGCCCACGACGGATCCACCCGCTTGCACATCGCCAAGAGCGGCACACCCGCCCGCGTCGCTTCCAGCTGCAGCTTGTCCACCGTCGCATCACTGATACCGCGCGCGGGCGTATTGATCACCCGCTCCAGCGACACATCATCCGCCGCGTTCGCGACAATGCGCAAATACCCAATCGCGTTCTTCACTTCCTCTCGGTCATAAAACGCCGTCCCCCGCGCAATCGTGTACGGAATGTTCGCCTCGCGAAACGCCTCTTCAAGCACGCGCGAAAGCGCATTCGTGCGATAGAAGACGGCCATGTCTTTCCACGCGAGTGACTTCGTGACTCCGTGACTTGCTTCATGCAGCCGCTTCATCCAATCCGTCACCAGTCGCGCTTCGTGGCGTTCGTCGCGGCACAAGACCGCTTCGACATAATCTCCCCCCGCCTTCTTCGTGAACAGATCCTTGTGCTTGCGCCGCTTGTTGTTGCGAATCAGCGTGTCCGCCACCGCCAGAATCGGCGCAGTGCTGCGGAAGTTCTCCCCCAGCGGAATCGTCTTGCATCCCGGGTAGTGATGCTCGAAATCCAGAATGTTCGAAATGTCCGCCCCGCGCCATCCATAAATCGCCTGATCCGGATCACCCACCACGCAGATGTTCGCAACGCGCGCTTGGGTACCCCGGTTCTCCGAGCCGGGCGTCTTCACCCCATCGCCCGCAATCAAACTCGCAATCACAAACTGCGCCTTGTTCGTGTCCTGATACTCATCCACCATCACATACTGCCACCGCTCGCGCAGCTCATCGCGAACTTCCTGCTTCTCCTTCAGCATCCGCGCCGTCAGCAGCAGCAAGTCATCAAAATCCACCGCGTTCGCCGCCCGCAGTGCCTTCTCATACCCCACATAAATCTTCGCGATGTTTCGGCTGGAAAAATCCATCGCCTGCGCCGCATACTCGCTAGGCCCCATCAACTGGTTCTTCGCATTGCTGATCGCGCTCAGCACGCTTCTGGGCGGAAAGTTGCTCGTCGACAACTGGCACTGCTCAATCACCTTCTTCACCAGCGAGCTCTGATCGCCGCTGTCGTAAATCGAGAAGTCTTCCTTCAGCCCCGCCGCCGTCGCATAGCGCCTCAGCAGCCGCGCGCACAAGCTGTGAAACGTCGTCACCGTCAGCCCGCGCATCTGCCGGCTGTCATGCCCGCCCAAAATGTGCGTCACGCGCTCGCGCATCTCGCCCGCCGCTTTGTTCGTGAACGTCAGCGCCAGCACCTGCCAAGGCGGAATGCCCAGCACATTGATCAAGTACGCAATCCGCCGCGTGATCACGCGCGTCTTGCCGCTCCCCGCCGCCGCCAGCACCAGCACCGGCCCCTCCGTCGTGACAACCGCCAGCTTCTGCGGCTCCGTCAATCCGTCCGTCAGTGACGCCGGATCAACTCGCGCATGCGCATGTGCCCGCTGCCCCGGCTCGCGCCCGCCCGCACTCGCCCCCTCATGCGGCGGCTCAATGTGTACAGGTCCGCTGCTCAGCCAACTGGGCGTGAGATCGCCGGCGAAAGCGTCATGCGTGTCGTGCGAGGTGGGACCGTCGTGCATCGGTGTAGTCGCTCCGCGAAAAGTGATGCGCCGCTCCGTCGGCGCGCACAACCAGCGTAGGGCGTTATGCGACTCAGCAGCGACGCGTTATGTGACTCCCCAGCGTCGGGTAACGTGTGTAACTACATGTTGAACAGGCATTTACGAGTGATTTGTATTGCGACTTCACCGCCCTTGGTGTAGCTTTCCCTCGTGACCGACGCGCCCCCGCGCGATTGGTCATAGCGCATCGCGAGGAACGCGCTGTGGAACACATTGATCCGCGAAAGCGGCTCAGAGGAGGAGAGAGACATGTTTGCACGGAATCTGCTCACCGGTATCGGTGCGCTTGCGGTGGCTGCCTCAATGGCCTCGGCGAGCGAGTATCAATGGAACTGGACCGCGGCTCAGGGTGGCGGCGTCAACAACGCTGCCGGCGTGTTCGAGAGCATCAACGCCTCGTACAACTCCGACTCCCAGCGCTTCGTCTGGGACGTGGTCTTCAGCAACCAGGTGACGCGCGGCTACACGCTCGCCATCAACAACGGCCCCAACCCCAAGGGCCACGCGGGCGAACTCGCCCTCATCCACTTTGATGCCACCAGCCTCAACGCCCCCAAGGTGACGGCTTACGCCTACAACGGCCAGAACGCCATCAATAGCTGGATCGACGGCAACGGCGCAGTCGCGGGCAACCAGACCCCCGACATCATCAAGAGCGCGACCGACACCAGTTGGATCAACACCGCCAGCGTCAGCGACGCCGGCGGCAAGCGCCGCTTCCTGCTCGACGTCAACGTCGCCAGCATCAACGGCCACACGCCCCTCTACCCCAGCGGCCAGAACGACTGGACCGGCGCCCAGTTCGGCAGCATGATCGGCCTCTGGTTCCACACCTTCACCGGCCTCTACACCACCTACGGCGGCCAAGGCCAGCTCTGCGACTGGAACTACAACCAGCACGGCTGGTTCGACGCCTCCAACTACAACACCGTCGTCCTGGTCCCCCTCCCCGCTGGCGCGTGGATGGGCATGGCCGGCCTCATCGGCGCGGGCGTGATCGTCCGCAAGCGTCGCGCGGCTCAACGCGGCTAAACCTTTGGTACCACAACTGTTCGCTCAAGGCCCGCAAACCATGGTTTGCGGGCCTTTGTCGTTTCCCATAACTCCAAAAACTGTCAATTTTTGCGCGTTGCCGTGCCGGTTCAGGGGACTTTCGCACCCGGATCGGTAGTATTTGCGCAGCTGGGGAAACCCAGCGAGAGGAGAGAGAACTATGAAGAAGGCCATCAGTTTGGCCGCGATCGCGCTCAGCAGCAGCGTCGGTCTCGCGGCGACGTACCAGTTCAACTGGACGGCAGGTCAGAACATCGTCAACAACAGCGCAGGCACCTTTGACTCGATCACGGCGACGTACGACTCGAGCACGCAGCGCTTCGTCTGGGACGTGGTGTTCAGCAACCAGATCACCCAGGGCTACACGCTCGCCGTCAACAACGGTCCCAACCCCAAGGGCATCGCCGGCGAACTCGCCCTCATCCACTTCGACGCCAGCACGTCGCTCAACAGCCCCAAGGTCACGGTCTACGCCTACAACGGCCAGAACGTGATCAACAGCTGGTCCGACGGCAACGCCAACGTCAACGGCAACCAGACCCCCGACCTCATCAAGAGCGCCAACGACACCAGCTGGATCAACAGCGCCACGGTGACCGATGCCGCCGGCAAGCGCCGCTTCCTGCTTGACGTCAACGTCGCCACCATCAACGGCCACAACCCGCTCTACCCGGGCGGCGCTGGCGACTGGACCGGCGTGCAGTTCGATCAAATGATCGGCCTCTGGTTCCACACCTTCAAAGGCCTCAGCACCGGTTACGGCAGCAACGGCCAATTGACCGGCTGGAACTTCAACACGCAGGGCTGGTTCGATGGCTCGAACATCCAGACCGTGCAGATCGTTCCCCTCCCCGCAGCCGCGTGGACGGGTCTCGCCGGTCTCGCGTGCGTGGGCGTCATCGCTCGCAAGCGCCGCGCCGCGAACAAGTAAGCCGTTCCCTTTCGATTGGAAAAACGCCCGCACTCGCGGGCGTTTTTTCGTTTTTACTCAGCCAAGCTGCTCAATCGCCTGATCCACGTTCTTGACTGGCGTGATCTCAATCGCAAGCTGCTTCGCCAGCGCCTTCGCGTCCTTGCTCATCGGACACAGCACCCGCGCGCACCCCAGCCGCGCCGCCTCACGAATCCGCTGCTCCAAGTGCGGCACGTTGCGCACTTCGCCGCTCAGTCCCACTTCCCCCAGCGCACACGTGCGCGGCGGAATCGGCTTGCGATAGTGCGCCCCCGCAATTGCAAGCAGCAACGCCAGATCGCTGCTTGGGTCAAGCACCTTCAGCCCGCCCACGCTGCTCGCAAAAATGTCTCGGTCCGCCAATCGCAGCCCCGCATGTTGCTCCAGCACCGCAATCAGCATCGCCATGCGATTTGCATCCAGTCCCGAGCATTTCCGTTTCGCAGCTCCCAGAAATCCCGTTGCCGTCAGCGCCTGCACTTCCACCATCATGCACCGCGTCCCCGTCATGACAGGCGTCAGCACACACCCCGGCCGCGGCTGATCATGCGCTCCAATCGCCGCAATCACGCCGCCCTCTTCCAATTCGCGCAGCCCCGTCCCAGTCATCTCAAACAGCCCGATTTCCAGCGTGCTCCCAAATCGATTCTTCACGCTGCGCACCACGCGGTGACTATGCGTGCGATCCCCCTCAAAGCTCAGCACTACATCCACCAAGTGCTCAAGCAGCCGCGGCCCCGCAAGCTGCCCGTCCTTGGTCACATGCCCCACCAGTACCACCGCGATGTTCGCCATCTTCGCCAGATACACCAGTTCCGCGCAGCACCGCCGCAACTGCGTCACGCTCCCCGGCGCCGCCGTTACGTCGCCGCGATAGATCATCTGCACCGAGTCAATCACCAACACCCGCGGCTGCACCTTCCGCGTCTGCTCCACAATCCGCGCCAGATTCGTGTCATGCAGCAGAAACAGCGACGACGTCACCGCCCGCCGCGTCGCCGCCGACTTCGCATCCACACTTTCAGCCTCAACGCCATGCCCATGCACGCCGCCGATGCGCTTCGCGCGCATCGCCACCTGCTCCACACTTTCCTCGCTGCTCACATACAGCACCTTCGTGCCTTGACTCGCCCACGCGCTCGCCGCCTGCAGCAGCAGCGTGCTCTTGCCAATGCCAGGCTCGCCGCCCACCAGCACCGCACTGCCCGGCACCAATCCCGCCATCGGCTTCTCATGAAACGTCGACATCCCCAGCGTGCGATCAAACTCGCGCAGCCCCGTCGGCAGTCGCTCCACATTCGCCGGTGCCGCATCCACATCCGCGAGCGCCACCGCGCCCGCGCCAGGCGCCGCCGCCAGCACATCCGCATCGCCCTCGCCCGCCGCTTGCACCTGCGTCCACGCCAGCGCGCTCATCCGCTGCGGGTCTTTCTCGCTCGATGGATCGATCGTCGACTCCTCCAGCGAATCCCACGTGTTGCAGTCCGGGCACTTGCCCATCCAGCGTTGCTGCGTCGCCCCGCAACTCCGGCAAACGTAAACCTTGCGCACTTTGGCCATGTATCAGGTTATCGAGCCCGCACAGGCGGACGCGTCTCGGCTCAAACTCGCGCACCGCCGACGCCTGACTTATATATTGATGCAGCACGGTCGATGGATATCTCGTGCAGAAGCCATCTCAAGACAATGTCTCACGCTCGCAGCGGTCGGGCATGGTGCTTGCGCCAGGCATGGCCGTCATGCGCAATCTGCGCGTTCTGCCAAAGTTCATCGTGATCGGCCTCTGCTTCGCGCTGCCACTGGGCTGGCTCCTCACCTCCTACGTGCGCGAACTCAACGACAAAATCGCCTTCAACGCCAAAGAACTCGACGGCGTCGAGTACGTCGAGGGCCTCGTCCCCATCCTCCGCGTCCTCGAACGGGGCGACGATGCCACGACCGAAGAAATCGCGAAGCTCCGCCAAGCTGCCCGCGATATGGACAGCATCGACGCGAGGTACCAACAAACCCTGCAAACCAGCGGCCGCTGGACCACCATCAGCGCCAAAATCTCAACCGCCCGCAACACCGATTTCGGTACGCTGCTCCGCGAAGTCTCCGGACTCGTCGCTCACGTCGGCGACACCTCCAACCTCATCCTCGACCCCGAACTCGACACCTTCTACCTGATGAACTCCGCCATCGTCACCCTCCCGGCGATCGCGCAGAACACCGCCAACGTCCACGAAGTCATCGAAAGCCAATCACCCTCGCAAAGCGAGAAAATGCGAGCAGTGGGGGCCATCGAAGAACAGTGGCAAGCCACCGTGCGAGGCCTGCGCGTTGCGACGCGCACCAGGCCGGAACTCAGCGCAAATCTCGAGCCCCACATCGAACGCCTGAGCGACCAACTCGCCCTCCTCAGCACGCCCGGCACGATGAAGCACGACGACATCAAGCGCTTCGCCGATCTGCTCTGGCCCCTCTACGAAGAGTGCAACGTGCAACTCGACACGCTCATCTCAAAGCGCGTCGCCAGCTACGAAGCCACCCAGCGATTCGTCGTCGTCGTGACCGCTTTGGGCGTTGCGACTGCGATCTACTTCGCGCTCGCCCTCGTTGCCGATGTCAAACGCACCGTGCGCCGCATCGGTTTCGTCGCCAGCGAACTCGACGCGGGCCGTTTCGCCGACCTGACCGCCACAAGCAAAGATGAAATCGGCGAAGTGACCGCCAGCGTCGCCCTCATCGCCCAGCGCATGAAAGGCGAACGCGACCGCCTTGCGCAGGAAGTCGTCAACCGTGTGCAGGCCGAAGCCGAACTGCGCGTCAGCGAACGCAAAATGCGCGAAATGGCCGACGCCATCGCCGCAGTCGTCAAGCAGATCGACGCCCGCGGCGCGGTGACGTTCGTCAACCGCTTCGCGACCGAAATGACCGGCCATACCGCCGATCGCTTCATCGAGAACAGTTGGCGCGACCTCGTTCACCACGACGACCTCGCCCGCGTCGCGACCATCATCGAGCAATCCATCCAGCGCGAACAGCCCTACGAAGTCCGCTACCGCGTCCAAACCAACAAAGGCGAACATCGCTGGCTCCTCGAGCGAGGTGTCGCGATGCACGACGCCAGCGGCGCCTTCAGCGGCATGATCTGCTGCGCCACCGACATGACCGATCTGCTCACCGCCGAAGAGCATCTGCGCTGGCAGGCGAGCGAACTCGAGAAAGCCGTCGAAAAGGCCGAGGCCGCCAGCCGAGCCAAGAGCAACTTTCTGGCGAACATGAGCCACGAAATTCGCACGCCCATGAACGCGATTCTCGGATACTCCGACCTGCTGCTCGATCCGCAACTCTCCCTCGAAGATCGCGCCAGCCACATCAACACCATCCGCCGCAACGGCGATCACCTGCTCACCATCATCAACGACATCCTCGACATCAGCAAGATCGAAGCCGGCGAAATGCACGTCGAACGCATCGCCTGCGAACCCATGCACGTCGTCGAAGAAGTCCGCTCGCTCATGCAGGTCCGCGCCCGCGACGGCGGCCTCGCTCTCCACGTGCGCCTGCACACCAACATCCCCAGCAAAGACACCACCGACCCCAATCGCCTGCGCCAAGTCCTCATCAACCTGGTCGGCAACGCCATCAAGTTCACCAGCAAAGGCAGCGTCTCTATCGACATCCGCAGCGAGAGCAACGCCATGCTCCGCTTCGACGTGACCGACACCGGCATCGGCATGTCGCCCGAACAGATCGGCCGCCTCTTCAAGCCCTTCGCGCAGGCCGACGACAGCATGTCGCGCCGCTTCGGCGGCACTGGCCTGGGTCTCGCCATCTGCAAGAAGCTCGCCCACATGCTGGGCGGCGACGTCACCGTCACCAGTGCACCGGGAGTCGGCAGCACCTTCACCTTCACTATGCACGCTCCGGCCACCGCCGACGCCGTCACGCTGCCCGCAACCGAAAGTGTCACAGCAAAACTCACGACCGCACCAGTCGCGCAGCAACCAACCGGCAAGCCCCTCGCCGGCCTGCGCCTCCTCCTCGCAGAAGACGCGCCCGACAACCAGCGCCTCATCGGTCATCACCTGCGCACCGCCGGCGCCGATGTCACGCTTGCCGAAAATGGACGCATCGCGATGGACGCCGCTTTGACTAATCGCGACGCAGGCACCGCCTTCGACGTGATCTTCATGGACATGCAAATGCCCGAGATGGACGGCTACACCGCAGCCACGCTGCTGCGCGAGCGCGGTTACACGGGCCCCATCATCGCCCTCACCGCCCACGCCATGGCCGACGATCGCGAGCGATGCGTGCGTGCCGGATGTGATGACTACCTCACAAAACCGGTGGACAAATCAAAGCTGGTCGCCATGGCATCCAAGTGGGCCCAGCATTCGTTGAAACGTGCAGCATGATCCCCGACGGAGTGAGTTTGCCCAGAACACGAACATGGGATTGAAGCGTTCTCTGCAGAACGCCGACAACGACCCCGGAAAGTGCCTTGACCACCATGATGAGCCCCACGACGGACTACATCATCTTCATCGCGGCGTGCACAGGCCTCTTCGGCCTCGTGCAGCTCATCATGCGCCGCACGCACACCAAGCGACATCTCCCCTGGTGGTCCTGGGCCGTGCTCGGGGTCATCGTCGGTCCCACCATTCACATCGCCCGCCACCACGAGCACGCCAAAAAGCGCGACCTCGAAAAGACCGTGAACGGCATGGGCCCAACCTACGTCGAGGAAATGATCGACTCGGGCTACCTCACACTCTCACTGCAAACGCCTCCCGACGATCCCGTCTATCTCAGGCTTATCGAGAAGCAGAAGCGCTGGCTCACACTCAACCCCAGCATCGCGGATGTCTACACCTTCGCGAAGACCGACGAAGGCGCGACCGCTCTGTTCGTCGATTCCGAAACCGACTACAACCGCGACGGCAAGTACGAAGGCGAAACCGAAGCCCGCACCGACATCGGCGAGCTCTACGACGAAGAAGACGTGTCGATCGCCGCAGCCTTCGAAGGCAAAGTCAGCTTCAACGAAGAGGTCTACACCGATCGCTGGGGCACGTGGATCAGCGCCAACTACCCCGTCTTCAACGCCGACGGCACCGTTCACTCCGTCTTCGGCATCGACTTCCCCGCCGAGACCTGGGTCGCATCCATGGCCGAAGCCCGCCGCGCCGTC
>DATGWV010000098.1:0-6247 GCA_035299305.1 Phycisphaerales bacterium | reverse complement strand
CCGAAGCCGCCGGCGAACAACGCGGCATCGCCCTCGAAGCCATGGCCAACGCCCTCGTCGTCATCGCCGCGCGCGACCCGCAGGTCAGCGTGCTCATCGACACCGTCACCTCGCGCCTCGTCGAAGCACGCGTCGCCAGCGCATGGGAAGAAGTCTTCCGCATGACGCTCGCCGACGTCGCCGCTTCGCGTGCACTGGGCAAACGAGCTTTCGAGTACGTCGCGCAAGAACGCAAAGCCAGCGCCTACGTCCGCGGCGTGCTCAAGGCCTACGACGCCTTGCTCGAACAAGCCAGCGTTTGACGTTTACGAGCGCGGGATGCCGTACTCGGCCCAGCGCTGCTGCACCTTTGCCACCACATCCTCACTCATCTTGAGAATGGGCGGCCACGGGCGCACCGGATACCCGTTGCGTTCATCGCCCGCACGCTTCGCCGTCGCGTCAAACGCCACGCGCCGCCCGCACACGCTCACGAACCTGTCTCGCTCAAACGCACCCTGCGCCAGCCAGTGAAAGAACACATCATCCGCGTTGGCAATGTCACAATCATCGCCGACGACGATCGTCCACACGGGAAGACTGATTTCATCCGCCAGTCCGCCCAGCGCCTTGATGACACGCTGCCCATCCGCCGGCTGCTGCTTGTCGATCTTGATAAACAGCCACCATCCCGCCAACTCATTCGCGCCGTCTGCAATCCGCGCCGCTACCACACCTGGAATCTGTGCAATCCGCCGCTCCGCCGCGCGAGCCGCGTCCCCCGTCACCGCCAGCAATGGTCCCGTCTTGCACAATTCCGCTGCCATTCCTTCCAGATGCTGATGCAGTTCCGCGTCGCCCTTCTTCCGCGTCGCATCCAGCCCCATCTTCTGACTCGCCCCCAAGTGCGGCGCGGCGTGATCCAAAATGTCCACCGGCCCGCGCACAAACTCCACATCGCGCGTCGGATGACACCGCTCGCCTACCACTCGCATCACCTGCATCGTGTCATGCACATCCACATCGTCATCCACCACGATCACGCACTTGGTCCACGCCATCTGCCCGGCGCCCCACACGCTGTGCATGACACGCCGACCCTGCAGCGGATACGCCTTCTTGATTTTGATGCACGCGCAGTTGTGAAACGCGCCAAACATCGGCAGGTCGTAATCCTCGATGTCATGCACGATCGTCTTCAGCAGCGGAAAGAAAATCCGCTCCGTCGCCTTGCCCAGGTAGTAATCCTCCTGAGGCGGCAGTCCCACAATCGTCGTCGGATACACCGCGTTCCACCGATGCGTGATCGCCGTGACTTCGAGCAGCGGATACCGATCCGGCATCGAGTAAAAGCCCGTGTGGTCGCCAAACGGCCCCTCAAACACCGCACCAGGCCCAATGGTGGGCCGTCCCTCCGGGGCGGCAGCATTCCCACCTCGCCCACGCTCCAACTCACTCTCTTTCCCACCGCGCGGATCCCACCCAATCAACCCCGCTTCATGACTCACATACCCCTCAATCACAATCTCCGCGTTCGCCGGCACCCACAGCGGCACCGTCACCCCGCGAACCATCGGAATCCCCTTGCCATTCAAAAAGCCCGCAAGCAAAAGCTCGCTGATGCCCGGAGGCAACGGCGCCGTCGCCGCATACGGCATGATGCTCTCGCCCCCCAGCACAATCGCCACCGGCATTCTCTGTCCCTTGGCTTTCCAGCTGCGCCAATGCCGCGCCCCGTCATGGTGCATGTGCCAATGCATGCTCAGCGTGCGCTGGCTGAACATCTGCACGCGATACATCCCGATGTTGTGACTGCTGGGCTTCTCCTCGTTGATGTCATCCGCGTGAATGGTGTGAATGCCCGCCAGCGTGATGTACCGCCCGCGATACCGCGCCATCCACTCACGATCCGTCCGCACGCCCGGAATGTTGTCATTCACGCCAGCCGGATAGCCCACAGCTTCAAAGTCCCCATCATGCGGCCAGCACCGCAAAATCGGCAACTGCGTCAAATCAACCTGCTCCCCCTGCAACACAACTTCCTGACACGCTCCGCGCCCACTCTTCCGCTGCGGCGGAATCCGCAGCAAAGGCAAGAACTCCTTCCCCTTTGCAATCATCTCGCCCAATGACCGCGGCGGCTGTGGCTTCGTGAGCGAAGCAATCCGCGCCGCGAGCGATTCAAAACCATCGCCCCCGACCGACGAGCTCACGCCGAGCGCCATCTCCATCCGCGAATAACTCCCCCAAGCGTTAATCAGCAGCGGAAACTTCGCCCCCTCGACATTCTCAAAGAGCAGCGCCGGCCCGCCATTCATAAAGAACCGCGGATCATTCCGCGTCGCACTCCCGCTCGGCTCCCGCGGCGCCCGACTCTTGCTCACCACATCCGCGATCTGCGCAATCTCCAGCACCGGATCAACCTTCGCGCGCACACGCACCAGTTCGCCGGCGGACTCAAGAGCATTGATGAACGATGCAAGATTGGGATACATGGCAGAAAGTGGAACCAGTGCGAGAGCTAGGTGAAGAGATCAAGGGCGCGACTGCGATACGCTGCTGAGTTCGTCCGTACGCCGCGTTCCGACGCACGCAAGCACGCACAGGCCGCTGTCTGGGAGGATAGTGTGAGTGACCCCAACCAACCCAGCGGACCTCTTCCCGCGTCCGCCACGCCGCGCATCGTGCCGACAACCAAGCGATCCACACTCACGCCCGATTACCAGCGAGACTGGCCCCAGTACTTCGATGCCGTAAAAGACCAGCCCCCGCGCGACACCTGCCTTCGCGCTCTCGCCGCATTCGCGAGCGAACCGCTCCCGCCAACCGGCAAGCGGCAAGCCATTGACATCGCCACGGGCGAAGGCCGCGACACGCGAGCCGTCCTCGCAAGCGCCGCTCACTGGCATGTCATCGCAACCGATTCCTCTGCCGAAGGCCTCCGCCGCCTGCAAACAAGCCTCGAACTCGCACCAACATGGCCCGCACGCGTCCGCTGCGCCGAAGTCACCATGGAAGACCTACCCGCATGGTGTAGCCGCGAATCCATCCACACCGCCCACCTCATCAACGCCAGCTTCGCCCTTCCCTTCTGCCAGCCCGAGCAATTCCCCGACCTCTGGTCATGGATCACTCACACGCTCGTTCCCGGCGGTCGCTTCGCTGGCCAGTTCTTTGGCGACCGCGACGAATGGGCGTGCGTCCGTCCTAAGAGCCACCTCACGAAGCAACAAGTGCTCACGCTCTTGCACAACTTCGACATCGAACACTTCGAAGAAGTCGAGAAAGAAGGCTCCGACGCCATGGGCGGCACCAAGTGGCACCACGTCTTCCACGTCGTCGCAAGAAAACGCCCGTGATCGTCCGCGGAGGAAACCCATGGCTCGCGTCCTCACATCACTCTCGTCATTCACACTGCTGCTCGCTCTCGCATCCGCGTCACACGGACAAATCACCTTCATCGACGCCACGCAATCAGCAGGCCTCGCGAACATCACCGCAGGTCGTCTGTGCTTCGCCGACCTCAACAAAGACCGCCGCCCCGACGCGATCATCCGCGCCCTCGAATCAGGCAAGCCCGACCGCTACCGCGTCTTCCTCAACACACCGCGCGAGCCCGACGCCGCCAACGCCGCGCTATTCACATTCATCGAGCATGACTCGGCACTCCCCACGCCTATCGCCGGCGACTGTCTCGTCTTCGCCGATCTCAACAACGATGACAACACCGACGCAATCATGACGCGTTACGTCGACGTGAACAAAGCCACCGAGCAATCCCCCCTGCGTCCCGAGCGCACCGGCTACATGCTGGGCAAAGGCGACGGCACCTTCGCCGATTACACTGCCATCCCTGGCGTCACGCCCGCGACCACCTCCGCCATCGCCGTAGGCGACATCGACCGCGACGGGTCGCTGGACCTCTACCTCGGCAACTGGTACAGCAACTACGGCGAAAGCGTCGGTGCATTCGAGAACGAACTCGTGCTGAGTTCTCGCAACAACTTCATTGGCCACATCATGGTGCCTGAGCCCGGCACACTAGGTACGACACCTGCGGATGATGCCGGCGCTCGACCCACATATGGCGTGATGGTCGTACAGAAGCTACTCGGACAAGAACGGGTGCGAGCAGCGGACCTACTTGAACTCAACTATGGCAGGCGTGCGAACCGGGTGTGGTGTGATGTGCCCTCGCTCCCTGAAGAATTGCGCACACGCGCGGAGAGCCAGATAAATAGTTCGATGCCTGAGCGTGCTGGTGACATCTGGTGGGATGCAACCCCCGACGCCATCGCCGGCGACGCCGATCGCTCCGGCATCTACCCCGATTGGCTCACCGAGCGCGCCAAGACCGACCCGCGCTTCGCTCGCGAAAATGAAGAGCCCTTCCGCTCCCACGGCAACACGTTCGACGCAGCAGTGGGGGACATCGACAACGATGGCGACTTCGACCTCTTCCTCACCGAGATCACGCACGCCTGGGCCGGCCCCTCATCAGACCGCTCGCGTTTCATTGTGCAAAACACGACGCGCTCGCGCGATGCCGACGGCACTGAAAATGTGTCCGGCCACTTCGTCGTCAAACCCGAACTCTCCGTCGATCGCATCCCCAGCGACCCCACCATCCGCAACTGGAACCAAGGCGATCTCTTCGCTGAACTCTGCGACTTCGATCACGACGGGCGCCTCGATTTGCTTCTCTCCAGCGGCGACTACCCCGACGACGAGCGCCTCCGCATCTATCGCCAACAACTGGACGGCACCTTCCAAGACATCACGCCCTACACAGGCATCAACAACGAAGGCAGCCAGCAAGTCTCTCTCGCCGACGTCGATCTCGATGGCGACATGGACGTGCTCGTGGGCCAAAGCTTCAACCGCCTGTCCGCCGCACAAATCGCTGGCCGCACGCCAACCGTCAAGCTCTACCTCAACCAAACCGTCGAACGCCGCCGCGAACGAACGAAAACGCAGTTGCCCCTCACCGGCGTCGAAACCAACTCGCTCACGCTCATCCTGCAAGGCGACCCCGCACAAGGCTGCACACGCGACGCACTCGGCGCCATCGTCCGCATCACCGCCGACCTCGACAACGACCCCGCTACGCCCGATGTCACGCAAACCCGCCAACTCATTGGCATAGGCGGCCACGCCGGCAAGCAGCACGAATTCATCGTGCAGGCCGGCCTCGCCAGCGCAACAAACGCCGTCGTTGAAGTCTCCTGGCCCACTCGCGACAATCGCGTTTCAAACATCAAAACCACCCTCACCGCAGGTCGCCACATCCTCACCACGCCCCCCGCCGAACAACCGTGATGAAACAGCCCGGCAAGCTCGCCGAATACCACCCCTAGCCTATCGGCGGCGTGCGAACTGCCCGCCCCGTCCCTCGCCGTGCCCGCGTGTCTCGGAGTCCCTTTCGAAACCCCTCCCCATGACCACACTCCCCTGGGCCATCGATCTGACCAACGTCGAGAAGATGTACAGCAACAAGGTGCACGCCCTTCGCGGCATCGAGATGAAAGTCGCGCGAGGCGAAATCTTCGGACTCTTGGGTCCCAACGGCGCCGGCAAAAGCACGCTCGTGAAAATCCTCATGACCGTCATCCGCCCCACGCGTGTCACCGGCACGATGCTGGGACACCAGGTGGGCCACAAACCCACGCTCGCCAAAGTCGGTTACTTGCCTGAACATCACCGCTTTCCCGAGTACCTCACCGGCGCGCAAGTCGTCGACTTCTACGCCGCTCTCGCCGGCATCCCGCGTGACACTCGCAAAAAGCGCACCCCGGAACTCCTCGAACTCGTCGGCATGAAAGACTGGGGCTCCACCAAAGTGCGCGGCTACAGCAAAGGCATGCGCCAACGCGTCGGCATCGCCCAGGCTCTCGCCTCCGACCCCGACCTCGTCGTCCTCGACGAACCCACCGACGGTGTCGACCCCGTGGGCCGCAAAGAAATCCGTGAAATGCTCGTGCGCATCAAAGAGCAAGGCAAAACCGTCTTCCTCAACAGCCACCTCTTGAGCGAACTCGAAATGGTCTGCGACCGCGTCGCGATTCTGGTGCAAGGCAAAGTCAAAAGCCAAGGCACCATCAACGAACTCACCATCGACCGCCAGTGCTACGAGATCGAAGTCGCGCAGGCAGGCGAATTGCCGCAGGCCGACACCCTCGCGCAAGCACTCACCAGCGCACCAGGCGTGCGTCTTCTCGCTGGTGTCACCGAACCCTCCGCCAACACCGTCCGCCGCATCGGTGTGACC
>DATGWV010000097.1:0-6026 GCA_035299305.1 Phycisphaerales bacterium | reverse complement strand
GACGGCGGAGCAATCTGCAACGCTCGCGGACGAAGCGAGCCGATAAGCCCATCGCATGTGCGGCATTCTGGGCATCATCACACCTCGAGGCAGCGTCGCGAACATCTCGCGCGAGGCATTTGACGCGGTGCGCGATGCGATGCAACACCGCGGACCCGACGATGCAGGCACGTGGCAGCGACAGAACGTGTTGCTAGGTCATCGGCGGCTTGCGGTGGTTGCGCCCACCTCCGCGGGGCATCAGCCGATGCCGCTTGTTGACACGAGTTCGCCTTGGGGCACTGCGAGCAATCCGCGTGCGGTCATCGCGTACAACGGCGAGTTGTACAACGACAGTTGGCTGCGTGAGCAGTTGGATCTTGAGGGCAAGCGATGCATTTCCACGTCGGATACTGAGACGTTGCTTCGCTGGGTTGACCTTCACGGTGCGCAGGGGCTTGGGATGGTGCGCGGGATGTATGCGTTTGCCGCGTGGCGTGCGGACTACGAGCAACTGGTGCTTACACGCGATCCGCTGGGGATCAAGCCGCTGTACTACGCACAGGTCGTGAGCCGCGGTGTTGAGCATTTCTGCTTTGCAAGCGAGTTGCAGGCGATTGAGAAGTTACTCCGTGCGATCGGTGTCGCGTGCGAACCGGACATGGTGACGATGAGCGCGTATATCACGACGATTCGCACGACGCTGGGCAGACGGACGCTGCTGCGCGGCGTCTGCTGCATGTTGCCTGGTGAAACCATCACGGTGGATGCGAGCGGCGGAGAGTTGCGACTTTTGCACGCACGCGTGCAGACGAATCTTGAGCGCCCGGATGTTGCTCATGCCGCGAGTCTCGTTCGCGAAACAGTGACGGCGAGTGTGCGGGCCCATCTGGTGAGTGATGTGCCGGTGTGCACGCTGCTTTCGGGCGGGCTTGATAGCGCGATCATCGCGAGCGTGTCGCGGACGCCGCTTTCATTCTGTGCTGGGGCGCAGGAAGCAGGAGTTGCAAGCCCGGACTTCGCGTTCGCGAAAGAAGCGGCCGCGCTCTACGGCATGCGGCACACGGAAGCGATCGTGACGCGCGAGATGTTTATGGAAGAGTGGCCCGCGATGGTGGCGCACAACGGGCAGCCGCTGAGTACGCCCAACGAAGTGGCGATTTATCACGTGGCGCGGACGCTGCGATCTGCAGGATGTGTTGTCACGCTTTCGGGCGAAGGCGCGGATGAACTGTTTGGCGGGTATGACCTCGCGCTGTTGCAAGCTCGGCAAGCGTGGCAGAGCGGCCGAATCACGTGTGCCGCGGATGCGGGTGAATTTGAGCTGGACGCGAATGCGTCGATCAGCCGCGCGATGAAGCCGCATGTGTTGACTCCTGCAGCGTTGCGGGCGGCGGAGCACGATGAACATCTGACGCAGTTTTATCGCGAGACGTTTACTGAGATTGCAGCGGAGCGGGAAGATGACGACCCGCTGCAAGCGCATGTTCGCTGGCAGCGACGCGTGAATCTGACTGGTCTTTTGCAGCGGCTTGATACGGCGACTATGCGCGCGGGCGTGGAGGGGCGCACACCCTTTGCTGATGTGCGCGTGATGCGCGTTGCTGAGAGTCTGCCGATGCGTGACAAGCTGCGTGTCGAGGGTGATGTTGTCACGACGAAGGCTGTGCTGCGCGAGGCGTTCAGCGGCGATGTGCTTGCGAGTATTCTGCGTCGGCCCAAAGCGAGTTTTCCGCTTCCATTTCAGTCGTGGATGCAGGCGATGACGCACGTGCTTGAGTCGAGCGCGTTTATCCGCGAATGGGTGACGCCTTCTGCGCGACAGCAGATTGCGCGCGATCCGGGGGGACACTGGCACATTGCGTGGCCACTCATGAACCTTGCGATGTGGCGTGGATAAACGGCACAGGCCGCACAGTCGCACCAATGACCCGCGTGGACGGCCGCAGCGGGTATCGCGAGTGGCGTTTGCGGCGTGAAATCGCGATAGAAGACGCATGGCTTGGAGTTGGCTGACTGGCGACGAGGCCAAGTATCAGCGCATGCGCGCCGCCGAGCGGCACGAGGCGCATGGGCTGCGTTGTCCGTTTGGCGAACTGCTTGATCTCTCGACCACGGGGCTGCGGTGTCGGGCACCGGGCAAGCCCGGCGTCGCGAAGGGCGCGGTTGTGCCGCTCGTGCTGCAGAATGCGAATCAGACCATTCGACTGATGGCCCGCGTTGTGTGGGTTCGGAAAACAAGTCTGGTCGGTGGCGACTGGCAGGTGGGCCTGCAATTTCTTGATGTTCGACCGGGCATCAAGGTTGCGATTGAGCAATTTGCGAGATATGGGTTCATTCAGAATCTCGGCAGCGCGGCGGCGAACATGGCGACGGAGCCTGCGCCTGTCGAGAAGCCCGCAGCGAGCGAACCGAAGAAGCAACAAGAGCAACCCAAGGCGCAGCAGAGTGCGCCCAAGAGCGATGCGACGACGGAGCGGTACGCGACGGTTGAGATCGAAGACTTGTACAAGCATCTCGGGCTGACGATTGATGCTGACAACGATGCGATTCTGAAGGCGTATCGTGCCATCGCGAAGAAACTGCATCCGGATCACAATCCTGATCCTGCGGCGCAAGAGCAGTTCGTGTTCATCAACAAGGCGTACGGCGTGCTGAAAGATCCGTCGAAGCGGGCGAAGTATGACGCCATGTTGCGGGCCAGCATGCAAGGTCGCAACGCGAGCGCGGCGTGAACTTCAGGCCGATTTGCGAAGCAGGCGATCAGGGCGAAGCCATATCCATGCAGCGGCGGCGCAGATGCCGGCGGTCGCGAGGCGGACGGCTGTTGTGAGCAGAGCCAAGGCGGCGACGTCGCTGAGCCCAAGGCCGATGAGTTTGCCGGCACCGGCGGTGCCTGCTTCTGCAAAGCCAAGCGCGCCAGCGGGCGCACCGGCATTCAGCACGAGATACACGGAGCCAAGCTGCGCGGACTGCGCGACTGTCATGGAAACGCCCAGAATCGCGGCGGCGATTGCGAAACGCGCGGCGAAGGTGGCGACGTCGAGTGCTCGCAGCGCGAGACCGGCGGCGATAGTGCCGGGATGAGCGATGAGGTCAGCCGTTCCGAGCGTCAACATGCGCAGGGCCTTGATGGATGACCGCGTCGCGAGCTGCCCCACTGCGACGATCGCGAGCCAGGCGAGCACGAGCAAGCCGAACGCGATGGCGAGCATCGCGGCGAGCGTGGGCTCCTTCCACATGCGCGATGCGATGAGCGCGGCGCCGGCGCACGCGGCGATGGCGGCCATGGTCACGCCGCCGAAGGTGATGAACCAGGAAAGCAGGCTTTTGAGCTCGACCTTGTGGCGGCGCACGTGAATTGCGCTGCGGATGATCATGCCGAGTTTGAACGGGAGGATGCTGAGGAACACGGCGATGGAGTTGGTGGCGAGGGTTTCGCCCAGCGGCAGCTTGCGACGCGGCGCGAGGGTGATCCAGAAGACCAGCGCGTCGAGCAGCAGGGAGAGCAGAGAGAGGCCGATGAGCGCGACGGCGAGCGTTGGCGAGGCGTTGCGGAGGTTGTTGAGTGCGTTGGCGTTGTCGCCGCCGAGGGCGAGTCGCATGGCCCAGACCATGAGGGCGATGCCGACGAGGAGGCCGATGATTTGGATGGCGCGCTGGCCCGGAGACATGCGGCGAGTCGTGGGGTCGACTTCGACTGTGGCCGCGTTCGCCTGAGCGGGCTGCGCTGGGGTGGGAGTGTCGGCCGGGCCGGTTGTCATCGTGGGGCAGCATACGCCGGGGTGCGGGTGGTTTGCCACGTTGCGGGGCGAGTGTGGAGTGCGTTGGGGCGAGCGTGCGAAGATACGGGAGGCGTGCTACCACTATGCCGCGTGATTGTGACTGTCGTCATTCCGGCATTTAACGAGCAAGCGACGATCGCCGCGACTATTGGCCGGGTGCGGGCGACGGGGCTTGTGAGCGAGATCATCGTTGTGGATGATGCGAGCACTGATCAGACGCCCGCGATTGTGTCGGCGCTGAAGGCAAGTGATCTGATTGTCGTGCGACACGAAGCCAATCGGGGCAAGGGCGCGGCGCTGCGGACGGGCTTTCAGCATGCGCGCGGTGATGTGGTGATTGTGCAGGACGCCGACGCGGAGTATGACCCGGCGGAGTACCCCAAGCTGCTTGCGCCGATTCGAGAGGGCAAGGCTGATGTGGTGTTGGGCAGCCGGTTTGCGGGGGGCGAGGCGCATCGCGTGTTGTTCTTTTGGCACAGCGTGGGCAATCGCGTGCTGACGCTGGCGAGCAACGCGTTCACGAATCTGAATCTGACCGATATGGAATGCGGTTTCAAGGTTTTTCGCAAGGACGTGTTGAGCCGCGTTGTGATTGAAGAAGAGCGATTTGGATTTGAGCCCGAAATCGTGGCGAAAGTGGCGCGACTGGATGTCCGGGTGTTTGAAGTGGGCGTGAGCTACAA
Organism: Phycisphaerales bacterium; assembly: GCA_035299305.1. Taxonomy (GTDB): domain Bacteria; phylum Planctomycetota; class Phycisphaerae; order Phycisphaerales; family UBA1924; genus BJHL01. Next base: position 1,579 of record DATGWV010000097.1, on the reverse strand, counting down.
CGGCCGAACGTACGCGGAAGGAAAGAAGATCACGTGGCGCGACGGGGTGGCGGCATTGTGGTGTATTGTGAAGTACAACGTGTTGAAGTAGACGGTGCGCGTTTTGAGAGACTGTTCACGGAAGGGTGTTGGCGTTCAACGGCAAGATGAGGGACGTTGAGGCGGTGGCGTGTTGCTGCAGATTGGGCATCAATCAATTGAGTCGGTGATTCGGTCCCCGTTGCGTTTTTCTGTCAGGGGCGAGTCGGGTATCCGGAGTAATGTTCGGTTGGTGCTCGTTTGCTCGCTCTATGTCTGTCTTTGGCGCTTCACATGACCATGACTCCATCCACATTTCCGAACGGCTCGCTCGAAGTCATTTGCGGCCCGATGTTCGCGGGCAAGACGTCGCTGCTCATGACTCGGCTGCTCGAAGCGCAAGGAAAAGGGGCGACGACGCGGGCGTTCAAGCATGCGAGCGATACGCGATATCACGCCACGCATCTCGCGACGCACGACGGCAAGCGGATCGATGCAGTCGCGGTGTGTGATCCGATTGAGCTCGTCGCGCGCATGGGGCAGGCGCAGGTGATCGCGATTGACGAAGCGCACTTCTTCGGTGCGTGGTTGTGGGACATCATCGTGCCTGTGCTGCGCGATCGGCGGACGCTCATCATTGCGGGCGTTGAACGCGATCACCTCGGACGGCCCTTCGAACCATTTCCGCGGCTCCTTGTCGAAGCTGACACGGTGACCAAGCTCTCGGGTCCGTGCGCGGTGTGCGGCAAACCGGCGATTCACAGTCAGCGGATGAGCGAGGATCCATCACGAGTTGTTGTGGGCGGGGCGGAGTTGTATCAGGCGCGATGCCGAGAGTGTTTTGGGAAGTAGGGTGGGGAGAGGCACGAAAGCACGGAGGGGAGACAACATGATTTGCAACTTGTCATGCTTGCCGAGATGATTCAATCGTTGTGAACGATGATGTGGGCAGCGGTGCGATAGTCGTGCTCCCAGCGGGAGAACGTGGGTTCGGCGACTGCGTCGAAGAATGCGCGGGCTTTTTCCACGCCCCAGCCGCGTACGCCGGTTCGTTCGAGATGCTCCCAGCGTTGCCAGCGCGTGGCGGGCGGCGCCTCGACGAATACGCGGACATGTAAGGCATCACGCAAGTCAGCGTGCAACGCGTGAATGCCCTCGATCACGATGACATCGGCAGGCTGCATGCGAAGAAACCCCTCGCGGCGGTGCGAGTGAAAGCTCCAGACGGGTACATCGGCGGCGTTGCCCGCGCGAAGCGTGGCGATGTTGGCGAGCAGCGTTGCGAAGTCCGCATGCCGGGGATCATCGCGTTCGTGCTCGGGAACGAGTTCGTAATCAGGCAGGTAGTTGTCGGTGCTGAGCACGCAGGTGGAGAGTTGTGCGGCGAGCGTGCTCTTCCCTGCGCCCACTCGGCCTGTAATCCCGATGACGGCGGGCTGCGATGCGACAGCGGCGTGCGCCAAGACGGCACGCGGAGCATGATTGAACGGGATGACTGTCGGGGTGGACACCGGGCATTGTTCGCGTGATTTGCCCAGCGTTGCGGCGGGCGACCACCCAT
>DATGWV010000096.1:0-8730 GCA_035299305.1 Phycisphaerales bacterium | reverse complement strand
GCGGGCGGCGACATTCACTATTTGTCGAGCTGCGCGACGGGGCGCATCGGGCGGGTGCTGATCGCTGATGTTGCCGGGCATGGCGAGCAGGTGGCGGGGCTTGCGATCAAGCTGCGTGCGATCTTGCGGAAGAATGTCAACTACGTGGATCAATCGCGCGTGATGCGTGAGATGAATCGCGAGTTTGTGGCCGAGCAGCAACGCGGCAGCGGGCTGGCGCGATTTGCGACGGCGATTGTCGCGACGTTTTGGGGACCGACGGGCGAGCTTGATCTGACGATCGCGGGGCATCCGCCGCCGCTGTTGTATCGCAGCGCGACCCGGGCGTGGTCGGCGCTGGCGGCGACGGCGCCCACAAGTGATGATGCGGATGTGCCGCTGGGGATTCTCGACACGAGCACCTACACGCGGCAGCAGGTGCGATTGCAGCGTGATGATTTGCTGGTGCTGTATACCGATGCGCTGGTGGAGGCATCACCCAATGCGGGACGTAGCAGCGACAGGCGGGAGATGCTGGGCACGAGCGGGCTGCTGGCGCTCGCGCGAGAGCTGGACGTGAGCGACGCGGCGGCGGTGACGACCTCGCTGCTTGATCGCGTGCGCGCGTTTGCTGGTGGTGAGCTGGATGACGATGCGACGCTGATGGTGCTGAAACTCAACGCCATCCCGCCGGTGCGCGGCAGTTTTGCAACGGGACTGGCGACGACGGGCAGACTCGTCAAAGAGTTCGTGACCGCGCCGTTTCGGCGGGAGACATTTGCGTGGCCGCAGTTGCGGGTGGACAACTTTTTGGGGTCGTTTGTGGATCGGTTTAATCGGCGGTAGGAAAACGACGGGAGCGCTACCCCACTGCCGCGCAGTCTGTTTCACACGCTCAGTTCATCGTGCTGCTGTGTCACCGACACGCCGCCTTCGGCACAATGCGAGCACACACGACGATAAAGCCATAACCGACCCAGGTGCGGGAACCAGTGCGGCGATCCGAACGCCATAACTCAACGTCTCGGGTCCACCCTCAAACCTTACGAAGCCTTCAAGCGGGTCAACCCAAAGATAACTCAGCGTGCCCTGTGTGCTTCCAACTACGGTACGACTGTTCACCAGCTGTCCGCTGTTCGCGGTCCGACCAAGATACCCTTCGGACCACTCGGAAAGCCCGCCTGACACATCCAAGAGTGCCCAAGGACTTTGCGTCCCCGGATACTGTCCCACAGCCATTTGATTGAAGACATCGACGCCGTACCCAGCGTTCGTCTGGCCACCGTTCTGCGGGTAGTCACTGATGAGCGTCGTATTTGTACCGTTGGGCTGTTGCCAATACCCCTCCATGCCCGGGCCGTAGCGGTTGGGGTCGTAGTAGGCTGCCTTGATCCACTCATCGACCGATGGGATCCAAAACCGCGCACCTGGGCTGCGCGTGGGTTGATCCAGTCGTGATCCATCCGGCAGCCGGACGAACGTCGAGGTGTCATACGCCCCCGACTCAAACGCCCATGCCTCATTCACTTTGCCGTTGTGGTACCAGTTGCACATGCGAGCCGCCATGTGCCACGATGTCGGACTCGGCGTGTTCTCCGTACCCGGCAAGATCACCAACTGGTCGTCAGCAGTCCGCACAAGCCCGCCCCGAAAGACAGGATCGTGAATCGCCTGCGGGTTGAACTGCAAGTACGCCTGCGCGAACTCAAAGTGTTGCGCGACAGTCAACTCCGTACGCATCATGCGGAACTCGTACCCCACGCTGCCACGCGGCGTATCCGGGTACGACGGTGTTTCCAGTGCGTTCGTTGCCCGATTCCCCGGCGCACCGATGGTCACGAAATCAAGCGGCTGCGCACCGGCTGTGGAGGCCCATGCGATCGCCGTCAGAGCGATGAGCGGAAAACTGTGACGGAGAGTGTGCATGGCGGTCCTTTCAGTATACCGAATGGGACATCATTCTCATCGTGCATTTCCGGCCGGGTGGCACAACCTCCCGCACTGCGTGCGCTACAGGCTGTGTGGCGCAGCAACAGCTTGTTGTAGGTTGTCCCAGGACTGCGATACTTGTACCGCGTTGTTCAATTGTCGCATCCGACAGAGCTTGGATAAATGACGACGGGCGGGTTTCCGAAGTCTGGATGGGACGAAGGAACTGGTTGAACACCGATGCTCCAGCCGGTGAATTGGCTCGAGAACATTGTGCAGATGCCGTCGATCTGCTGAACGATCTGATCGCGAAACCTGTACGCCGGGACCAGATACACGGCGGGAGGATCGACGTCGCTCGGCGACATCAGCATCCGCACCATTTCATCGAGCGATTGTGAAGGCTCAGGTGGAGTACGAAGTCTCGGGCACTGGATCACAATAACGGGGACCACATCATCGCGATCCATGGTGCGATCGATCGTCTTCAAGACCTCAAGCAATAGTTCGCAAGACCAAACAGTGTCTCTTGGCCAAATGTCGACGAAGTGGAAGTGGTGACCCGACTTCGTAGGATCAGCATCAAAGTGCTTAAGTTGGTGCCACAGTTCTCGGGATACGAGCGTCTGCAGATCCTCCGTGTGCATTCTGTCAGCGTACGCGAGCGTCGCGGAAATGCTCGGTCGCAGCGTTAAGAGGGCGCGGCAAAGGACGCGTACAACGCGAAGAAACGAGGACAAGCCAATTGAAAAGGCAGGGCTGAGAATGGTCGCATCGACGCATTCTCAACCCTGCCTTTCTCTTTCCGTTCTTTACGTCTTTGCGGTGAACGCCTTACTTCCGCCACCACATGCTGCCGCCGTACTGCGCGGCGTCGCCGAGGTCTTCGGCGATGCGGATGAGCTGGTTGTACTTGGCGTTGCGGTCGCTGCGGCAGGGGGCGCCGGTTTTGATCTGGCCGCAGTTGGTGGCGACGGCGATGTCGGCGATTGTGGAGTCTTCGGTTTCGCCGCTGCGGTGGCTGAGGATCGCGCTGTAGCGGCTGCGCATGGCGAGGTTGACGGCGTCGAAGGTTTCGCTGAGGGTGCCGATCTGGTTGACCTTCACGAGAATCGCGTTGGCGCACTTTTCGTCAAGGCCGCGCTGGAGGAACTTCTTGTTGGTGACGAAGAGGTCATCGCCCACGAGCTGGATTTTGTCGCCCAGCTTGGCGGTGAGTTTGCGCCAGCCTTCCCAGTCGTTTTCAGCCAGGCCGTCTTCGATGCTGCGGATGGGGTACTTGCTGCACCAGTTGGCCCACATGTCGATCATCTCGTCGCTGCTGACGACCTGCTTGGTGCTCTTGAACATCTTGTAGCCGGTCTTGCCTTCGGCGGCGGCTTCGTTCCAGCATTCGCTCGTCGCGGGGTCGAGTGCGACAAAGATCTGCTCGCCCCACTTGTAGCCGGTCTTCTTGACGGCCTTCTCGATGATCTGCAGAGCTTCTTCGTTGCTCTTGAGGTTGGGCGCGAAGCCGCCTTCGTCGCCCACGGCGGTTGAGAGGTGATCGTCGTGCAGCACCTTCTTGAGCGCGTGGTAGATTTCAACGCCCGCGCGCGTCGCGTCGGCGAAGTTGTCAAAGCCCCAGGGCTGGATCATGAACTCCTGGAAGTCCACCGTGTTGTCGGCGTGCTTGCCGCCGTTCAGGATGTTCATCATGGGCACGGGCAAAGTCTTGGCTGCGCCGCCGCCGAGATAGCGATAGAGCGGGAGGCCGCAGGCTTCGGCGGCGGCTTTGGCAGCGGCCATGCTCACGCCGAGGATGGCGTTGGCGCCGAGGTTGGCCTTGTTGGCGGTGCCGTCGAGTTGCAGGAGCAGCTTGTCGATGGCTTCCTGCATGCGCACGTCCATGCCGAGCAGTTCGGGGCAGATGCGCTCGTTGACGTTGGCGACGGCCTTCAGCACGCCTTTGCCCACGTACACGCCTTTGTCGTTGTCGCGCAGTTCGCAGGCTTCGTGCTCGCCCGTGCTCGCGCCGCTGGGGACGGCCGCGCGGCCCTTGATCCCCGAATCGAGTTCGACATCGACTTCAACCGTGGGGTTGCCGCGCGAATCGAGGACTTGACGAGCTTTGACATTGACGATTTCGAAGGACATGGGGGTTCCTTTGGCAAGATGATGCGAACCGCGGGCCCGTGTGAGCGGCCCGAAGAGTCGCAGGATACCCGCGCCGCAGGCAGGCGGCGCACGAGCGGCAAACGTGACGCAGGCGCGAGGCGGCCTATCTTTTCGCATGCCCACGACCGCGGAAGGCTTCGCCAGTCGCACGCAGCAGATCAAGGCCGATCTGGTGGCTCAGGGAACGCGCGTGCAGGGAATGCTCGAACTGGCGTTCAGCGCCCTGTTTGAACGCAAGAGCAATCTTGCGAGTCAGTCCATTGAGATGGATGAAGCGGTGGACAAGGCCGATGTCGCGATTGAGCAGGCGGCGGTTGCGCTGCTGACGGACGCGACGCGCGAGGGGGCTTCGCTGGATGCGCAGCAACTGCGGGCGGTGCTGACGATTGTGAAGGCCAACAACGAGCTTGAGCGCGTGGCTGACGTGGCGGTGGATATCGCGGAGATGGTGCCGGCGGTAGCCAGCATCGCGACGGCGTTTCCCGATACGTTCCGCGTGATGGCCAACAGCGTGATTGGGATCTTGCGGGATACCAACACGAGTCTGTCCCGCAATGACCCGGCGATGGCGAACATCGTGCTGCAGAGTCAGCACGCAGTGTGGGCGTTCAAGGCGGCGCTACTGCGCGAGGCGGAGCAGCAGGTGGCGAAGGGGAAGTACTCCGTCGAGTTTGCGTTCCATCTGCATGAAACGGCGAGCATGTGCGAAGTGATCGCGGATCACTGTACGAACATCGCGGAGCAGGTCATTTATCAAACCACCGGGGCGATTGTGCGGCACGCGGAGAATTGCTGGGTGGAAGTGCCGCGGAAGTGAGGGGTGGGGTAAAGAGAGCGGAGAACAGAGAACAGAGAACGGGGAAGGCAAGGGCTTGCGCCCTTGGGTTCTTAGGGGTTAGTGGGGCCAGGTAGCGTTAAGGAATTTGCCGTCGCGGTGGAAGATTTCGCCGTCGGCTTCGATGGTTGCGCCGGTGAGTTGTTGGCCGTTGGCGAGGGTGCGGGGGCGCATGTCGCAGACCATGTCCCAGTGCAGGCCGCTTTCGTTGTGATTGCCGCTCTTGGGGTAGCCGGCCCCCACTGCCGCGTGGAAGGTGCCGCCGATTTTTTCGTCAAAGAGCGTGTTCTTCATGAAGCGCTTGATGCCGTAGTTGGTGCCGATGGCGATTTCGCCCAGGTTGCGTGCGCCGGGGTCTTGGTCGAGCATTTTGATGAGGAAGTCTTCGCCGCGATGTGCGCTGGCGTCGACGACGCGGCCACCCTTGAACGCGAGGCGGACGCCTTCGACTTCGTGGCCCTGGTAGACGGCGGGGAAGGTGTAGTTGACGTGGCCTTCGACGCCCTGCGGACCTGCGAAGACTTCGCCATCGGGGAAGTTGCTCTGGCCGCAGCAGTTGATCCATGTCGCGCCGTCGACGCTGACGCGCAGGTCGGTGCCGTCGTTGCCGTCGCTGGGGGGCACGAAGAAGCGGAGGTGCTTGCGCTGCTGGAGCCAGTCGCAGACGCGCTGCTGGCGCGCTTCGACTTGTCGCCACGCGGCGGCGGGGTCGGGCAAGTCGAGCAGGCCCGCGCTGAAGATGAAGTCTTCGAATTGCGTGACGCTCATACCGGCGTCTTGAGCGCAGCCGTGCGTGGGGAACTGCGTGCCGACCCAGCGCAGTGATTCGTCGGCTTCGCGAGCCATGAAGCGTTTGAAGAAGGGGCGGCGTGCCTGTTGCAGCAAGGCGGCTTTGCGCGAGTCGTATTGCGAGAGGAAGCGGCTGTTGAGTTCGACCCACAGGCCGATGGAGACATCGACGCGCTCGATGTAGTCACTCATGAGCACGGGGGGTGTGGCGATCTGTTCGTCGGTGCCGTGCGCGACGAGGAGTTCTTGGAGTGACTCACTGCGGGGGACGTAAAAGGGCAGGCCGCCGGCCTTGAGCGCGGCTTCGTAGAGGGCTTCGACCATGGGCATCGCGATGGGGTCGGCGAGGATGCCGACGACGTCGCCCTTCTTGACGCGGGTCGAGTAGTTGACGAGGACGTTGGCGAGTTTGTCAAGACGAGGGTCGCGCATCGGGAACTCCGGATGTGTCGGCATAGCCCCCAAGCACGAAGACGGCCGCCGACGGACGCTCGCTGCGGCGGCAGTATACCAAGTACGTGCGACTGTGGCGACTACTTGCTCTTGCTGCGGAACCACGCGGCGAGGACGAGCATGATGGCGACCACGGAGAGGGCGAAGGCGTAGCGCGGGCCCATCATGGAGAGCATGAAACCGCAGGAGATGAGCGCGAAGCCTGCGGATGCAATCAGCATGCGACGGCGACGCCGGGCGCGCTGGACGCCAAACGAGAAGAACGGGCGAGCTTCGGGCGCGACATCTTCGAACTGGCCCACATCGACTTCATCCCAATCGAGATCGACGGAGTCCTGGCGATTGCGGCGGATGGCTTCGGCGGCGCGCGTGAGATCGGCGCGGCGGACCTGGACCTTGATGGGATCGGTGTAGCCGGCTTCCCACTGCATGGTGTTGGCGGTGGTGGCGAAGACCCGGGCGGGGATGCCCGCAGCTTGCAAGACGTTGACGAGATTCGCGCCCTCAAACTCGGTGCGGGCTGTCGTCAATGTGACCAGGATGTCCGGATCGGCGGTCATCGCAGATTGGATGCCGGGTCCGGGGGCGCGGTCGCATGAGTAGGATGTGGGCGGGTGGAACCGAACCGATAACAACCGGCCAGCGCCATCGGGACGCTGGCGCGATGCGGGTCGGAATTGTTTGCCGAAAGTGCTGTATCTCAGGCGGTCGCGTCAATACGCTGGAAGGCGGGCGAACGGATGCGTCGCGTGTGGAGCCGGTTGCTTGAAGCACGTGTTGGTGATATCGGTGGGTCGCAATCGCGGGGCGGTTGTGAATATGCAACTGGAAGGTTTCCGCCGGTTTGGTGGCGACATGCGCCGGGAGCTTGGGATCATCGCGGACACGGTGGAAGTGCCGCAACTGGATTTTGTGCCGCACGCGGTGACGCTGTATCGCACGGATGTGGCGATCATCGTGCCCAATTGGTCGGAGCCGGTGGAGCGGGTGATTGAGCTGCTGCGGCATCTGCGATCGCAGCCGGATTGTCCGAAGCTGGTGTACCTGGACACGTATGACCCGACGAGCTCGCCGCACTTTGCGGTGCTGGGGCTGGTGGATCGTTACTTGAAGACCAAGGCGCTGCGCGATCCGGCGGACTATGCAAAGGCGTGGCAGGGCGGGCATGTGCTCAGCGACCATGCGGCGCGCGTGCTCAAGTGCGATTTGGAAGGCTGGCACTTCGGGTCGGCGGTGGATATGTCGCAGGTACACAAGATTGTGCCGTGCTGGAATTTCGGCATCAGCCGGGACTTTGAGCGGCTGCTAAAACCGGCGGGCATGCTGGGGCGAGAGTTTGCGAGCCGGGCGATTGATGTGAATCGGCGGATTGCGCTGCCGCGCGGGGATGCGCCGAGCGATACGTGGTACGGCATGTATCGGCGAGCGTCGCAGGCGGCGCTGGATCCGCTGCAGATCAAGTATCGCTGCACGGCGACGGGGCGGGTGAATCGGCGCGTGTATCTGTGGGAGATGCTGCGGAGCAAGGTTGTGTTCAGCCCGTTTGGCTGGGGCGAAGTGTGCTTCCGCGACTATGAAGCGGTGGCGTGCGGATGCCTGCTAATCAAACCGTCGATGGAACACGTGGCGACGAGCCCGAATGTGTTTGTCGCGAACGAGACATATGTGCCGGTCAAGTGGGATTTCTCTGATCTCATTGAGGTGATTGAGCGTTGTCTGGCGGAGCCGGCGGAATCGGCGCGAATTGCGGCGAACGCCAGCCGGGTGCTGGGCGATTACTACACTCGCGGCGGCTTCGTGGCCGATGTTCGGCGGAGCCTGGAGGGGCTGATTTCGTTGTCTTCGCCGAGCCCCAAGAACGTGCCGGCATTGCAGAGAGCATGATGACCGGATGCACGTTCTGATTGTCAATATCGGTGAGAAGACGGAAGCGATCGCGACGACGCACGCGCAGGGTTTTTCGCTGCATGCGAGCGAGCTGAAGTCGCGGCTGGGCATCACATCGCAGCTTGTTGAGATTCCGCATCCACGCGATCTGCAGGCAATGGTGGCGAAGCACAAGCCAGGGCTGGTCATTGTGCAGCCCACGTGGCGGCATAGTGCGGAAGATGTGATCGATGGATTTCGGCGCGTGTATGAGCAGGCAGACCGGCCCAAGCTGGTGTTCTTGGACTGGTATGCGCCGACGAGTTCGCCGCACTTTGGCGTGATGCCGTATCTGGATCGCTATTTGAAGCGCACGGTGATGGTGGACTTTGAGGAGTATCGCAAGCCGTATGTGGGCGGATACGCCGTGGCGGATTACGTGTGCGGCATGCTGGGGCTTGATCTGGGCGAGTGGAATTTCGGCAGCGCGATTCCGACGGGCCACGAGCACAAGCTGTGGATGGGCTGGAATTTCGGCATTGGCAGCACGTATCACAAGCTGATCAAGTTCGCGGCGGTGTTTGGGAAGAGTTGGAGTCGGCGGAGCGTCGATGTCAATCGTCGGCTGGGGCCGCCTGCGAAGAGTCTTGCGCCCAACGAGTGGTATCAGAACTATCGCGACGCGGCTCTGAAGTCGATGGATCCGCTGGTGGGCAAGTGGC
>DATGWV010000095.1:0-16325 GCA_035299305.1 Phycisphaerales bacterium | reverse complement strand
CGTGGGCCGCCCGCGCTGGATGATGAGGTCAATGGCCTGCTGACTGCCCGCCACAAACCCGCCCGCGCCGCCGCCCAGCGCCTTGCCCAGCGTGCCCGTGAACAAGTCCACGCGGCCGGCGTGCGAGCCGCCGTTGATCATGCCCCAGTGCTCATGCGTCCCGCGCCCCAGCTTGCCCATCACGCCGTGGCCGTGGCTGTCGTCCACCACCAGCATCGCGTTGTACGCATCGCACAGCTTGCGCATCGCAGGCAAATCCGCGATGCTTCCCTCCATGCTAAACACACCATCAGTCACCACCCAGATCTGCCCGGTCACTTCCTTGTTGGCCTTCGCCGCTTCGAGCGCAGCCCGCAAACTCTTCTCACCTTCCAGCACGTTGTTGCGATACACCGCCTTGTGCACGCCCTTCTTGATGGTCGTCGCCAGGCGAATGCTGTCGATGATGCACGCGTGGTTGAGTTCATCGCTGATGATGATGTCGCCGGGCTCGCACAGCGTCGGAAACACCGCTTCATTCGCCGTCCACGCGCTCACAAACGTGTACGACGCCTCGGTCCCCATGTACCGCGCGATGGTCTTCTCCAGCTCCCAGTGCGGCCCGAACGTGCCGCAGATAAACCGCACGCTCGCCGTCCCCGCGCCGTAATCACGCAGCGCCTTCGCGCCCGCTTCCACCACTTCCGGATGATTCGCCAGCCCCAGGTAGTTGTTGCTGCAGAAGCACAGCACCTTCTGCTCGCGCCCATCACGCACCAGCGTGATCTCCGCATCCATCGGCCCCTCAATGGTCTGCAGCTGCTTCCACAGCCCATCAGCGCGAAGTTGCTTGAAAAGTGATTCGGTACGCGTTGCGAAAGGAGTCATGGACCGATGGTAAGCCCGCGACATGTCGCTGCGGCATGTGATCACTGTGCATCACGCCGCCAGATTTCGTGGGTCATCCATGTCTCCCCCACTTGTATCGATGTGGTCACGCCATCGAGTTTTCGGAAACCCGTCGCGGCGGCGACGCGCTGGCTCGCGGTGTTTGCCGTGGTGATCGCCGCCTCGATGTGGAACAAACCCATGCCCTTGGGGCGATCCGTCAAGCCATACTCCGCCAAGGCAGCGACGGCTTCGGTCGCGAGACCGTTGCCGGCATACGGCTGGGCGATCCACCAGCCCACATCGGCGTGCGGTGTCAGTCCCATCTCAAGCCCCAGCAGATGCACCATGCCGACGATAGTGCCTTGCGGCAATGTGCAGACGCGACGCACGCACATGCCCGTTGCTTCGCCCGCGCGAGAACTCGAGAGCAGTCGCTCAAAGCACGCGGCGTCGCTTTCGCTTTCGCTCTGCACGTTCAAGCCGCGAGAGAGATACGCGCGGTTTGCAGAGAGCAACGCGATCATCTGCTCGCGATCGCTGAGGAGCATGGGGCGAATGTTGAGGCGGGGCGTGCGCCATGAGTCGGGCGCGAGCACTTCGACCACGCGCATCGCGGGGCGTGCGGGCACCGGCGCGGGTTTGGCTTCGATCTCTGAGGAAGGCAAAGACGACACCAGGGATGTCGCGAGCGAACTGATATGCGATGGAGCGCGGCTTTCCGGCATGAAGGCGATATCGGCTCAACGCCTCGCTCATCCACAATTCGCCACTACCCTCATCCATGAGCACCAATGAACAGGTGGCAGGCAAACTTGAAGCCATCGCGCAGATGATGGAACTGCTGGGGGAAGATGGCTTTCGCGTCAACGCGCACAACCGCGCAGCCCGGGCCGTCTCGGGTCTTGCGGAAGATGTTGCAACGCTTGCAAAGAACCGCGAAGCGCTGCTTGCGCTCGATGGCATTGGCCCTAAGACCGCCGACAAAATCATTGAGTGTGTCAATACGGGCACGATCGCTGAGTACGAAGACCTCATGGCAAAAGTGCCGGCGGGGCTGCGCGACATACTTGCGTTACCCGGGCTCGGACCCAAGACCGCGCGCGCGATGTGGCAAACGTTGGGGGTTGATTCCATCGACAAGCTGAAGACCGCAATCGCGGACGGGTCGCTGAAGACGCTGCCTCGCATGGGTGACAAGGCGATTGCGAAAATCAATGAAGCGATTGCGATGGCGGCGGATACCGCTCAGCGTCACAGACTCGGACCGGCGTGGGAAGTTGCGCAGCGCATCGTCGGGCAACTTGGGAAGCACAAGAGCGTGGCGAAAATTGAGCCAGCGGGCAGCCTGCGCCGCGGCAAGGAGACTGTCGGCGATCTTGACATTCTCATCGCGCTGAAATCCGGGAAAGAGGCCGACGCACAAGCACTGATCGATCTCGCGTGCGCACTGCCCGGCGTGACGCAGGTCATTTCGTCAGGCATCACGCGCGCGAGCCTGCGCGTGCTGATGGATACATCTGGCACACGCTGGGGCAGCGATGATGGCGGCGAGCCCAAGCCCGACAACAGCGCGAACAAAGGACCGACGATTCAGACGGACATTCGCGTCGTGCCGCTGCGGAGCTTTGGTGCGGCGTTGCAGTACTTCACGGGCAGCAAGGATCACAACGTGCGATTGCGGGGCATCGCGCAGGACAAGGGGCTCACGCTGAACGAATGGGGGCTTTTCGACGACGCAACGTGGAAGAAGCATCATCCCAAGGGCAAAGTGGAAGACGGCACGGACTTACCTGCGGCTGTCGCGGGCGAGGATGAAGCTGGCATCTACAAAGCACTCGGCATCGCGTTCCCGCAGCCTGAGCAACGCGAAGATCGCGGCGAGTTTGATGTGAAAACGCCGGTGGAGTTGGTCACGCTTGATGACATCAAGGCGGAACTGCACGCTCACACCACTGCGAGCGACGGATCGCTCACGATTGAGCAGCTTGCACGCATGGCGCACGCACGCGGCTTTCACACCATCGCCGTGACTGATCACAGCCAGAGCAGCACGATCGCCGGTGGCCTCAAGCCTGATCGACTGCGCAAGCACATTGACGATGTGCACGCGGTACACGAGAAGCTGCACAAGGAGCTGGGCATCACGGTGCTCGCTGGCAGTGAAGTTGACATTCTCGCGGATGGTTCGCTGGACTACAAAGACGATCTGCTCGCGCAGCTCGATGTCGTCGTCGCGAGCCCGCATGCGGCGTTGACGCAGGAACCCGCCGCAGCGACTGCGCGGCTGCTCAAGGCCATCGCGCATCCGCTTGTACACATTCTGGGGCATCCAACCGGCCGGCTCGTCGCGCGGCGAGCGGGGCTTTCGCCTGACATGGCTGAGTTGATTGCAGCGGCGAACCAGCACAACGTCGCTCTGGAGATCAACGCACACTGGATGCGGCTGGACCTGCGCGACACACACGTGCGACAAGCGGTCAATGCCGGTTCACTCATCGCGATCAACTGCGACGTTCACGCACCGACTGATTACGACAACCTGCGATTCGGCGTCATGACCGCGCGGCGCGGCTGGCTCACCAAGGACCACTGCATCAACACATGGCCCGCGAAGAAGCTGCATGCGTGGTTGAAGAGCAAACGATGATCGCTAGACCTTGCGATCAAGCAGACGATACTGAATCGCTTCGGCCACGTGATGAGTTGTGATGGTGTCGCAGTCTTCCAAATCGGCGATGCTGCGCGACACGCGGCGAATTTTGTCGTAAGCACGCGCGGAGAGGCCCAGTTCGGTCATCGCTTGTCCGAGAAGTCCCTGCGCTTTCGTGTCGATGGTCGCAAACTGATCCAGTTGCTTGCCGCTGAGCCGCGCGTTGGGAGTGTCGCCCTGCCGCTTGCGAGCCTTTGCACGCGCGCCCATGACCATGTCACGCATCTGCTGCGTCGTCGCACCCTTTGGGGTATCGCTGCCGCCTCGCATGCCCGCGCTGAGTTCCTTCCACGGAACTGCAGGCGCTTCGACGTGCATGTCGATGCGGTCGAGCAGCGGGCCGCTCAGCTTTTCGAGATATCGCTCCATTGCACGCTTGCCAACTTCACCCGGCGCGAGATCGCCCTTGGGTGTCGGATTCATGGCCGCGACAAGCATGACATCTGCCGGGAAGCGCAAGCTGCTGTGCGCTCGCGCGACCAGCACGCTGTGCTCTTCAAGCGGCTGGCGCAAGCTTTCCAGCACGTCGCGATCAAACTCGGGAAGCTCGTCGAGAAACAGCACGCCCTTGTGCGCGAGGCTCATCTCTCCCGGGCGAGGAATCATGCCGCCGCCCACCAGCGCGGGCAGACTGGCGCTGTGGTGCGGGCTGCGCACGGGTCGCTGCGTGACCAGTCCGAGTCCGCTGGGCAGTTGTCCGGCGGCGCTGTAGATCCTTGTGATTTCAACAGCTTCTTCGGGGCTCAGTGCCGGCAGAACGCCCGGCAGTGCCTTGGCCATCATCGTCTTGCCACTGCCAGGCGGTCCAAGCATGGGGAGGTTGTGGCCGCCTGCCGCAGCGATCACAACTGCGCGCTTGACGCCTTCCTGGCCGCGAACGTCGCCGAAATCAACGCTGGGCTTGACGCTGCTGAGCAAGCCGCCGAGATCAATCGCGGGCATGGGCTCCATGGGCAGTTGACCTGTGACCAGCCCCACCACTTCCACGAGCGTTCGAACGCCGTAAACGTCCAGCCCGCCGACGGCGGCAGCTTCGTTCGCGTTCTCCGCAGGGACAATCACGCCCTGCATGCCGCGTTGTTTCGCGAGCGCGGCCATCGCGATCACGCCGCGCACCGGCCGAACACGTCCATCAAGCGCAAGTTCTCCCGCGATGCAGAAACGCCGGACATCGAGCGGTTCCTGCTCGCTTCGCGGCTCTTGTCCGGGCGGCACGTACGTGCGTTTGCCGCCGAAGGGCACACCGCCATCGACGCTCATCACGCCTTGCACCGCAAGCAGACCCATCGCGATGGGAAGGTCGTAGGTCGACCCTTCCTTCTTGAGATTTGCCGGCGCGAGGTTCACGAGGACACGTCCGTTCGGCACGACATAGCCACTGTTCACGAGCGCGGCCTTGACGCGTTCTAATGACTCCTTCACGGCTGTATCAGCCAGCCCCACCACGACGCTCTTGCTCTCATTGAGCGTCACCTTTTCATTAAAGTCAACTTCTACTTCGCACGCGAGTGCGTCGATACCTTGCAGCAAATACGATTGCGTTCTCGCCAGCATGCCCAAAGGCTAGCCGCATCTGATCATGGACACTTGCCCCACCATCATCACGCTTGCCGACCTCGACGCGCGCCTCGCAGAGTTGGCTGCGATTGACTTGCGTGACGCCGCGACTCGGGCCCGCATGCTGACGACGCTGGCTGAGACGCTGGAGGCAGCTCGCGCGAGCATCCTGACGACCGCGAGCAATGAAACGGCACTGACAATCGATGAACTCACGCCCGAGTTCACGCGCATGACGGCGACGCTGCGGCTGTTTGCCGAGCGCACGCAAGACCCTGCGACATTTCGTGCTCAGGTCGACGGCGCAGGCACCCCTGCAATTGGGCCGGCGCACTCGCTTCAGTCGCGGCTTGTGCCTCTCGGGCTGGTCGCGGTGTTCGGAGCCTCGAACTTTCCGCTTGCGTACGGCGTGTGCGGCGGCGATACGGCGAGCGCCCTCGCGGCGGGTTGTCCTGTCGTCGTGAAGGAGCATCTCGCACATCCGAAGACGGGACAACTGCTCGCGGCTCTCGCAAGCGATGCTGGTGCGCCTCTGCTGTATCTTCGCGATAGCGAACCCCACAACGCGGCTGCCACTGCGCTCATTCAGCATCCAGTCACACGCGCAATCGGCTTCACGGGCAGTACGGCGGGCGGTCTGGCGATTGACGAGCTTGCACGCAAACGCGTGCATGCGTTGGGCTATCCGGACCCGATTCCAGTCTTTGCTGAGATGGGCAGTTGTAACGTCATTGTGACCCGTGCGCGTGCGTTTGCGAGTCGTTTTGATCAGATCACGCGTGATCTTGCAAACTCGCTTCTCACGCGTCACGGGCAGCAATGCACGGCTCCGGGCGTTATCGTGTGCGAAGAGGTTGACGAAACGAGTGCGAACACAACAAAGTTCTACGACGCGTTTGCGAGACTGATTGCAGCCGCGCCGCCGCGTCGATTGCTTTCGCCGCGGGTCGCGAGCGGGTTCTTTGCATCGCTCGATGAAGTTGCTGCGCTTCCGGGAATCACACACACATCACGTGCGACGACGGTGCAACGTGACTCGCACTTCACGCCGGCTGTCGCGCTGCATGCGCCATGGTCCACCATGTGTCACGCCCCGGCGTGGCAGGAGATGTTTGGGCCCGCAGTCATCGTCACGGGGGACACGCTTCGCCGTGTGCTCGCGAATCCTCGGTTGTTTCCACCGTCCTTGACGGCAAC
Source organism: Phycisphaerales bacterium (assembly GCA_035299305.1). Taxonomy (GTDB): domain Bacteria; phylum Planctomycetota; class Phycisphaerae; order Phycisphaerales; family UBA1924; genus BJHL01. Next base: position 9,991 of record DATGWV010000095.1, on the reverse strand, counting down.
GCTCATCGCGGATGAAGCTGATCATGACGAGCTATGGCCGGAACTCGTCGCACGGGCGTCGGCCGCAGCGGGCCGTGTTGTTTTCAACGGCGTACCGACCGGTGTTCGCGTCGCGGATGCGATGAACCACACGGGTCCGCACCCCGCGTGCAATGCACCGCACACCACGGCGGTTGGGCCGCGTGCTATCGAGCGATGGTGCCGACCTGTGACGTTCCAGAACGCACCAACTGGCATCGTGCCTTGACGTGGGTACGTGAGGTCCGCAGGATCGCGCCTCAGTAGTGCGCAGTGTCAAAGAAAAAGCGGAGCTCTGCAGCTCCGCTTTCGTGGTTTCATTGCTCCAACGCGTTCGTTACTTCTTCGCCGGGAACAGGAATTCCAGCGCCTGCGGGAAGCGCTTGGCCCAAGCGTCTTCGTTGTGCACTGCGCCTTCTTCGAGCACGAACACCTTGCTGCTTTCGCTCATGCCTTTGCTCGTAAGCCACGCGTCGAACCGCTTGACACCTTCAACGAAGGTCGAGCTGAGACGCTCGCTGTCGTAGCCTTCTTTGCTGCCGACAGCCATGAAAACCTTGTCAGGCCAGCGCGTCGCGCTGAAGGCCGCGCCTTGCCAGAGATCGACACCTGCCATGTGAACCGCAGGGCTCTCGGCGAGCACTTTTCCAAACAGATCGGGCTTGTACGCTGCCGCGTACAGGCTGATAAGTCCGCCCATGCTCGCGCCGCCGATCGCCGTGTCTTCGCGCTTCGTGCTCGTGCGGAAGACGCTGTTCACACGCGGCATCACTTCGCTCACGAGCCAATCCACATGGACCTTGCCTTCGGGCAGCTTGCCTTCAAGCAGCTTGTGGGAGCCCTTGCCGTCGGCGCCCAGGGGCGGCATGTATTCGAGCGTGCGCGTCGTGCCGCTGTGCGGAATCGCGACGATGATCATGGGCTCGACCTTGCCCGCCTTGATGAGTTCGGTCGCCGTTTCGTCCGCCTTCCACTCCCCGGGCGTGGGCGGCGTGAAGTCAAAGATGTTCTGACCATCGTGCAGGTAGAGCACGGGGTAGCGTTTGTTCTTGTTGGTGGGAGCGTCGTAGCCCTCGGGCAGCCACACGAGCAGATCACGCGGCTGGCCCGCCGCTGCGCCCGCGCCGCCGCGCACTTGGAGGCGCTTCACGGTGCCAGTCGCGTTGATGGCGCGATAGGGATCGTTACTCTTCTTCTGGCCGTACTCGGGACGCATGTCGCCCCACTTGCTCACCGACAATTCAATCTGCGGGAGTTCGCCCGGCTTCACTTTGCTGATGTCGACCTTGGGCAGCGTGCGATCCGTGGGCACGCTCATGTCGTCCTTGAGTTCTTCGTATTCCCAGCCGCCGCGCGTGAACTTGAACTTGATCGGCTCGTTGACGTTACCCTTGCTGACCGGCTTCTTCATCTCGATGCGCCAGCGCATGTCGCTCTGGGGCGTCAGCTTGTACGCAGGATCGGCAGGATTCCAGCCGTTGAAGTTACCGGCGATGTAGATGGGGCTGGAGGCAGTCGCGAGCTTGGCCTTATCTTCGACGACGATGATGAAGCCCTGCTCGAGCGTCACGGGATCGACGAGCTTCGCGTCATCGGCGGTCGCTTCCGCTGCGTGACCATTCACGTGCGTCACAACCGGCGTGGCTTCGACCCGCGCCTTGATCATTTCGCCGATCGCGTTGGCTCCGCCCGTATCCCCCGCGCCCGCGCCGACCGGCGGCATCTTGTGGATGTTCTTGTTCGTCAGCGAGTCAGCGATGATGAAACACAGCAACGCCACAACCAGAATCGGAGCGGCGAGGAAGGCGGTGAGGAAGACTTTGCGATGCATGTAGAAGCATAGTCGCGGGGCGGCGCAACTTCAGTGATTTGCGGTCTGTAAGTGCTGCGACTCAACCAAAGAAAACACCGATCCGTGCAGAGCAACGGATCGGTGAGTAGTTTGCGCGAATTGGCCCAGTTAGACGGTTTCGACCCAGTTGCTGCCGCTTGCGCGTTGGACGGCTTGGATGCCCTTCTCCATCGCCGCGGGCGAGGAGTACATCTCGCTCTTGCCAACGGTCTGGCCGTTGCTGGCGGTCAGGACGAAGTAGGCCTGGCCGTTGCTCGCGGTCTTGACGTCGAAGCGGGCGGTGTCCTGGGCGTTCTTACGGACGCTGTCGATACCAGCGTTGCAGCTTGCGAGGTCGTTGTAGGTTTCGCTCGTGAGGACGACTTCGTTGTTGCCGCCCTTGAGGTTGAACATGAACTTGCCGTCGGCGGTCTTCTTCACTTCGTACCACGCGTTGCCCGCGAGCGCGTGCGCGTAGTTTTCGGCGACCTTGGCCCAGTTCACGACGTTCCACCACGCGGCCATGTAGTCGGGGCGGCGATTCTGGTACTTCAGGTAATACGCGTGCTCCCACACGTCGCAGCCCAGGATGGGCGCGCCGCCGCAGCCGGCGATGTCCTTGCCCATCATCGGGTTGTCTTGGTTGGCGGTGCTGCAGACTTCGAGGTTCTTGTCCTTGTTGACGCACAGCCACGCCCAACCGCTGCCGAAACGCGTCGCGCCGGCGTTGGCGAACTTCTCCTTGAAAGCGTCAAACGAGCCGAAGGCCTTGTTGATCGCTTCGGCAAGCGCACCGCTGGGCGAGCCGCCGCCGCCCTTGCCGGCGGGAGCCATGACTTGCCAGAACATGCTGTGATTGACGTGGCCGCCCGCGTTATTGCGCACGGGGCCGACCTTGTCGGCAGGCAGGCTGTCGAGGTGGGTGATCAGCCAGATCGCATCTTTGTCGGCGAAGGGGGTGCCTTCGAGAGCCTTGTTGGCGTTGGTCACATAAGCGTTGTGGTGCTTGCCGTGGTGGATGTTCATCGTCGCCGTGTCAACGTGCGGCTCGAGAGCTTCGGGTGCGTAGGGCAGGTTGGGGAGAGTCAGGGGCATGGTCAGCTCCGAAAAAACAGGGTGTGCCGCGAACAACTCGCCGCAGCGAAGAGGACGCGTGATGGTAGAGGGTGCGCGGCGCAGGGCAAAACCACGCCAATCGGGGACTGTAATCTGGTGAATCGCCCGCACACGCGCAAAAACCTTGTGGTTTGCCTGTTGAAAAGAGCGCAAGCCCCTTGGCAAGATCGCGTAAAGGTTGTATTCTGTGCCGACTTGCGGCGCACTCAGCACCGTACGTCGTGGTGGTTGGCCGAGGGGCTCTACCAGAGAATTCGTTCTCGGGCAAGGATTGCTCGAGGTCGCGGTCAAGGAAGACGAGCACCCACTAACTTTGGGACGCGAATGTGCATGGCACATCGCAACCCACAGGCGGTTTTGAGCGTATCTCACCCTTGGCGTCACGCGGGAATTTTGACGGAGCGCGAACCAATCGCAGCCCGGAGCGTAAATCGCGTAACCGATTGTCAAGTGTGGGCTTCCAACGCACGGACAGGCCAGATGTGGCCAGCCCGGGAGATTCCATCGGCCATCGCGGAGAAATCCGGAGCGGCAGGTTTGGTTTGCGAAACGTCAGTCGTCCAGCGGTGAACAACCGCTTCCGGCTGGCGCGTCGTGAAGGCACGATGCGGGCGTCGGTACGGCGGTCGTCGCTGGCACCAACGCCCCCTGAATGCAGGATTCGATCAGTTTTTCAGTTCCGTTCTTTTTCACACAATCTAAACCGGTTTCGAGATCGTAAGACACGATCCCAAATCGGCGACTTCGGGTGACCTTCAAACCCCTGTTTCCAGCCAAGGCCGGCAAGGAAAGTTCCCATGCGACAGAGCACGACCAAACGCACCATCAGCCCCCTCGACCAGGTCCGTCGCCGGACCAAGGCCGTGGTCGGTGCCGCCGCTCCCGAAGCGGCGGGCACTCGCACTGCGCGCCCTGCGGTCAAGCGTCGGCTGTCGCAGGAAGATGAACGCCTGCTTGCTCAGATCATGAGCCAGGAACAGGATTTCATTCCCAGCCCCGTGTTCGAAGAAGACGACGCGGAAGCGAAGATCTACGCCGACTACGACAAGGTTCCCAAGCCCGACACCACGTGGTATCACCCCGTGATGGACGATCTGTCCGCCGCACGTGGCCGCACGGTCAAGAGTGCGCAGCAGGTCATTCTGACCGGTGCTCAGGAACGCATCCTGTTCCATTGCTTCAACTACGCCCGCCATTGCATCTGGAAGGTGCAGCAGGAAGTCTGGGCGAGCGAAAGCAAGCAGCCCACGCCCGAGCAGGCTGACATTGTCCTGAAGTGGTTCCGCAAGGCCGACTACATCCGCGAGCAGATCGCCGAGACGAACCTCGCGCTCGTGCTTGCGATGGCCAAGCGCACGCGTATGAGCGAAGTTGACTTTGCTGACCTTGTCAGCGAAGGCAACATGGCCCTGCTCCGCGCCGTCGACAAGTTCGACGCGGGTCGTGGCTATAAGTTCAGCACGTACGCCTGCCGAGCGATTCTGAAAGCATTCAGCCGGCAGGGCATGAAGCTCAGCAAGTACCGCCAGCGCTTCCCCACGGACTTTGACCCCAAGCTCGAGCGCAGCAACTATCTCGAGATCAAGCGCACCAGCTTCGAGAAGGACGCGGCCGACGAAGTTCGCCGGATCGTCACGGAGAACCGTGCCGACCTGAGCGATGTCGAACGCACCGTCATCGAGCACCGCTTCGGCCTCGAGTCGGGCGAGATCGAGAAGCCCATGACGCTGGAGCAAGTCGGTCAGATCATCGGCGTGACCAAGGAACGCGTTCGCCAGATCCAGAATAAGGCGATGGAGAAAATCCGTCTCCAACTGGAAGCGCATTTCCTTGGGAACAAGGACGCACTGGCGGCGGTCGAAGCCGCTCTGGCGGAAGCCGAAGCCCAGAACAACTCAGGCGGCGGCAGCAAGCCGCGTGAGCAGATGGCTGCGATGGCGTTCAACTGAGAAGCAGGATCGAGAAACCAAGTGAAGCCCCGCGATGAGCGGGGCTTTTTCTTTGGTCGTACTTCGCGACCGATTGACGCGATTCGGCTCACTTCTGCGTCAGCTTGCGATACGCCTCCACTGCCAATGCGTCGCAGCGTTCGTTCTCGGGGTGCATGTTGTGGCCTTTGATCCAGTGAAACCTGATCTCGTGCTCGGCTCGCAGCAGGTCGAGCGTTTCCCAGAGGTCTTGGTTCTTCACTGGCTTCTTGTCGGCAGTCTTCCAGCCGCGGCGTTTCCAGCCGTCGATCCATTCGTCGAGCCCTTTGAGCACGTACTGACTGTCGCTGGTGAGGTCGACGAAGGTCGGGCGTTTCAGCGCACGCAGGCCTTCGATGACGGCCTGCAGTTCCATGCGGTTGTTGGTCGTCTCGCGTTCCGCGCCGCTCTGCTCGCGCACGCTGCCGCTCGCGGGGTGCTTCAGGATGTACGCCCAGCCGCCCGGTCCGGGGTTGCCGGAGCAGGCGCCGTCGGTGAAGAGTTGGACATGGGGCTTCTTGTCCGCGCTGCTCACGCCCGCGCCCCTTCGCCGCTGGGCAGTTTCACGTCTTCGGTCACTTTGGCGATGGCCGCGCTGTTCTGGCCAGCGTTCATCTTCGAGAGGTCATCCGCCGTGACTGCACCAAGACTCGCGAGGCCGCTGGCTTTGCCGCCTTGAGCGCTGAGGCTCTGCTCGGCGCGAATGCGGGCGATGGCGAGTTCGTGCGTGGTGTGATACGCGCGGCCAAGGCGTGTCCAGTCGAAGTCCCAGCTGCGTTTGTCCACTTCGTTGCGCAGTGCGATGCGATCGCGGCGTTCCATGCGGCAGAAGTCCACCAGCATCTTGCACAGATCCGCCGCGGCGTCGTGATAGCTGCGGCCACGGCGCTTGAGCACGTACATGCCGCCACGATCAGGGTCGGCGTAGGTTTCCTGCACGAATCGGCCGAAGCCTGCGGTGTCACTGGTGACGCTGGGAATGCCCATGGCGGCGCATTCGAGGGGCGTGTAGCCCCACGGCTCGTACATGCTGGGGAAGAGTCCCAGGTGCGTGCCGCGGACGAACTGGTCGTAGTCCATGCTCCACAGGCGGTTGGTGGGCGTGATGAAGTCGGGGTGGTAAACGACTTTCACGGGATCGTCGGCGCGATTGAACAACTGCAGGTTGCGGATGTAGCTGAGCACGGGGTCCTTGTCTTCGTCCTGCAGCAAGTGCGTGACGACCATGGGCAGACCGTGGTGCTTAAACGCGCTTTGCGCTCGGCGATAGCGGAGCATCCAATACTCTTCAACGAGGTCGTCGAGCTTTAGAGGTCCGCCACCCGCGGCCCGCTTGAACAGCCGCTCAGCGACGCCTTCGCTGATCTTTTCGCACACTTCGTCAAGGTCGTTGAGGATGCCGCGCTTCTCGAATGAGAGCGGATTGATGCTGTGCGTCGCTCGCTTGGTGATGATGAAGAAGACGACGTTCTTGTTGATGCGCTGATTCTTGAGTTCCGCGTTCAGTCGCGCCATGGCTTCGAGGCAGAGATCAAATCCCTTGTTGCGCGGCTCGAAGCGTCCACTCGTGAAGATGTACACGGTGTTGTCGAGGTCGAACTGATAGCTGGGGAAGAAATGCCCCATCGTGAAGCGGTGGATCTGCTCTTTGTACACGCCGTGCAGCCGCTGCTGCTCGTGGCCTGCGTTGTAGAGATTGATCGTGAGGCCGTTGGGCGTCACGACGTCCACGGGGCGACCGAGGAGATAGTTGCACTCTTCCGCCGTGACACTGCTGACGGTGGTGAAGACGTGAGCACCGTGTGCGCTCGCTCGCTCGATGCGGTGCTGCGTGGTGACGTTGTACTTGCGGGCTTCGAAATCGTGATCGAGCCACGGCAGACGGTCATAAAAGTCGTCCATGCCGCCGGCGATGTACCGACCGAGGATCGTCGCGTGCGTCGTGAAGACGGTCGCGACGGGCAAGCCTTGCTTGCGCATCATGGGAATCGCGGGACCGGCGAGCCACTCGTGGAAGTGTGCGACCATGGGGCCGCTGCAACCCGCGCCCGCGCTGTCGCGGTGGCGGCAGAGGACTTCGAAGAGCCGGCGGACAGCGTCGGCAAAGCTCACAACGAAGTTGACGAGGCCATCATCACCTGGCGTGTCTATGCCGTGATCGGTCCAAAGCCGGAACTTGGCTTCGTTGAGTCGCTCCCAGCCTTGCCAGTGTTCAATCAGCAGCACGCGCGGTCGGCCCGGCACCATCCACCGCCCGTGATGAATGTGCAGGCCTGCGCTCCGCAACTCATCGAGCGCGTTGGCGAGCCAGCCGCTTGCGGGCAACTCTTCGAACTCGACCTGAGCCTTCGCGCCTTCCCAAGGGCCGACCAGGCAGTAGCCATCGCCCCACCGCTGCACCATGAGCGGCGCTTTGCTGCGGATGACTTGATAAATGCCGCCGACCTGATTGCACACTTCGGTCGAGATCTCAAACAGGAGCGGCCCGCCCCCACCACCGCCGCTTGCGCTTTGCGCGCCATCGCCCGCAAGCATGTTGGCCACGCTCGCGGCGCTCAGTTGCGCTTTGTGATCCCGACTCGCCGGGTCTGACTGGAGGTTGCGATCGGCCATAAATCTCCCGCGTGCGTGAAGCCACAGGATACCAAGGCTGTCCAGCCCGGCGCGGGGGGCGGGGGCGCAAGTGTTGCGGGCCGGCGTTCTGCAAAGTCGCGTCCTGACCGCACGGCATTCCTCGTGCCAATCCAGATACGTCCAAGCGAGTGCCCGATGCCCCCTGATTCGACTTGCTCGTCGAAGGGATAAAGTGCCGTGTCTTACGTCCGCTCAGTTCGTCATCCGCGTCAGACTTTCCGAACCCACCATGCACAATGTCGAACTCAAAGCCGAACTGCGGGACTTGACGGTGGCGCGAGCGGTCTGTCAGGCCATCGGCGCGACGTTCATCATGTCGTTTGCGCAGACCGACACGTACTACAAGCTGCCTTCGGCTCGCTTGAAGCGACGCGAGACTCAGGGGGAGCCGGTTGAGTATGTCTTCTATGAGCGGGCGGATCGTGCGGCGCCCAAGCTGAGCAAGTTCACGCTTTTTACGGAAGAGCAGGCGATGGAGCGATTTGGTCGTCTGCCGATGCCCGTATGGGTCACGGTGAAGAAGACCCGCGAGCTGTGGCTCATCGGGCCGACGCGCATTCATCTCGACCAGGTCGAGCGGCTGGGCACGTTTATCGAGTTTGAAAGTCTGGTGAGCAAAGAGAACAACGTCGCACGCGCTCATGAGCATCTCACGTGGCTGCGCGAGCAGTTTCGCATGGTGCTGGGCGAACTGATTGACTGCGGCTACAGCGACCTGCTGGACCGCGAACTAGAAAACTCAGGCGCGGAGCAGCGGCTGCTGCCGCCCGGATAAGTGGTGCAGGCGGTACGCCCTGCCCCCTCATTTGCCGGTTGACGGCTGGAGAATGGCTCATAACTCGGATAAACGGTCGTTTGACCGAGGAAATGGTGCAATTTGGCTTGCATGGCTCAAGTTTCCTGCGATGCTGGTGCAACCTGCGTTGGAATTGCGGCGCATGCACTGTCGGGCCCGCGCGTGGAACGGGCTCGGCGGTGAACGCCGCGGAACACATGGCGCGTGCGCGGGATGCGAACGCGGCAAGAAAGGTGCATCATGCTGGCTTCAATTGCAATGGCGACCACGCTTGGAACGAGCTTGGCAAGTGGCTCCATGTACGGCATTTCCGTCACGCCCGCTGCGGTGAAAGTTGCGGAGGCAGCGGTGACGACGAGCACGACGGGCATCGTGCGGTTCAACAACACCATCGGTCGCGGCAAGGCGCTGCGCACGCCGTACATCACTAACGACCCGCACGGGCACGCGTGGGCGAATGGTCGCGTGTGGCAAAGTGAGAACGTGTTCATCGGTCCCGGGCCGACTGCGCGCGACTGGCGCGAAAACTGCGAAGAACCGGGCCCCGCCGCGTTTGGCGTGAGCAAGCATGATCGCACGACCATTCTTGTGCAGGTGGGCACGCAGAAGATCGGCATCAGCCCGTGGCAGCGGCTTGAGGGCAACGCGATGCGGCGCTTTGAGAACGCGCGCGTTCAGTGGCTGTACGAGCATGGGTACTTCACGGGCGTGCGGACGTTTGTGAATGATGCATATGCCCAGCCGACGCACGTGGAAGCTCGCGACTTGCAGATGCGTGAGCCGATCGATGATGCGTACACGATGCGGGATGATGCCGTGACGAAGCCTGTGCGTTTTGAGGACATTCAGCCGCGGGCGACGATTCGCATTCCCGCCGATGCGCCGCGATTCCGTAAGCGGATGCAGGTGCGCAACACGTGCGAGCCGGCGACGATCGTGCTGTGCAGCGGCCACACGACGGGCGACAAGCAAGTGACAACGGTGACGGGACGCGGCAACTCGTACGAGCCCACGCGTGTGGTGAGGCCCTTTGAGGCCGCTGCCGTGGCGGTTGCCAAGGCTGAGTAAGCGAACAACGACAGACCCTTTCCAACACGCTCCGCACGTGAGGCCAAGCCTTGTGTGCGGAGCGTTGTGGTTTGAGGGGTCAATCAAGGTCGCGTGAGTTCTTCGATCGCATCGGCGGCGGCTTTACTCGCGCTCATGTCGCCAAAGCTGTTGATGACTTCCTGCATGCCAGCAATCTGCGCGTCGCGCTCCAGCGGATCGGTGATGAGGCGTTCGGCGAGGGCGACGATGGGCTTGGGTCCGCCGTAATGGGGAATGAGCTCGGGAATGATTTTGCGGTTCGCGAGCAGATTGGGGAGAGCGAAGTATCGCGTGGTGAGCACGGTGCGGGCGATGAGAAAAAGCAGCGGATTGCTCTTCTTGTAGAAGATCACCATCGGCTTGAGCTGCTTGGCCACCTGCAGCGTGACGGTGCCGCTCTTGACGAGGGCGATGTCGCACCAGCGAATGACGGCGTCGGTGTCGGCAGTCACGATGCGAAGACTCTCGGGCCAGCCGTGTGAGCTTGCGTCGCCCGCGCGGCGCAGACGGTTCGCGACTTCGTCGTTGGTCGCGGCGACC
>DATGWV010000094.1:0-4186 GCA_035299305.1 Phycisphaerales bacterium | reverse complement strand
TCGTGGAGGCGCCAGCGATGACCTGAGAAGGTGCTTGAACGCCAGTGACCTGCAGATTGGGCGAGTTGCAGTTGAAGCAAACCGGAACGATTGAGCAGTTGTTCGTTTCGTCGGATTCAGGGGCTTCGCCGGTAGTGTCGGCACAAACTACAAGCCAGTAGTTGCCGATCGGGATGTTGGGGACTTGCACATTGTACCGTCGCTGGACAGACTGGCCAGGCTGCAGCGTCGTTGTAAAGCGGGTAGTTGGTCCTGCCAGATCATTGCCGATCGTTGCGTCGAGCGATCCGTAGAGCGTCTCGTTCCAGGAACCCGTCGCAACCCCTGCGCCGGCGTTGGTAACTGTGTACGCGATCTCTGCGAGTGAGCCGGGCACAGCATTGTTGGGCGGCGTGATATTGCTGACGCGTAAATCGGGCAGCAGCGGTGGCAGAACGCGAACGCGGGAAGCGCTGACAAACGTGTTGTTTGACTCGCCTGCGCCTTCGGCGAGCTGGTTGCCAGTGTCGTTGCGGACGATCAGATAGTAATCGCCTGCCGCGATGCTAGAAGGCAGCGTAGTCTGCGCGATGGTTTGATACACACCGTTGACTTCGATTGGACCGGAGCGTGGAAAGCCGTTTCCAAGCTGTACGTCGCTTGCGTCATAGGTCGTATCGGCAGATAGGTAAACGCGATCAGTCCATGTTCCTGTTGCAGACGACGCCCCGCGATTACGTGTTGTCCAGCTCACCGAGATAAACTCGTTAGGCCGAGCGTCGGGAAACCCAGAAACAAACTCTGTCGTGAGGTCCGGCGGGGGCAGTACCAGCTGAAGTGATGCCGCGTCGAAGTACATCGAACCCACGCATCCGCTGGCAATATGAAAAGAAACTAGAAGGGGCATGCCGACGGCGGAGTGGCCGTTCGGAACGGTGTGACTGAGCGAAATTGCCTGCCAATCATTGCTTGGGATGACAACGTCGGGAACAAAGTTGGTCCAGTCAGCCGTGCCAAAAGATCGCTGCCGCAGCACAATGCTGCCAGGAGTGAGCTGCCCGTTGATGTCAATGTCCCCTGCGATGAGCTGAAGATACCCAGCTTTGCGGGGCCCGAACGCACCAACTGAAAGACTGAGGTTGTAGGTCGCGTCGGCAGTCACTGTACCAGCTGACTGATAGAAGCGTCGCTCCCAACGATTCGAAAAGACGGATCGCAAGCCCGACGCCGCCCTTGCACGGCTGGGCCCCGCATCTACGTGGTTGTTTGCGGGTTGGTCAAAGCGAGTGGTCCATCCTTGGATGCCACCTACTGCACTCAAGTATCCGTTCCCGTTTGGCGCCGTAGTTATCCATTTGGAACCACCTTGGGGAACGTCGGTTTGTCCTTCAAACAAAATCGGAGCTGACTCGAAGTCTGCGTTTTGCAGTACATTCTGGCCCGCGGCAACTCCGTTGAACAGAGGGAGTGCGACTCCACACAACATTACGAACTTGGCCACCGATAGCGGGAGCTGCCCCAGCCATTTGCCGGTCTGCGGCATGTTCGGCTGGCTGTGCAGAGAATAACCGTGTGTTGGTGCTTTGCGCATGAACTCTACTCTTCAGGACAGATCGTCAAACTACCCGGCGCCTTCGTTGTAAAGCGCATCCTGCCACGACAACTGCAACTGCCGGCGTGAATGGTGCCGGCACCGTGACTGTTAACAAGCCAGACGAGCTCACCGGCACTCCCACAAAGCCCCGAGTGAACTGATCAGGGATGACCTGCACTTGGAATGCCTCGGGTCCCGTCCAATCGGTTGGCACCATCAACCCTACTGAAAGCAGCAGGCCGCTCCCATAGAGCCCGCTATCGGTGAGATTCGAAAAGGAAATATCCACGATGCCGTCGGGATGCACCCCTCCCTGAAGAAGTTCCGGGGTAAGCATCACGGGTAACTGTGCATCGTCGGGCGTACTCAAATCAAACTGCATCGAGTATGGGGAGCCCCATGTGTAAGAGGTCATAACGAGGCCCGGCGCAGTAAACGACACGAGGAACTCACACGCATCGTGCTGGTCCGAAGATAGTCCCGATAGGGTTAGGTCAATCGTGAAGGATTGCCCTGGAAGCACAGTCGCCTGGGACTGTCCAGCAATCGAAGGCGTTAGCAAATACGCCCCCTTCGCGATCGTGGCACCGTTCAGTGCGATGATTACTAGGCAGAAAACAGTGCGCTTCGCTAGCGAAGACCCCAACATTGAAGCCACCCTTCATACGAGTAGTACTGCGAAATCGCTCCGGCCAGTTCGCTGACCCTACGCAATATACAGCATTTTCAGGGGATCGCCATGTGCTTGGGTGATCAATTTCTTGAAATCCGCGATGGCGTGCGTAAGTGGTTGAAAAAACAGGGAGTAGCAACGCACACAACTACTAGAACGAGCGACCATCTAGGGTGCCTCGTGCGGCCCGATCCACGTGAGGACAGCCAATCAAGTTGCTTCTGTTGACGGAGGAAACCGTGGCCTCCTCAGGACTTGCAGTGCGAAGTCGCAGTCAGTGGCGCCCGTGTCTTAATCAGCAAAGTCCCAGTGATCGCATCCGAAGGGTGCTCGCCGCGTCGGTATGTCCGGCTGGTCCTGTGTTGGCTGAGTCGACGTCTCAGTCGTTCTCGAAGTCGCAGATAGATGAAAGATAGTTACAAAGTTGAATCACCCGCTGAGCGCTAATCGAGTAGCACACACGTACAACCTGCTCAACAACTCCGGCGCCGTCGGTCTCGGGCTTGCACACAGCGTTCACCACGTCGCACAGGCGCACCGGGTCGCGAATGAGCATCTCGGCGCGAGTCTGCTCAATGACCTGCATGAGGTCGACGCCAGTGAGCCCGCACACGAGCTTGCGCATCGCGACGTAGATGTCCACGGTCCCGCTACGACCCGCGTTGTCCGTGATTGCCTTCATTGTCGTACACTCCATCTGTGGCAAAGAATGCGACAACCCCGGAGTACCCAACGCGTGACACAGTCATCGAGCTTGGCAAGCGGTTGTGCGCTGCCGCGGACGAGTACGCCGATCGCAAGGGGTACACCGAAAAACACTTCGAGCTCGCGCTGTGTTGCTTGCTTCAGGACCGCAAATACTCGCGAGTCGCCACCCAGCGCAAGGCGAAGCTGAAGCCCAAGAAGGGGGCAAAGAAGCCCAATCAACTCGACTTTGAAATTGGCAACACGAACCGTGTAGCTCTTGAGTTCGCAGTGCGGCGAATGGTGTATCTGACCAAGACGAAGAATTGGCAAGCGAAGGGACACACCGTTTCCGAGAATCGCTCAGAGCTGCGCAAGCTGACCCATGAAGATGTGGCGAAAGTGCGGTACCTCTTGATCGTGGACGTCTCGGGGCAGCCGCCCGTCGACTTGGACAAGCTAAAGAGGGACTACCAGACATATGTCGCCTCGCAATCGTTCAAGAAGAAAGAGTCCGTAACGGTGGTCTATGTGCACTCTGATACGTACACCGTGATCGCGTGCTAGCTGCCGATCCATGAGGGCACCGAGGTCGAACACGTCACCCCCTCTCGCAGTCTGATAGCCCCAAGCACCCCGGCTGAAAAGTCGGGGTGTTTTGTTGACTATCGCTTCAGACACGGAACTGCCGCGCGCAACCGAGCCCTTTTGTTCACTCGGTCGATCCGGCGATAGGTTGTTCGACGGAATCTACGCACGAACTCGTATCAACTCATCGTCGTTTCAGTATCGACCTCTGGTCACTGGAACGTGGCGGAATGCTGCGAGGATCAGTTTATGGTACAGCGACTGGAGGTTCGCTTAAGGATGGTGCTAAGTCGTGAGCTGCGCCTGGAGCGGAACCACAAGAACCCGAAGCCGCGAGATCGATTGCTTCGAAAGCCCGCACTGAGGCAAGATCCCCAATCCGTTGGCTTTCCCAGAAGAACGAAGGACTTCCGTCGATCACTCCAAGAGTCTGAGAAACATACTCAAACTCAGCGGCAATCAGCGCGTTGCGGTCGCTTGTCATTCTCGCATCGACAACCGCCGCCTCAGCGGGAGTCAAGCCTGCAGCAGCGGCGATCACTCGCCAGTCGGCGTGGAGATCCGCTCCCCGTGCAAGCACGTAGGCAGCGAAGTTCGCAGGAAAAGTGTCGCGAATCACCATCTGTACCAAATTCTCGCGCAGTTCCGATTCGCCGTGTAAGCACCAC
>DATGWV010000093.1:0-21498 GCA_035299305.1 Phycisphaerales bacterium | reverse complement strand
GGGGCGTTGCGGGGGCCGAGTAGGGGTGACTCGGCCCGAGGGGGGGGCTGGTTAAATCTACAGAGAACACTAGTTCATCGGACGTGCAATGTCAAATCTTCACAACTTTCGGAAAGTCAATGGGGGTCAGATTCACATGATTGAAGTAGTTTGTGTAGATCGCCAGGGCGTAGTTGGCCACGACCTCGGCCAGGTGAGCATCGCCGTAACCAGCGGCCTTGAAAGCAGCTACGTCGGCGTCGCTCACGAAGCCCCGCTTCTCGTGGAGGGCGAGAGAAAATTTCGCGAGAGCGTTGAGCTTGGTGTCGGCCAAGGAGCCGCGGCGGGCTTCAACGGTTTGAGCGTCGGTGAGGCCGGCACCCTTGCCGATGGCGGTGTGGGCGCTCACGCAGTATTCGCAGTTGTTGGCCTCGCCCACGGCGAGCTGGATGACTTCGCGTTCTTTGGCGGAGAGGGTGCCGCTGCCGGTCGCGCCGGCGAGACCCAGATACGCCTGCAAGGCGGCGGGGCTTTGGGCCATGCTCTTGAAGATGTTGAAGTGCTTGCCGGCGAGAGGGCCGTCGAGCAGTTCTTTGCTCTTGCCGGTCAGGGTGGCGGGATCGACGGGCGCGATGCGAGACATGCGAGGACTCCTTCGCAGTGAGTGCGTGTGAGACGCGATGTCGAGAGTGACGGTCGCTGGTGATTGGAGTCGCGATGTGAAGTGTTGGTTACGGGCTGCGAGTGGATTTCTTGCGATTGCGGGCTTGTGGTATGCTTGCACGCGCGAGAGTGGTGAAGGAACCTGGCGGTGAATCTGCGATGGCGGTGCGTGCGCACTTGCAGGACTGAGCACAACTCATGAGCGACGGCGATGCATTTCGAGCGAAGTTCAAGCGGCGTGATCGCGCGCGCGGCGTTCGTCGCTCACAGGCTGGCGTGGGAGCAACACATGGTGAGTCGCGGCGGACGGAAGTGGCGACGCGCGTGGTGCTGTTTACTGACACGCTGGGCGATGTGAATGGCGTGTCGCGATTTATTCGCAACGCGGCGGATCTCGCGCTGGCGACGTCGCGCGAGCTGACGGTGGTGACGAGCACGAACTTCGAGGTGCCGCGGCAGCGGAACATCATCAATGTGCCGCCGATCGTTGCGACGAAGATGCCCAAGTATGAGAATCTTGAGTTGGTGCTGCCAGCTGCGGTGAAGATGTTTCGTGCGGCTGCGGCACTGCGGCCAACGGCGATTCATATCTCAACACCCGGCAGCGTGGGGCTGGTGGGCAGGTGGGTGGCGTGGCGGCTGGGCGTGCCGATGATCGGCGTGTATCACACGGATTTTCCGGCGTACATCGACAAGCTCTTCGGCAACGACAGCATGACGATCGGGTGCGAGAGTTTCATGCGATGGTTTTACAAGCCGTTTGCGCGCATCTTCACGCGGAGTGATGATTACGCGAAGCGGCTCGTCGCGCTTGGGATTGATCGATCACGGCTGGTCACGCTGAAGCCTGGGATTCGGATTGATGAGTTTCATCCGCGATTTCGCGATGAGACGATTTATGAGCGACTGGGTTGTGCGCCGGGCAGCGTGCGGTTTGTGTACTGCGGTCGCGTCAGCGTGGAGAAGAACTTGCCGCTGCTGGCGCGGGTGTGGCCGGTGGTGCATGAGCGGCTACGTGAACGCGGCGTGCGTGGCGAATTGATACTCATTGGCGATGGGCCGTATCGAAGCGAGATGGAAACGTCGCTTGCGGGGCGCGATGCGAAGTTTCTGGGCTTTCGATATGGGAGCGAACTTGCGGCGTTGTATGCGAGCGCGGATGCGTTTGTGTTTCCCAGCGCGACAGACACGCTGGGGCAGGTGGTGATGGAGAGTCAGGCGAGCGGCTTGCCGGTGCTGGTGAGTGATCAGGGCGGGCCCAAGGAAGTCGTACGACATGGCGAGACCGGGCTGGTGCTGCCTGCGCAGGATGAGCGCGCCTGGATTGACGCGATGACTGAACTTGCGACGGAGCACGGACGCAGGCGGGCGATGGGACTCGCGGCACATCGCTATTTGCAGGATTTCTCGATCAGCAAGAGCTTCGAACATTACTGGAGTGTGCATGAGTCAGCGGTGCGGGCGGCTCGCGTATGAGGCTCTGGCGGTCGTGTTGACGGTGTGTGCGATGGCTAATGAGCGCGTCTGCTACGCTCCGACTTTGGGCAACCTGCACAGAAACGGACATATCGCATGACGCTCGTGGGTCGCATCGTGACGTTGTTACTTCTCGCGACGCTGATGGCACCGCTTGGCGCGTGTCATGGCGTGCAGCGCACGACGGCAGATACAGAGCGGCTGCTGGCGATGCGCGAGCAGGTGCGTGAGAGCTATCACGCTGTGACGGGCGACCGCTTTCGTGCGGTCGTTGAGCACACGCACGCGGAACTGGTCGCGTTCAACGCCGGTGAGCGAGTGACGCCGCCCACGATTGATGTGCTGTGCATTTCTGGCGGCGGCGACTGGGGGGCGTTTGGCGTCGGCTTCCTCAAAGGCTGGCGGAGCGTGCCCAAGGATCATCCTCTCGCGCTGCCTGAGTTTGATGCGGTGACGGGCGTGAGTACGGGGGCGCTCATCGCGCCGTTTGCATTCATTGGCGATGACGACGCGATGCAGCGAATCGAGTATCTCTATCGCCACCCGAAGAAAGACTGGACGCGCGAGCGGGGCCTTTTCTTCTTTCTACCGCATTACATGTCGTTTCGCACCACGCCAGGCCTGGAACGCGACCTGCGCGAGAGCATCGATCTTGCGTTTGCGCAACGCATCGCGGATGCGGGGGCGACGGGGCGGATATTGGCGGTGAACACGACGAATCTGGATGATGCGAGTCCGCGGGTGTTCAGCCTTGTGATTGAAGCTCGCCGCGCGGTGAAGGATAAGAGCATGCAGCGCATGCACGACATCATTCTCGCGTCGGCGGGGATTCCCGGCGCATTTCCCTATCGTGAGATTGACGGCACGATGTACGTGGATGGTGGCGTGACGGCGAACATCATTTATGGCGGTCGGCTGCGGCAGGACGAATCGATGCCTGCAATCTGGAAGCAGAACTATCCGAACGATCCGGTGCCGACGGTGCGCTACTGGGTGTTGTTCAACAACAAGCTTCGCACGCAGCCGCGCGTGGTGCCGGCGCGGTGGCCTGCGATTGTGACACGGTCGATCGAGACATCGATTCGCTCGAGCACGCTGACATCGATTCGACATCTGTATGCGATGGCGGAGGTGTTCCGGCTGCGGTACGACGCCAATGTCGAAGTGCGCGTGGTTGCGATTCCGGATGAGTGGACGCCGCCTCAGCCGGGCGAGTTCAACAGCGTGAACATGAACGAGCTCGTTGACATGGGCGAGCGGATGGGTGCTGATCCGGATGTGTGGCTGCGGGATCTGGATGACTTCTGAGTCACGTCACGAGCGAGTTGTCGCGGCATCAAACTGGGGAGGAGGCTTTATGACACGGATCGATCTTGCGGCGGCGACTCGGAACAAGGTCAATCAGCTGCTGGCGGCGCGACTGGCGGACGCGATTGACATGCATGCGCGGGCGAAGCACGCGCACTGGAACATCACGGGTCCGGCGTTCATCGCGCTGCACGAGTTGTTTGACAAGGTTGCGGAGCACGCCGAGTCTGCCGGCGATGAGATTGCCGAGCGGATGCGAGCGCTGGGGCATGATGCGCCGGGGCTGCTCACGCAAGCGGTCAAGTCGTCGTCGCTGCCGGTATACAAGGCGAAGGCCGGGCCCGAGCATTTGCGAGCGCTGGCGGAGTCGCTGTCGGCGTTTGGCAAAGTGCTGCGCGAGGCGATTGATGAAGCGGACGAACTGAAGGACGCCGATACGGCGGATCTGTTTACCGGGCTTTCGCGAGAGAATGACAAGCTGCTGTGGTTTGTCGAGAGCCACGAGCGGTGAGTGATCGGTAGTGAGTCCAACTCCCCCACTACGCTGCGGCATGCGTCGTGTGTTGTTTGTCATGTTCGCGGCCATTGTCGCGTGCGCGGGGTTTGCGTGCGAGCGTCGTCAGGCGGCTGCGCCAACGGCACGTTCCACGACGCAGACGCACCGCGTCGTCGTGCTCAGTCCGGCGCTGGCTGTCATTGTGCGTGATCTTGGATATGAGGCGCAGGTTGTCGCGCGGCATGCGTATGACGATGTGTTGCCACGCGAGTTGCCGGCTGTGGGCGATCAGGCGGGCATTGACTATGAAGCGTTGCTCCGCGTGCGGCCCACGCATGTGCTGGTGCAATGGGGTGCGCGCGAGTTGCCGGAGCGATTGACGCAGCTTGCGACGGAACATCAGTGGCAAATCACGAATGCCAATCCGCTGACGCTGGCACAGATCAAGACAGCGGTGCGCGACATTGATGCGGCGTTGGGTTCGGCGAAGCAGCTATCGCCTGGGGCGACGCAGTTGCTGGATCAGTTGTCGCAGTTTGATGCGACGCCGCAGAGTTCGTGGGGACCGGTGTTGCTGCTGGCTTCGACGAGTCCGCCCGCGGCGCTCGGGCCCGGGTCGTGTCATGCGGAGTTGCTCGCGGCGGTTGGCGGTGTGCCAGCGATCAGCGAGGGTTCGCCTTGGATGGAGCTGTCGAACGAAGACCTGGTGCGAATGCAGCCGCGCGCGATTGTGCTGATTCGGCCGCGGTCGGCGCGCGGTGTGACGGATGCGGATGCACCGACGCGCGACCCGTGGCAGCCGCTTGCGGACCTGGGGTTGTCGGCGGTGCGCACGGGGCACGTGGCGATCATTGATGATCCGGAGGGGCTGCTGCCATCCACGAGTATGATTCGTGTGGGCGAGGCGCTGCGGCAGCACGTACGTGCGTGGTCGAATGCGTCGGAACGCTGATTTCACGCGTGGTTTTGCGTGCGAGCCGCTGCACATCATCGCACAGGCGCACTACATTGAAGTATGACGATTGATCCTGTCACGCTCATTCGCGCCCGCTTCGCCGATGCGGTTGCGCGCGTGTTTCCGCAGGCTGCTGACGCCGACCCCATGGTCGTGGCGAGCAAGAACCCGGAGTTTGGCGACTATCAATGCAACGCGGCGATGGGCTTGTCCAAGCGCGTGGGACAGCCGCCTCGCGAAGTGGCGATGAAGGTGCTGGCGGCGGTGAATCTGGGGGACATTGCCGAACCGCTGACGGAGAAGTCGGTGGCGGGGCCAGGGTTCATCAATATCAAGCTGCTGACGAGCGCGCTGTCGAGCGCGGTGCAGCAGATGGATACAGCTGCGCTGGGCATCGAGCGTGTTGCTTCTCCTGAGACGGTCGTGGTTGATTTGATGGGCGTGAATCTCGCGAAGCAGATGCACGTGGGGCACCTTCGTAGCCCGATCATCGGCGATGCGATCGCGCGCACGTTTGAGCGGCTCGGGCATCGCGTCATTCGGCAGAATCACGTGGGTGACTGGGGCTTGCCCATTGCGATGGTCACGGCGCGGCTGATGAGGCTTGCGGCGGCGGGCGCGATTGATCTGAGCAAGATCACGCTGGATGACTTGGACGTGGCGTACAAGGCGGCACAGGGCGAGTGCCAGCGCGAGAACGGTGCGCTTGAGCTTGTCAAGAAGGCGGGCGGGCACCCGAAGCTGCTGGCGGAAGTTGAGGCGCAGGTGGAGAGCGCGACGGACGCGTTTCTTGCGGCTCGGCAGACGCTGGTGAAGTTGCAGAGTAAAGAAGCTGCGACGTATGCGGTGTGGCAGAAGATTTACGCGGTGACGATGGCGACGTGCGTGGAAGTGTGCCAACTGCTGAACGTGAAGGTGACGGACGCGGATTCGGCGGGCGAGAGCAGTTACGCGGATGAGCTTGCGCCACTGGTGGACGAGTTGCTTGCGAAGGGATTCGCGGAGCATGACCAAGGGGCGGTGATTGTGCGACTGGATTCGCCGCCTAGCGTGGAGGGGAAGCCCGCGTGGGAGCCGATCAAGGAGCCGTGCCTGATTCGCAAGACGGACGGCGGGTTTTTGTACGCGACGACGGACATCGCGGCGATTCGGCGGCGCGTGCAGAAGCTCAAGGCGCATCGCGCGTTGTACGCTATTGACGCGCGGCAGGCGTTGCACATGAAGCAGGTGTTCGCAAGTTCGCGGAAGGCAGGCTTCGCGACGCATCCGACGACGGGGAAGCCGGCAGTGCTGGAGCACGCGGCGTTTGGCAGCGTGCTTGGTGAAGATGGTCGGCCTTTCAAGACGCGCAGTGGCGAGAGCGTGAAGTTGGCGGACTTGATTCGCGAGACGTTTGAACGTGCGGGCAACGCGGTGAAGAGCCGCAATGCGGAACTGCCAGCGGATGAGCTCACGCAGATCGGTCGGGCGGTGGGGATCGCCGCGCTCAAGTATGCTGATCTGTCGACGGATCGGACGCGCGATTACACGTTCAGCTTTGATCGCATGCTGGCGTTTGAGGGTGACACGGGGCCTTATCTGCTGTACGCGCTGGTGCGCATCAAGAACATTTTGCGTAAGGCTGAGCAGCAGGGCGTGGGTGATGCGTGGAAGCAGGCGGCGATCAACGTGCGTGAGCCGGCGGAGAAGCAGCTTGCGCTGACGCTGCTCAAGTATCCGGCGACGCTGGCAAGCGTGGGCGCGAGTTGTGAGCCGCATCGGCTGTGTCAGTTTTTGTATGAGCTTGCGGGCAACTACGCGAGCTTTTATGACAAGTGCCCGGTGCTCGCGGCGCCGAACGCGGCGACGCGCGATGCGCGGTTACGGCTGTGCTCGCTGGTGGGACGGGTGCTGGAGGATGGGCTGGGGGTGCTGGGGATTCCGGCGGTGGAGCGGATGTAGGCGAGTTTTGTTGCGGGAGGTTGGAACGGGCTTGATCGAGCCTCGGTGGTTGCGCGCGCATGTTGCGGCGAGGGCGGGGAGTTGCGAAGTTGGCGACGGAGAAGAGTTGTGTGGGTCGAGGGCTTGCGCCCTCGAGTTCTTGGGCCAAAAAGCAACCAGCCGCCTGTGGAGGCGGCTGGCTGTGGATTTCTGATCAGGCCTGACCGGTCCAGCCGGTCAAGTGATTAGAAGCGGACCTGGGCTTGGAAGGTGAGGGCGATTTCGCCTTCTTCCGTGTCGCCGAGGAGGCCGTTGTCGTTGGCGCTGCTGCCGGTGAGGACACCGCTGGTGTCTTCGAAGGCGTAGATGCCCGACACAACGAACTTGGCGGCGTTGCTGTCCTGGAAGAGGTAGTAGTTGGCGCCGAGCGTGAGGAAGTTCAGGGTGTCTTCCGAGTTCGCATCGTCATCCAGGAAGAGGCCGTCGTAACGACCGAAGAGTTCCCACTGGCTGGCGACGAAGATACCGCCCTGGGCCATGAAGCCGAGGTCGGTCACATCGTTGCTGCCGCCGGCGTCGACGTTCTGGTAGTAACCGACGGCGGTCGCGTTCCAACCAGCGCCTTCCCAGGTGAAGTCAACGGTGGCGAGGAGGACATCGGCGTCAGCCGTGCCGCCCGTTTCGCCACCCGACTGCCAGTGAATGGCGGCGCCGAGGAGGGCGCCGTCTTCGCTGTTCTGCCAGCTGGTGTAGTTGTTGAAGCGGGCCCAGTCGCTGCCGACGAGCATGAACTCGCCGCGAGCGCTGAGGGCGTAGTCGGCTTCACCGAAGTTGCCACCGCCGGAGACGGAGTCAAAGTTGGTGTTGGCCGTGCTGGCGCCGTCGCTGAACGCGCCCATGAAGCGGAAGGTGTCGCTGGCGTAGCCGAGCTGGATGCCCTGGCTGTAGCCCTGGCCGAAGTACTGGCTGGTCACCGAGAAGTCGGCGCCCAGGTGATCTTCCGCGCCGACGATGATTTCGCGAACGACGGGCAGGTTGAACTGGCCCCAGCGGACGCTCCAGCCGTTGCCGAAGGCGTACTCAGCGAAGGCATCGTCGATAGCGCCGACGCCGTCCTGACCGAAGGTGCTCTGAATCTTGTAGCTCAGGTTGCGATCACCGACGGTGCCGCTGGCGCGGAGACGGGTGACGGGGGTGTTGAAGCCGACCGTCAGGTCATCCTGATCGCCGACGCTGTCGCTGTCGCGGAAGCTGGCGTTGTAGCGGAACATGGCGAAGCCGCCGATCGTGAGACGGTTGTCGCCGCTGGCATCAGCAATGTTGAAGCCAGTGTCGGCCGAGTAGGTGCCGCCACCTTGAGCGAAGGCCGAAGCCGCGAGGCTCAGCGAAGTACCGGCGACCAACATCAGCATCTTGGATTGCATCATCGACTCCTTCATGGGTAGAGGCGGCGGTGGACGGCTGGGAGAGCCCTGACCGCTTGTTGCCGACTCAGTGGGTCGCGACGTGCGACCCAAACTAAAGACACTCGAACCATGCACGCTTGTCTGGGGTCGGGTGGCACGCGCCGACCCTCAAACCCCCTCACGGGGCGTGCTGCCGGTCGGAACTCCACCGTTCCGAGGTCCATGGGTCGCTGTCCGTGAAGACGGGCAACGACCCTCGAACCGACTCACCGGCGATGACTTGTCAACGAGCGGATCCTCCACTCGCACGAAAAACGATCTGCAAACCCGCTAGGTTTCCCTCTGCCTCTCGCCGTCGCGAACGCGTGGGCGTTGTATTGAAGCCAGAGTGTTGGGATTCGTTACAGGTTTCTTCCAGTTGCAGGTGTAGGGGAAACAAAGAACAAGTAGAGTGGGCACTATAGACCGACGCACTGGCAGGCTCAACCGCCCATCGTACAGTCGGCACATCGGCGCGTGGAAGCACTCAAATTTCACGAATTTCCTCAAGGAAACCGGGCGCAGAGCTTGCGCAAGTCGTGCTACGCGTATGTAAGTTGCTGCGATGTTGTCACTTACACATTAGACTGGGCAAAGTCGAAGCGTGGCCGATTCTGACGAGAGTGCCTAAGTATGCTTGTGACAAGAACTAACACTATGACATCAAAGTGAGCCAAAAATGCGCGAGGTGGCGGAATAGTTTGCGGATGCTAGTCTAAGTCGATTCAATACAACAACTTACGTGCATCAAGTTTCGAACCGCCAGATCTGGTGGCGGGGTCCGTGCAAGATTCACCAAACCTGAACCAAAGCCCGCCCATGGCGTGACTTACGATCTAGCCTCACGCGTGGCAGATGGAATTTTTCGGGTTGCTTCCGAACTTTGCCCGCACATCGGCGAGGATCGCATGGCCGGCCGCAAGCACATTTTGGTCGTCGACGACGAGCGCGATCTTTCTGACACCGTCGCGTACAACCTGCGGAAGGCGGGGTACGACGTGACGGTGGTGGCAACGGGGCGGGCGGCGCTGGATGCGATAGCCAGCAAGCAGCCTGATCTCGTGCTGCTGGATGTGATGCTTCCCGAGCTTTCGGGCACGGAAGTGGCGAGCCGGATTCGCAGCAATCCCGCGACGATGCAACTGCCCATCGTGATGCTGACGGCGAAGGGGGAGGAAGTTGATCAACTCGTGGGGCTGACGGTGGGCGCGGACGACTACATCCCCAAGCCGTTTTCGATGAAGATTCTGCTGGCCCGCATCGAGACGGTGCTGCGGCGCACGCAGCGCGACCCGGCGGAAGTGCGCACGGCGAGCATGAATGGCGTCGAGCTGAACCTCGACACGCACGAGTGCAGCGTGGATGGCGTGCCGGCGAAGCTGACGCTGACGGAGTTTCGGCTGCTGGCGTCGCTGATTGCGGCAGGCGGGCGGGTGCTGAGCCGGAGCGCGCTGATGAACCGGGCGATGGGGCCTGGGGTGATGGTGACGGAGCGGACGATTGATGTGCACGTCACGGCGATTCGCAAGAAGCTGGGGGAGAAGAAGGCGGGGATGATCAAGACGGTGCGGGGCGTTGGATATCGCGCGACGTCGGATGTGAGCGAGGGAGATGAAGAGCCTGAGGCGGCGGGGGCGGACAGCCGGGAGGGATGACTGGACCAGAGAACGGGGAATGGGCAGGGCGGGGGTATATGTCACTTGGAAAAGCACAACACCCATCGGCGCGGCACAACGGAGGTGTTCGGCGGCGCGGATGGGTGTTGTCGTTGGAGGCTTGCGCGGTGTGTCTTCAGTAGGACTCGGTGCGCATCAGGTCTTCGAGTTGTTTGAGGGCGGTGCCCCAGCCGTTTTCGAAGCCCATGGATTCGTGACGATCGCGGGCTTGGGGGTCGGTGTGGATGGCGAGGGCGCTGTAGCGTGTGCCGGTTGCGTGGGGTTCGATGGTGATGATGGCGGTGAAGAGAAACTCGTCGCAGGGTTTGGCAAGCACGCGCGTGGCCTGAGCGACGGGGCGGAAGCCGGGCAGCAAGACGTTCGTCCAGACGAGTCGGCGCTGGGGCACGACTTCGAGATAGCAGCCGGTGCCGGGGAAGCGTTCACCTTCGGGGGATTCCATCACGGTGCGGAAGATGCCGCCTGGGCGAAGATCGATCTCGCACTCGACAGTCTTCCAGGGCGAGGGTGTGAACCACTTCATGAGGAGATGGGGCTTGGTCCACGCGGCCCACACGGCGGCGGGAGGGGTTGCGATGGTGCGCTCGAGCAGCAGATCGAGCTTGTTGTCGATGATGGGTGTGACGGGTTGATAGTGCACGGGGAGAGTCATGTGTACTCCTTGGGGTCAAGCGTTTGAACGAACGAATCGAACTGATCGAGTCGGCTTTCCCACAACTTGCGCTGGGCAGCGAGCCAGTCTTCCGCGGGCTTCATGGCACCGGCCTTGAGGCGATATGTGCGGACGCGGCCGACTTTTTCAGATTCCACTAGTCCGTCTGCCTCAAGCACATTCATGTGCTGCGTGAATGAAGGCAATTTCATGGCGAAGGCCTTCGCGAGCATGGACGCGGAGGCAGGGCCTCGTGCGAGGCGGCGGATGACCGCCCTGCGCGTGGGGTCTGCGAGACTGTGGAAGACTCTGTCAACGCGGTCGGAATACTTAGGCATTTGCCTAAGTATACATGGTCGCTGCGGGGCGTCAAGCGGATTGTGCGGGTATGGCGGAGCATGACCGTTGCCGCGAAAGAGACGTACCCTGTGTGCATCATGGCGGAGCCAGTCAAGCCCAGCACGGATGCAGCGTCAGCCAAGGTGGATATGGGGCGGTTTGCGCACCTGCATCTGCACACGGAGTACAGCCTGCTGGACGGGGGCAACCAGATTGACAAGTTGGTGGCGCGGGTGGCTGAGCTGGGGATGAAGGCGTGCGCCATCACCGACCATGGGAACATGTTCGGGGCGGTGGCGTTTTACCTCGCGTGCAAGGACAAAGGCATCAAGCCGATTCTGGGTGTGGAGGCGTATGTGACGCCGCCTGGGAAGCCGCGGACGGATCGGACATACAGCGGCGGTGGCGAAGGCGGGTATCACCTTGTGCTGCTGGCGATGAACAACACGGGGTGGCAGAACCTGCTGGTGTTGTGCAGCGAGGCGTACCTGACGGGGTTCTACTACAAGCCGCGGATTGATCGTGAGCTGCTGAGCAAGCACAGCGATGGGCTGATCGCGATCAACGGGCACCTGGGCAGCGAGATCGGCGAGCACCTGGTGAACTTTCACCGCACGCAGGACCAGAAGCACTGGAAGCTGGCGGTGGAGAGTGCGGAGTGGCATAAGAAGACGTTTGGGGGAGAGGCACGGAGGCACGAAGGCACGGAGGCACGAAGTGCAGGCGAGTCGGGAGGCATTCCGCGCTTTTATGTCGAACTGCAGCATCACGTGCCGGAGCAGAATGCGATTAATCCGCTGCTGATCAAGTTGGCGCGGGAAACCAAGTGTCCGCTGGTGTGCGACAACGACGCGCACTTTCTGAAGGACACGGATCACAACATGCACGACACGCTGATTTGCATCAGCACGGGCAAGGGCAAGCGCGACGAGAACCGCATGCGCTACCCGACCGACGTGTATGTGAAGAGTCCGGATGAGATGCACGAGCTGTTTGGCAAGGACAGCATCTATAACGATGATGTCTTTGGCAACGCGGGGCTGGAGGCGCTCGAGAATAGCGTCAAGATCGCGGAAGCGTGCGATGTGCAACTGGCACTGGGGGCGAATCACGCGCCGCTGGTGCGGGTGAAGGTGCCTGACGCGAAGGACCTGCCCAAGCATGACGACCCCAAGTACGGCGGCGACTTGACGGCGTGGTATAAGGATTACTGCTCGAAGTTTGAGTTGTCGCCGTTTCGGAGTGAGAACGGTGAGGCGCAAACGGATGCAGTGCGGGCGAGTGTGAAGGCGGACTGTGATCGTGCGCTGCGGCTGCTGGCGGAGGGCGGGTTTGTGTGGCGCTACGGGCGTGCGCCGCAGGTGATCGCTTCGCCGACGAACGCTGATGAGGTGTCGCAGAACGACAAGGTTGCGCGGCTTGAGCGCGAGCTGAAGATTCTCGCGGACAAGAACATCTCGGCGTACTTCCTCATTGTGTGGGACTTTGTGAACTGGGGGCGCAGCAACGGCGTGCCGGCGCTGGCTCGTGGTTCGGGCGTGGGGACGATGGTCGGGTATGTGCTGGGGTTGTCGAACGCGTGTCCCGTGCGATATGGGCTGCTGTTTGAACGCTTCACGGACCCGGACCGCAGCGAGTACCCCGATATCGATATCGACTTGTGCCAGGACGGGCGGCAGCGCGTCATTGATTACGTCCGCAAGAAGTACGGGCATGTGGCGCAGATCATCACGTTCGGAACGCTGAAGGCGCGCGCGGCGATCAAGGACGTGGGGCGCGTGCTGGAGATTCCGCTGCCCGAGGTGGATCGCATCACGAAGCTGGTGCCGGAAACGCTGGGCATTGAGATCAAGGACGCGATTGAACAGGAGCCTGAGCTCAAGGCGATGTACAACCGCGACGAGCGGATTCGCGAGTTGCTGGATCAGGCGATGGCGCTCGAAGGCCACACGCGGCATGCGGGCGTGCACGCGGCGGGTGTCATTGTCGCGACGCGGCCGCTGAATGAAGTCGTGCCGCTGTATCGCGCGCCGGGGACGGTGAAGGACGAGAACGGGCAGCCGATTCCGGAAGATCGGCGCGATGACTATGTGACGCAATGGGACGGGCCCACGTGTGAGAAGATGGGTCTTTTGAAGATGGACTTTCTGGGTCTGCGCACGATTTCGATCGTGGCGCGGGCGAAGAAGCTGATTCAGGAGACGTTGAGCGAGCGGGAGATTTGGGAGGCCGTAGGCCGAGGCGCGGACTTTGAGGCGAAGGAGCAGGCGAGCAAACAAGCGAGCGAGAAGAAGGGGCAGAAGCAAGCAGACAGTGGAGATCTTGGCGTGATGGCGCGATCGCTCGCGCATCCGCTGGATCTTGATCGTCTGTCGTTCAGTGATCAGCGCGTATTTGAGATCTTCCGGCGTGGTGAAACGACGGGGGTGTTCCAGTTTGAATCGGGCGGCATGCGTCGCCTGCTGGTGGAAATGAAACCGGACCGGCTGGAAGACTTGATCGCGGCGAACGCGTTGTTTCGGCCGGGGCCGATGGATTTGATTCCGGATTACAACCGGCGCAAGCACGGGGAAGAGGTGCCTCGTGTGCACGAAGTCGTCGACAAGTACACCGCTGAGACGTACGGCGTGATGGTGTATCAAGAGCAGGTCATGCAGATCGTGCACGGCCTGGGCGGCATCAAGCTGCGCGATGCGTACTCGCTCATCAAGAACATCAGCAAGAAGAAGCACGACAAGATTGAGAAGGAACGGCCCAAGTTCATCGATGGTGCGGTGAAGCAGGGGCTGACCAAGGACGGCGCGAACGATCTGTTCGAGTTGATTTTGAAGTTCGCGGGCTACGGCTTCAACAAGAGTCACTCGACGGGGTACGCGATTGTCGCGTATCAGACGGCGTATCTGAAGGCGTATTTCCCGCAGCAGTACATGTCGGCGTTCCTGACGTACGAAAGTCAGGCGAACAAGGTCAGCGACTGGATTCCGTATCTGGAAGACTGCCGGCGCACGCGGTTTGTGGATCCGCTGAGCGAAGAGCGGAACGTCAAGACGGTGAAGGTGGGCGTGGAGGTTCGGCCGCCAGATATCAATCTGTCGCGGGCGGATTTCGCGGTGGTGCGTGATGATGGACCAACTGCGAATGCACGCAGCGCGGATGATGGAAGCGGCGGGAATGCGCCTGTCCCGGAGGGGCGGGCCACCATGTCGTTCCATGAAGGCCATGTGCGATTCGGGCTCAAGGCCATCAAAGGCGTTGGCGACAAAGCGATTGACACGATCATCGCAGAGCGGGAGAAGAGCGGGCCGTTCCAGAGTCTGTTTGAGTTTTGCGAACGCATTCCGCCGGGTGTGGTGTCGAAGGCGATGCTGGAATCGCTGATCAAGTGCGGAGCGTTTGACAGCGTGCACGGGCGCGATCAGCGTGCAGCGATGACGGCGACGATTGAGACGGCGATCAATGCGGGTGCGCGGTTGGCGGCGGACAAGGCGATGGGGCAGACTGCGCTCTTTGGCGGCATGAGCCCGGCGACAACTTCGAAGCCTGACGCCAAGCTCGCTGCTCCGCTGACGAAAGTGACGCCATGGCCAGAGAAGGAAACGCTGGCGTTTGAGAAGGAAGTGCTGGGGTTCTATGTCTCGAGCCATCCGCTGGATCGCTGGAAGTTCTGGTCGGCAGCGTTCGCGACGTGCGACACAGCAGGCATCAAGACGCAGGCGCAGGACGCTCGCGTGGTGCTGCCGGCGATGATTCAGAGCGTGCGGACGATCGTGACGCGGAACGGCAAGGCGGCGGGACAGAAGATGGCGATTCTGACCGTGGAAGATGCTGCGGGGGCGTGCGAGTGCGTGATGTTCACGGACAACTTCCTGAAGTACGGGCACCTGGCGGTCGCGGAGCAGGTGGTCTTTGTGCTGGGGCGGATTGACCTCAAGCGCGGTGATCCGCAGATCATCATTGATCGGCTGGTGCCGATTGAGGGTGTGCCGTTTGACACGGGCAAGGTGCGGCTGTTTGTGGATGAGATGAAGCTCAACGGCGGCGCGGGGCAGGCTCTGTCGCGCGTGGCGCAGTTCTTCCGTGATGCGGATAAGCCTGCAGCAGCTAGCGAACCGAAGCCCGTGATCGTGGATCAGATGAAGTTTCCGGTGGAAGTCATCATCGGCACGCAGAACGCGGTGGTCGCGGTGTCGGCGGATGCGAAGCTGCGAGTGAACTTGGGGCCGGACCTGGTGAAGAACGTGCTGGGCGAGTTGGGCGATGGGATGCTGAAGGTGATTGGCGGGTTCACGGTGGAGAAGGAGAAGAAGCCTTGGGAGGGGAAGAAGAAGTTCCGCGGTGGGGATGAGGAGTGATGCGACTACATCTTGTGTATCGCTATTCGCTCCCACTATATATGCCCGTTTCGATATCGTCCACAAGTACACTTGACTTTCGCCTTGTCGTACAAAATGGCGCTTTTGTACACCAAGCGTGTTCGTTACGGTGGTAAAGTACACCAATGCGGGCCGAACAGTTCCAAAAGACGGTTCCGGGAAAACTTGAGCCCATCACGCTCAACAAGCGAGTCGTACGCGCAGGATTACCCGAACTGGTGCCGATCCACACGATTTGTTTCGTGCCCGACCCCCTGCCGCCCAAGATCGATTGGGCTCAGGCCAAAATCGAACTCTTCGATCTGCATGGCGAAGCCTTGCTTGCCCTGGGCCGACTAAACGGACTGCACAAGCAACTGAACAACGCAGCCAAACTGTTAAGAGCGCTTTGGATCCGCGAGGCTCGCCAGTCGTCTGCGGTAGAAGGAATTCACACCACCAGTCAAGACATGGTACTCGCTGGCGCAGAACGCTCAACCGGCGTCAGAAGCGGTGCAAAAGAGGCTTGGAATTACGTACGCGCTCTGGAGCATGGTATCGCTTCAGACTTCCCAACTGCCACACGAATCATCTGCGAGATGCATGCCCTGCTCCTTGAAGGGGTGGATGGCGAAGACAAGCGTCCTGGCAGTATTCGCAACATCAATGTCATGATCCAAGGAGAAGACTCGGGTCCAGAGCATGCGCGGTTTATTCCTCCGCCGGCCGGTGAACCGCTTCTGACGTGCCTCCGTGAGTTCGAGGTTTTTGTGAACACTCCGAACCCGCAGATACCTGCACTATTTGCGGCCGCCATTGCTCACTATCAATTTGAAGCGATTCACCCATTTGCCGACGGCAACGGTCGCATCGGACGGGTGCTGTTGTCACGGTCTCTCGTCAAATCTGGGATCCTCAAGCATCCCGTCGTCTATTTTTCTGAGTACATCCGAAAGAACAAACTTGAGTACGTTGATCGGCTGCTCGCCGTTAGCACGCACAACGCATGGACGCCGTGGATTCGCTTCATCCTACAGGCGATTCTGCACCAGTCATTGGATGCGATAACTCGTAGCGAGCAACTCATCGACCTGCGCGAACGGTATCTTTCCTCCCTCAAAGCTGAGGATGCGCCGATGCGATACTCACGCTTGATCGATCGTCTCTTTGAGATTCCAGCAATCAACGCGGAAGAGGCACAGCCGATTTTGGAAGTCGGAAACAAGACCGTTTATCGAGATATTGAGCTTCTAGAAAAACTCGGAATTCTGAAAGAGATCACCGGCAGACAACGCGCTCGCGACTGGGTCGCTCCGGGAATTCTCCACATTATCGGTTCGGACTCTGATCTTCCCACCGAGTCTTGAGATCATGCGGCACATGCAGCAAGTCGAGCACTTTGCCGACGGTGAAGTCGACGATGTCGTTGATGGTCTTGGGCAAGAGATAGAAGCCGGGGTTGGGGCTGCAGAGGATCGCGCCGGCGAGGGCGAGTTGTTCCATGTTGCGGATGTCGATGAGGTTCAGCGGCATTTCGCGGTGGCAGATGATGAGGGTGCGGCGCTCTTTGAGCGTGACCATCGCGGCTCGGGTGAGGAGGTTGCTGCCGCTGCCGGTGGCGAGCTGGCCCAGGCTGGCAGATGAGCAGGGCAGGACGACCATGCCGTCGTGGAGGAAGCTGCCGCTGGCGATGACGGCGCCGACGTCTTTGTTGGGGTGAATGAGTAGTCGCTTGGAGAAGTCAGCGGCTTGCGATGACGCGGCGAGCTTGGGCAGGAGTTCTTCGAGCGTGAGGTTCTTGATCTGGGCTTCGTCAAAGAGCAGGCGTCGGCCGTAGTCGGTGACGACGAGGTGGACTTCGTGTCCTTGGATGAGGAGCAGTTCGAGCAGGCGCAGCGAGTAACACGCACCACTGGCGCCGGAGATGCCAACGACGAACTTTTTGCGTGTGGGATGCGCGGCTGCGGACGAAGTGCTGGACATGCGGAAATTGTTCGTCATGAGAAGGTTGCGCGATGCGATGAAACGCGGAACAACTGTCCTGCATGTCGGGTTTTCGCGATGAACGCGAGGTTTGGTTCATGCTCGCTTCATGATGGATTGCCTCCCATAATCATCATGACTGCAGCATGAACCCATGAACCGCGCATGCGCGCGGGGCGTCTGACTTTGTGCAGCTTGCACCCCGAACCTGTCAGCACGCGCCCGTGCTGCGCGAATGCGAACCCCACATATGACTACCACCAAGACGGATACGACCAAGAGCCCCTCGAAAGCGAAGAAAGTGCTGCTGTATGGCGGTGCGGCAACGCTGGTTGCAATCGCCGGGCTGGCGATTTTCGCGCCCACCATCGCGAGCGGACTCGCGCCGGGCATCATTCGCGAGCAGGCGGGCAAGTATGTTTCGGGGAAGGTGGATGTGAGCGATGTGAGCCTGTCGTGGGGCGGGCCGCAGCGAATTGAGGGCGTATCGCTGGTTGATGCAAGCGGCGCGACGGTGGCAACGGCGAATGTGGAGACGACGGCGGGGCTCTGGGGACTTGCGACGGGCAATCTTGATCTGGGGGAGGTCACGATTCGCGATACTTCACTGGCGCTGGTGCGGTATGAAGATGGCACGACCAATCTGCAGAAGATGATGGTGCAGCCTGCGGCACAGAACGCGCCTGCGCCAAGTGCGCCGCAACCGGCGGCGCAGGCGAAAGAGCCTGCGAAGATTCCCGCGGGTCTCAAGGTTCGCGTCAAGATCGCGAACGTGCAGGTGCAACTGGAGGATCAGACGGGGCCGGGCGGGAAGGCGCAGCCGACGAAGGTGGAACTGAAGAATGTGAACGGGTCGGCGGTGCTGGACCCCAGCAAGCCACTTGAGGTGAAGCTGACGGCGGACACGACTGGCGGCTCGGGGAGCGGCAAGGTGGCTGCGGACATCGCGGCGACCAATTGGGCCGATGCGAGCGGGACCATCACGGCGGACAAGGCGAGTGTTGACGCGAAGGTTGATATCGCGGGGTTGCCCGTCGCGCTGGTGGATGCGTTCACGGGTGGAGCGATCAAGGATGAAACTGGCAAGGCGGTCGCGCTGTCGTCGGCAATCGGGCCCGTGCTCAACGCGCAGGTGAACGCAAAGGGGACGATGCAGGATGCGACGGCGAATGTGAACATCGCTGCGGAACGCGTGAGCGTGGTGGGCGATGTGCGCGTCGCGGACAATGTCGCGACGACGCCCGGCGGGCTGACGATCAGTGCGAAGGGCGCGGCGATCGGCGGGCTGGTGCCGGCGCTGAAGGCGGCGACCAACGCGAGCACGCAGGCGAAGATTGATGCGCTGCCTGACACGACAGTGAAGGTGAGCGACATGCGCATCGCGTTGCCGACGGGTGGCAAGGCGATGAACTTCGCGGGTGCAGGCGCGACGCTGACGATCGACACGACGCCGATCAGCGGGAGCGCATCGCTGGGCGAAGGGCAAGCGATGCAGCCCATGACCATTGCGCCGATGCGCATCAGCATTGCGACGCAGGACCTGAGCAAGGATGTGCGCGTGACGGGCGGCACCAGCGCGACGCTGGGCGGACGACAGGCGGGCACGTTTGCGATTGATGCAACGGCGAGCGGAATGCTGGACGCGAACGGCGCGTTCAAGAAGGGCATGCCCAGCGGGCTGGATGCGAGCGTGAAGGCGACGCAGATCGCGACGGCGATTGCGCAGCCGTTTGTCGCGGCGTGGCAGCTTGATCTGCCTCGCGATGTGGGGCCTGTGCTTGATTTGGATGCGACGGCGAAGTCGACAGGTGGCGAGACGATCAATGTTGATTTCGTCGCGACGGCGGAAAGCCTGCGAGCACGAGGAGCGATTGCGTACTCGCCCACGCTGATTGCCACGCGCGAGATGACGGGCGGTGGCAGCGGGATTGTGATTGAAGCAGCGCGTGCGGGGAACATCGCGCAAGCGCTGACGCAGGGCAAGAGCGAGTGGACGGTATCGCAGGGCAATGGCAGCGGCTCGCTGAAGGCGAACATCGTGTATCTGAACGTGCCGATGGGTGCGAACGGGCCGCAGCTTGCGCAGGCGGGCGTACAGGCGAACATGGAGACGGCTGGGCTGCGCGTCAGCAAGCAAGGCGCGGTGGATGCGATTGACGTCACGACGTTGAACGGTGCGGTGCGGCTGGATAAAGGACTCGTGAGCATCGCATCGCAAGGTGTGATGAGCTATCGCGGCCAGCGGTTCAATGTCGGAACGGGGTTTGACGTGCCGGGCATGATCGTGGCGCACACGCCCACCGCGACCGATGCGAAGGCGTGGGCGATTGCGGAACCTATCACCCTGCGGCCTGTGGGCGGGCTGGAGATTGTCGGCATGCCCACTGCGCTGGCGAAGCTGTTCATGACGCCGCCTGCGGAGGGCGCGATGGACGTGGCACAGCTGGTGCAGGATATCGCGGGACCGGCGATGTTTGTGCGAGTGACAAGCGCGAAGGACACGAGCGATGCATCGGCGCTCGCGCTGGACATCACTGCGGACTCGGGCGCGATCAAGGTGAACGCGAAGGCATCGGCCAACGACCAGCGCATTGCGCTCGCGAGCGCGAAGGTGGACACGACGCTGACGCCGCAGAGTTTTGCGACGTTGCTGAACTCGTTTGCAAAGGACATGGCGCAGAAGCCGCAACTGGATGCGCCGACGACGGCGACACTGACGCTCAAGCCCGTGACGATTCCGCTGGATGCCAATCGCAAACCGAAGTTCGCGGAAGCGGGGCTGGTGGCGGGGACGCTGGCGATTGCCGGCGACGCGATGGTGAGCAATGTGAACGTGAGCGAGGGACAGACCGCGCGCGTGGGCACCCGCGGGTTGGAGATTGAGTTTGAAGCGCCAGCGGCGAGTCTGGTCGGGCCGGAACAAGGTGGCAAAGCGGGGCAAGCCAAGGCGAATATTCGCGGCACGCTGCTGGGCCAACAGCCGGGCGCGCTGGCACAACTGACGGGCGCGATGAGCACGATGATGGCGAGCGCGAAGCCCACGGGTAACGCGACGGCGAACCTGACGCTTGCGAGCATTGACACGCGCGGCGTCGAGACGCTGGTCAACAAAGCTGGTTTACTGACTGGAGCACTTGGCGACACGGCACAGGTGGGCCTCAACGCGACGTATGGCTTTGATACGACCAACGCCGAAGCGCAGGTGACGCTTGCGGCGCCCAACGTCACGACGACGGGACCTGTCACGCTGCGGGCGCTGGCGGATCGCTTGGAACTTGCGCAGCCCGCGAACATTCGCGCGAACGCGCAGCCGGCGTTTGTGAATGCGTTGCTGACTCCCAAGGCGAGCGAGCCGGGCGCGACGGCTCCCCCACCGCCTATGACGATGACGCAGCCGGCGACGATCGACATCGCGCTGACGAAACTCGTGCTGCCTCGGGCGAAGGAAGGTCAGGCGGCGGCGGTTGCGCCGGATGCGAATCTCAAGCTCACGGTGCCGACGATGGCGATGCGCACCAGCGATGGGAAGAACCTCGCGCTGCGGGGCGTGAACGTGTCGCTGCAAAGCGATGAGTCGGCCCGCGGCGACAAGCCGATCAACTTCGCCGCGACGATTGATGATGCGCAGGTCGAAGGCGCGGCGGGCAGCGGCAAGGTGGGCATCACGGGGCGCATTTCGCAACTGCTGGACGCCAACGGCGGCTTCAGCATGGAGCGTGCGCTGGCCGACGCGAAGGGGAACATGCCGGCGGTGCCGACGGCGGTCATCGATGCGCTGGCGAATCAAGATGGCTTGCTGGTTGAAGCGCTGGGCCCTGTTGTGAAACTCGATTTGGATGTGCAGCGGTATCCGATTGCGGGCAAGCCCGTCGCCGGTGCGCAGCCGGGCGTGATCAAAGCCGACTTTGTCAGCGAGCGTGCGACGGCGAAGATCGAGGGGAACATCGACGATGCTGTGCTCGTCACGTCGCAGCCGGTGGCTGTGGACATCTTTGAAATCACCAACGCGCTTTCGGGCAAGTTCGTCAAGGGCCTGCCACTCATCGGTTCGTTTGAGAAGGGCAAGAACGACATTCCGGCGACGCTGCGCGGCACGGGGCTGCGCGTGCCGCTTGACAAGGATCTGTCCAAGCTCAACGGCGTGGTGACGTTTGATCCCGGCGAAGCGCGTTTCGGCACCAGCGGGGTGTTTAGCGAACTACTGAACGTCGCGGGCATCAAGACCGGCGGCGTGATCGGTCAGCGGCTCGAGCC
>DATGWV010000092.1:0-9920 GCA_035299305.1 Phycisphaerales bacterium | reverse complement strand
GGAGCCCACCGCCCCCGCGCAGCCCGCCGCGCCCCAGCCCGTCGTCCTGCGCCTGCACAACGTCGGCAAGTGCTACCACATCTACAACAAGCCCCAAGACCGCCTCAAACAAGCCTTCGTCCGCATCTTCGGTAACAAGCTCTACCGCGAATTCTGGGCCGTGCGCGGCATCAATCTCGAAGTCCGCCGAGGCGAAGCCATCGGCATCGTCGGTCGCAACGGCAGCGGCAAAAGCACGCTCCTGCAGATCATCGCCGGCACCCTCGCCCCCACCACCGGCACCGTCGACATCGCTGGCCGCGTCGCCGCGCTGCTCGAACTGGGCAGCGGCTTCAACCCCGAATTCACCGGCCGCGAAAACGTCTACCTCAACGCCGCCGTGCTGGGCTTCAGCAAAGCTGAAGTCGACGCCAAGTTCGAAGCTATCGCCGAGTTCGCCGACATCGGCGAGTTCCTCGATCAACCCGTCAAGACCTACAGCAGCGGCATGCTCGTGCGCCTTGCCTTCGCCGTACAGGTGCAGGTCGAGCCCGACGTCCTCATCGTCGACGAAGCCCTCGCCGTGGGCGACGCACTCTTCCAGAAGCGCTGCTACCAGCGCCTCGACGAACTCCGCGCAAAGGGCGTCACACTCCTCTTCGTCAGTCACGATCAGGAAAGCGTCCGCACCCTCTGCGACCGCGCAATCCTCCTCGAACACGGCAAGCCCGTCGCGCAAGGTCCCAGTGGCGAAGTCCTCCTCGCCTATCGCAAACTGCTTCACGAAGAAGAAAAGCGCTACTTCGCCGCGTCCATCGGCGCCGCCAAGCCCGCCCTGCACACAACCGAGCGCACAAACCAATCCAGCGCAACATCGCGCCCCCGCAGTGCACGCGACGCCTCCTTCGGCGATCTCGATGCCGAAGTGACCGACGTCCACGTCGAAAACGCCGCAGGCGAAACCGTGAGCTACATCACCTCAGGCGATCCCATGCGCATCCGCGTGCGCGTCGCTGTGCACAAGCCCCTCACGCGCGCCAACATCGCCCTGCGCATCCGCAACAAGCAAGGCGTAAAGATCTGCTCATGGGGCACCTTCAACCAAGACCTCGCCGCTCTCGCTCGAGGCGAGACCGATGTCATCTGGCACCGCCGCTTCGCACCAGGCACCACGTTTGAAGTCACCTTCGACTTCGCCTGCACGCTGGGCACCGACCTCTACGAAGTGCAAGCCGCCGTCGTCGAAGAACTCGATCGCTCATACATGTCCCAACGCATCATCCACTGGCGCGACGAAGCCGCCTTCTTCCAGGTCGCCGTGCAAAAGCCCGACGAATCCACCGTCATCGACCATCCCCACCGCAACTTCTTCGGCGGCGTCGTCGACCTGCGCATGCAGGCCCGCGTGGGAGACGCCCCGTGACGGCACACGCCACCAAGCCCGAGCATCTGCGCGACAGCGTTGACTACGCCGCGACCTACGACGCCTACTGGCGCCGCGAAGATCGCTGGGGTCAGCACAGCTTCGCCGACGCCAGCGACCTCGCACGCAACATCACGCTCCTCGCCGGCGCAGGCAGCGTGCTCGATGTCGGCACAGGCATGGGCGGCCTTGTCTTCGCGTTACTCAAAGAAGGCATCGATGCGCATGGCGTCGATGTCGCGCCCGTCGCCGTCGAACGTGGCAACGCCCGCGCGCCGGGCCGCTTCTCGCAAGGCTCCATCCTCGCCCTGCCCTTCGCCGACGCGAGCGTCGACACCGTCGTCTGCACCGACGTGCTCGAACATCTCGCCCCGCACGACGTCGAACGCGCCTTGCACGAACTCGCCCGCGTCGCACGCAAAAACATCTACATCGCCGTCAGCACCGTGCCTGATCGCGACGGCAGTTGGCATCTCACCATTCAACCACGCGAGTGGTGGGAACGTCAATGCTTCGCCGCCGGCCTGCGAACACACCCGCGCGCCATGCGCGTCCTTCCCTACGCCCAGAAGGAACACGAAGGCTCCAGCGTCACGATTCTGCTCGAAAAAATCAGCGAATCCGCCCGCGACGCATGGCCGCTCGCCTCACTCGACGCCGAAAGTCAGTTGCACAACGACATGCTCCGCGTCGCAGGCCGCCGGGCCGACGCCCACGTCGCTCGCTACCACTTCGCATGCGAGTTCGTGCGTCCCAACGACCGCATCCTCGACGTCAGTAGCGGCCTTGGCTACGGCGCGCACATCCTGGCCCACAATTCCACCGCGTCACACGTCCAAGGCATCGACATCGACGCCCGCACCATCGCCTACGCCACCGACAACTACGCCTCGCCCCGCGTCACCTTCACCACAGGCGACGCGCAGCGACTCGCGTCCCTGCCCGACAACTCCATCGACCTCGTCGCCAGCTTCGAAACACTCGAACACGTCCCCGATCCCATCGCTGCTCTGCGTGAGTTCCATCGCGTCCTCACGCCAGGCGGCCGCGTCATTGCCAGCGTCCCCAACGACTGGACCGACGAATCAGGCCGCGACCCCAACCCCCACCACCTCCACGTCTACACCTGGTCCAAACTCCTCGAACACGTTCGCGCGAGCGGCGGCGACTGGATCATCGAACGCGCCTCGCGCCAAACCGCAGGCGGCGGCATGAAACTCGCCAATCAGCCCCGCGCCATCGATCGCGTCCCGCTCGACGAGCATGGCAACGTCAGCACCGACACCACCGAGTGGTGGCTCATCACGCTGATGAAAAGCCCGCTTTCAGGCCGCAAATCAGACTACCGCGAGACCGTCTTCCCCGCGCCCTCACTCGCCGACGACGCGCACTATCACCTCACCAGCTTCGCCCGCGACTACGACAACCCGTGGCTCGTACGCAGCATGATCGCCATGGGCATGCGCGTAAGCGACGACGCGCAACTCACCGCACTCGCACGCCGAGTGATCGAGTCCGCCCGCATCGGCTCCGCCGACCACGGTGCCGCCATCTGCGTGCTCCTCTACGCCGCCATCAACGACAAGCCGCTCGCCGGTCTCACCGTTGATGATCTCATCCTCGCGCGCGATCGCTTCCTGCAGCGCTGCGACACGACCCCGCACGCTCAGCGCTGGGCCATCTCCAACGCATACGCCGTCGCGCTCCTGCTGCAATCACGAGGCGATCTCCGCCGCGCCCGCGAAGCCTTCACCGTGTGCGCCTACAGCGATCCCCTCGTTTTCTCGCCGCTCCTCGCGACCAAAACCATCGACGCCGCATGGCGAAGCGGCCTGCTCGCCATGCACGCCGGCAACACCGATGACGCCACCGACCACTGGACGCACGGCCTGCGCGAGTCCCGCCGCGTCGTGAAGTCCACATGGCTCAACATCGTGGGCGAAGAAAGTTCCCCGCAGCCCTTCGCCCTCAGCGAACTCACGCAAGTCATCGACGCAGCCAATCGCTGCGCCCGCTCGCTCGCATTCGCGCCGCACTGGCAACACAATCCCGCCCTCGCCCTCGAACTCTCGCAGCAGTCGCCCCTCGCCGACGCCCGCGCCGCGTGGCGCGAAGCCCAGCGCCTTGCAAACGCATGGCAAGCACAACTGAATCACAACCGCACCATTGCCAGCGAGCGCGACGCGGGTTGGAACGAAGCCCGTCGCATCACCAGCGAATGGGAACAGGCCGTCGCCGCCGCCACCACCGTGCGCGAGTCCGCCGATGCTCGCTTGCGCGAAGCCCAACTCTCGCTCGAATCCAGCATGGCCCGCGAACGCGCCGCGATGCAGCGTGAAGCCGCGCTTCTTGCCGACCGCGACCTCTGGCTCGCCGAAAGCAAACGCCTGGAGCGCGAGTGGTCGCAGCAATCGGCTCGCATCCAAGAACTCGTGACCAAAGTCGACAGCCTCTTCGCCGAAGTCCGCGCAACCGCCGCCGATCGCGACAACTGGCAGCGCGAAGCCCGCCGCATCGCAGGCGAATGGGAAGCCGCCGCCGAGCAGTTGCATCAGCTCCGCGCCCACAACGACCATCTCGCTGCCTTCGCGCACGATGTCGAGCGCCAGCGCGACGACGCCGCCCGCCGCGTCACCGAACTTGTCGCCACGACCGACAGTCAGCAACGCGAAATCAACACCCTGCTCGCGCAGTTGCGTGACGCCGGCATGTCCGTCGCCCACCATCGCGGCCTCTACGAAGCGATTCGCGCCGAAGCCGACGCGCTCGAACGTCGCCGAACATTCCGTGTCGCCCGCGCTGCGGGCCTGCTCGATCCCATCTACACCGGCAAAACCGCGCCAACCATTCCGCACGCCACGCCCACCCCACCACCTGGCACCACCGCATGAAGATCGTCTTCGTCAGTTACGAGTTTCCCCCGCAGTTCGGCGGCGGCATCGGCACCTACGTCGACGCCATGACGCGCATCCTCGCGCGCACCGGCCACGACATCACCGTCATCACCGTGACCGACGGCCCCACGCCCAAGCGCGACAGCAACGACGCGAACGTCAATTGCGTTCGCATGCCCATCCCGCACGTGGGCGGAGCCGATCCCGGCGCGACGCTGAAGTTCTGGCAGCTTCGCGCCGACATGGTGCACGACGTGCTGCAAGGCATGATCGCCGCCAATCAGGTCGATGTCATTGAGTTTGGCGACTACCGCGGCGAAGCCGCGACCTTCCTCTCCGCCACGCGCCGCGAAGATCGCCCGCCCACCATCGTCCGTCTGCACACGCCGCTCGTCGTCCTCAACCGCTACAACCGCCACCGCCAAAGCGCGAAAGTGCTCGAAGCCTTCGAGAACGAGCCGATCATCGGCGCCGATCATCTCATCTCCCCCTCGCGCGCACTCGCCGCCGAGATGCAAGCCCTCGTGCCCGAACTCGCCGATTGCGAGATCACCATCCATCCCTATCCGGTCGACTGGCGTTTCGTCGAGCGTTCGCGCCCCGGCACGCCGCGCACGAACGAAGTGCTCTACGTCGGTCGCATGGAAGAGCGCAAAGGCGTGCAAAGCCTCGTCCAGGCCGCGAGCACATTCCTGCGTGCGTGTCCCGATGCAACGCTGCGCATGGTTGGCGGCGATACGCCCCTTTCCGCCAGCGAACCAAGTCTACTTGCCGTGCTGCAACGCATGGTGCCTGCCGACCTCACCGACCGCATCATCTTCCAGCGCGCCGTGCCGCGCGAGCAGCTCGTCGAGATGTACGCCGCGGCGAAAGTCTGCGTTTTCCCGTCGCTTTTCGAGAACTTCCCCAACGTCTGTCTCGAAGCCATGGCCCTGCGCGGCTGCGTCGTTGCGGGTCACAACACCGGCATGGCCGAGATGATCGAAGATGGCGAGAGCGGCTTCATCTTCCGCAGTGGCGACG
Source organism: Phycisphaerales bacterium (assembly GCA_035299305.1). Lineage (GTDB taxonomy): Bacteria > Planctomycetota > Phycisphaerae > Phycisphaerales > UBA1924 > BJHL01. The sequence continues at coordinate 4,601 of DATGWV010000092.1, read as the reverse complement.
TGCAGGAACTCGCTCGCACACTCATCAAGGCGTACACACTCAGCGAGAATGATCGCAATGCTGTGGGCGAAGCCGCGCACCAACGCGTCAAGACGCTCTACAAGCCCGAGGCCATCGCTCAGTCATTCATCGATCTGTGCGAAGGCTACATCAGGCAGCGCAACCACGAGCGCCAGTCTGCTGGCCAGCCGGTCAAGCCCCGCGCTGTGACCGCGAAGCGCACGCCTCGCATCGGTGTCGTCATTCCGTGCTTCAACCACGGCAAGTTCATCGACGATGCCATCGCCAGCGTCCGCTCGCAAACTCGCAAGGTCGATGACATCATCATCGTCGACGATGGCGGCACGGATCCCTTCACGTGCGAGCATCTGCCCAAAGTCGCGACAAACGGCGTGCGCTTGCTGCGCCAGCACAACCAAGGCCTCGCGATGGCCCGCAACAACGGCATCGCCGACATGCACGCGCGCGAGCCGATCGATTACTTCATCGCGCTCGATGCCGACGACACGCTGGAGCCGACCTTTGTCGAGAAACTGCTTGCGCAGCTCGAAGCCAATCCCCATCTGGGCTACGCCTACAGCACCGTGAAGTACTTCGGCGCACACGTGGGCGCGTGGCAATGCCCTGCGTATGAGCCCGCGCGTCTCACCATCGAGAACATGAGCGTCGCCACCGCCGTCGTGCGCACGCAGGCGTGGCAGGAAGTTGGCGGGTACAACGCCGACATGATCTACGGCTTCGAAGACTGGGACTTCTGGCTCGCGCTGTTGTGCAAAGGCTGGCACGGCGTGCGCATCGATGAGCCGCTCTTCAACTATCGCAAGCACGCCGCCGGCAGCATGCTGGCCCGCACGCAGGAGCGCCGAGGCGAGATGATCGCGCGCATGGTCGAGCATCATCGCTGGCTCTACGAACGCGTCGCGCCGTACGCGATCACCGAGAAAGATCGCCTCTTCTTCCGCGAGCACATGGACCTGTGGCTGCTGCGGGAGCACGTTGCGAAATTGCAGCACACCGCGCCGCCTTCGCCGCTCGACCAGCCCACCAATCACGCGCATAGTCACCCGGTGGAGCGCGAACTCGCCGCCATCGAGCAGAGCTTCGCGTGGCGAACGGTGATGCGTCTCAAGAACAATCCCGTGTATGACGCCGTGGCCCGAGCGCGCTGGGGCAGTCAGTGGAAAATGCTCGACGCGAAGGAATCGCCGCAGGAGCGGCTTGCGCGCATCAAGAACAGCCGCAGCTATCGCATGATCGTCGCGATCAAGCAGACAGGCGTGTACAAGCGCTACGCCAAGATGAAATACGGCGAGTGACGCGCGCGTCGCCACCCCCACCATGTCTGGCGACCCGATTGGTGTGAAAATTCACTAATACCGCCGGGTTGTGGACACTTTCAAGGCTTGCAACGTACATCAACGACACGCCGCACCTGGAAGCGCGGCAGCTATCTCACACTCAGCTGAAGGAGAGTTTGCATGCGTCACGCACTTTTGGTTCTGCCCTTGTTCGCTGGTTTGGCGGCAAGCGCAGTGGCTCAGACCTGTACGCCCACGTGGGACGCCACGGCGGGAACGCCCGGAACGACCACGGGGTATGTGGGCGCGCTGTGGAAGTACGACGGCAAGCTCATCGCGAGCGGCTCGTTCACGGAAATGGCCGGCGCGCCCAACACCGCGTACATCGCGCAGTATGACGAAGCGACCAACACGTGGTCGAGCGTTGGCAACGGTCTCACGCCCGGCATCGGCAACGCGTTCGGCACCAGTTTCGCCACGTACAACGGCGATCTGTACGTCGGCGGGTTCTTCTCGACGGCGTCGGGCGTGCCCGACACCAAGAGCATCGCGCGCTGGGATGGCACGCAGTACAACTCGCTGGGCACCGGCTGGGGCGCGGACACGGTCAACGCGGTCTGGTCGATGGTGACCAGTGACGCGTTTGGCGGCCAGAATCGCCTGTATTTCGCTGGTGATTTCCAGACGCTCGCGGGCCAGCCCGCAGGCGGCGTTGCGATGTGGGATGGCACGACGCTCACACCCATCGCCACGAGCATGGAGATCACCGGCATCAATCCGTACGTGCCCGCCATCATCGTGCACGATGACGGCATGGGCGGTGGCAATCAGCTCTACATCGGCGGGCGCTTCACGACGGTCAACGGCGTGACCGCGCCGATGGTGGCGCGCTGGAATGGCACGACCTGGAGCCCGGTGGGGACCAATCTCACGCCTCGCAACGCGACGGCGGACGTTGATTGCTTCCTCGTGTGGAACGATGGCAGCGGGCCTGCGCTGTTCGCGGGCGGCAGCAATCTGCGCGTGAACGCCGACGGCGTCAATCGTTCGGTGGTCAAGTGGAACGGCACATCGTGGAGCGCGGTGGGCCAGTTCGTGGGCGGACGCACGTGGACGCTCGAAGCGTTTGATGATGGCACCGGCGAAAAGCTCTACGGCGGCGGCACGCTGCCTGCGAGCGGCTACATCTACCGCATGGATACGCCCAACACGTGGACCACGCTCGAAGGCGGCGCGAACGCGAGCGTCTTCCGCTTCTTCAAGGATGAGGACACGCTGTGGGTGGGCGGTTCGTTCGCAACTATCGGCGGCGTGAACACCAACCGCATCGTGGCCCGGCGCGCGTGCACCGTCGCGGGCTGTGACAGCATCGACTTCAACGGCAACGGCGTCTTCCCTGAAGATCAGGACGTCATCGACTTCTTCAACGTGCTCGCGGGCGGCGACTGCCCCACTGGCACGTGCAGTGACATCGACTTCAACAACAACGGCGTCTTCCCGGAAGACCAGGACGTCATCGACTTCTTCAATGTGCTCGCCGGCGGGCAGTGCCCGTGAGGAAGGCAGTGAGGAAGGCAGTGAGGAAGGCAGTGAGGAAGGCAGTGAGGAAGGCAGTGACGAAGTGACACAGTGACAGAGTAACGAAGCCCCTGCTGGATGCAGCGGGGGTTTTTTCGTGCGCTGGTCGCGTGCAGCTTGCAAAGCTGCGGCGATGTGCGGCTGCAGTGTCCAGATGCGGATGTCATCAGCGCGGATGTCGCGGTTGTAGCCGACGACGCGCAGGTCAAAGTCAGCGGCGATGATCTCGCGCACGAGATCGCGTTCGTATGAAGTCAGTGCAGACATGTGTTCCCCTTTCCCCTGATGCTCATCTTCACTGCGAACGAATCTGATTGCTCACCGGAGCACACAGACATTTCACGCAAGCGAGACGAGGCAACTGCTGTAGGTATACACGATGTGCGGTCGCGATGGAAGCAGAAAAATGTGCAGTGACGCAAAGTGCGCGCACGCGGCCGGTGAGTAGGGTGCAGATTTTTTATCCACTCATGTCGCTCGCGTTCTAGGGCCTTTGCAACGTGTGCCTCTTGCGTGGTGGTGTACAATTGAGACGAAAAGGGGATTCACATGCGTGCAATCAATGTTCTGGCGGCAAGCGGCGCGATGGTGGTGGCGACATGCGCTGGGGCGCAGGTGTGGTGTCCGGCGTCGGGGTGGCCTGGCGTGCCTGCTGAGGTGGGCGCGGCGACGGCACATGATCCGGATGGCGCGGGGCCCTTGGCGACGACATTTGTTGTTGCGCTGAAGCAGAAGGCATCCGCGACTGATGCGCTGCTGTATCAGTGGGACGGGGCCGCGTGGGTTGGGCTTGATGGCGGCGCGGACCGCAGTTCGCTTCCTGCCACGATCACATGTCTGACGTCGCTGGCGGATGGACGCCTCGTGGTGAATGGCATCGCAGCGTGGTCGGGCGGAACGTGGAGCCAAGTCGCACCGGTGGTGCCGGTCAATCTGAACGCGGTGCAATCAGCGCGACATCCTGATGGGCGACTGATTGTGCTTGCGGGTGATCGCAGCGTGTGGACGCTGCAGGGCCCGACATGGTCACAATTGCCAACGGTGCCGGGGGTTGATGCGTTTGGTCGCACGATCGGCGGCTCGGCTGAGGTCATGACCGTGACGACGACGGGATCGGTGGTCGTGGCGGGTACGTACGCATCGGAGTATTTTGACGATTCTGCGGGTTGGCGGTATATAAGCTACGCGTTTCGGTGGGATGGCGCGGCGTGGCGAACGATCACGATTCTGTGGAACGTGGGTTCGCCTGCGCACGTGCGAGCGGTGGCCGCGCTGCCCGCAGGAGCGTGGGCGATCGGTGGCGATCTGGGGACGCTGACCAGCGTCCAGCGCGTCGGGCTGAATGACATCAGTGTGCCACTTGGACCCAAGAGCACGGCGCCGCTGTCGGTTCGTGTCGGTTCGACGAGCGATGGTCAACTGTTTGCGTCGACACTGGGCGCTTCGCGCTCGATTGCAATGTGGAACGGGAGCACGTGGATCGATGTGCCTGGCGCTGCAAGCACCATCGGCTTTCTCACGCCCATTTTCGCAGCGAGCGACATGTCGTTGCTGATGACGGGTCAGTTCCCCACTATTAACGGTGGCAATCGGTTCTATCGAAACACTGCGATCTACACGCCTGATTGCGAGAACGTGTGCGACACGATCGATTTCAACGGCAACCTTGTGTATCCGGAAGACGATGATGTGATCACGTGGTTGAACGTGCTGGCGGGCGCCGGC
>DATGWV010000091.1:0-1561 GCA_035299305.1 Phycisphaerales bacterium | reverse complement strand
GCCGGGGTCGGGCGTATCGCGCGGCGTCTGCACCGGCGGTTCACTCGGCGGCGACGCCCTGTACGGGTTTTGTCCGAATCCGCCCACCTGCGGTGGTGCCGCCGGCGGCTGAACAGAAGCGGGCCACGGACTGAACGGATTGGAGCCGGGAGGAACCTGCGACATGCATACTGATAGTCGGTACTTACGCTATCGTTCCGCCGGAATTCGATGCATGTTTGGTGCAATTCCGGGCAGCAGCCACGCAAAGCCCGACCCAGCGGCCCTTTGCGACGGTTGCCTTGAGCCAGTCCCCGGCTATCATCCCCTCCCCGGCGGTTTGTCGGGCAAATCTTGTGCTTGAAACTTTCCTGTCATGCGAGCCCTCTCGCACGCCAGGCCGACCCGCCCGGTAGGCGGCGTACCTCTGAGGCTTGCACGACGCAACCTCAAACAAGCGAACAGCTGCTCCCGCAGCCCGTTTCGAGTGTTTGGTGTTCCGTCGAATGAGTCTCGCAACCGCACCGCACGAGTGCTCGGCGTTTTCACCAATGCCCAGTGCCCGATGCCCAGTGCCTTTGGAGTTCTTATGGCCGCTGAAGTCAACACCGTTTCCTCGCGTCGGCAGACGACGCTGACCACGGACCCGAGCAAAGTCTCGCGTCGGTGGATTCACGTTGATGCCGCAGGCGTCCCCCTGGGCCGCCTCGCTGCTGAAGTCGCTCAGGTCCTCATGGGCAAGCACCGCCCAGACTACACCCCGCACGTCGACACGGGCGAGTACGTCATCATCACCAACGCCAGCAAGGTCGAAATGACCGGCAACAAGGCCGCCCTCAACAAGCGCCAGCACTACACCCGCTACCCGGGCGGTCTGCGCGAGGAAACCTACGGCGAACTCCGTCAGCGCGACCCCGAGCTGCTCATCAGTGACGCCGTCCGTCGCATGATGCCCAAGAACCGCATCTCACGCGTCATGCTGCAGAAGCTGAACGTCTTCCCCGGCGCCGAGCACACCTTCGCCGCCAAGAAGCCCGTCACCATGACCATCCTCTGAACCACACCGCACTGAAGAACAAAGGAATCACTATGAGCAGCATCTCTTCGACTGGCGGTTTGGGTCTCGCGATCCCCGCTCCCGTCACTCCCGTTGAAAACACCGGCCCGGTTCGCACTGCCAAGCCTGCTGACAAGCGCGGCTGGTGGTGGGGCACCGGTCGCCGCAAGACCGCCGTCTGCCGCGTGCGCATCAAGCCCGCCAGCGGCAAGGACGCGACCATCTCCCTCGAGTCCGTCAAGCTCGGCAAGAAGAAGGACGTCAACACGTACTTCACCGAAGCCCGCGACCGCACCGACTGCGTCGCTGCGCTGACCAGCGCCGGCCTCATGGGCAAGTTCCAAGTCGTCGCCCGCATGCACGGCGGCGGCTGCATGGGCCAGGCCCAGGCCATGCGCCTCGCCATCGCCCGCGCCCTGGTCGACTGGGACCCCAACCTCTACCAGAGCTTCCGCGATCAAGGCTTCCTGACCCGCGACGCCCGCGAAGTCGAACGCAAGAAGTACGGCCAGGCCGGCGCCCGTC
>DATGWV010000090.1:0-2458 GCA_035299305.1 Phycisphaerales bacterium | reverse complement strand
CCTTTGTGAATCACTTTAAAAGTAACGGCTGCACGTAACTTGCCTTCTGAATCAACCGAGCACTTGGTCTGGGTGACTTTATCTCGTCCACGCCCTTCTTCTCCGCCACGCTCTTCCCGTGGTTTGAAGCCGGCGGCGTTTTCGCCCTTCCCAACCTGCGCGGCGGCGGCGAGTACGGCAAGGAATGGCACGAAGCCGGCATGCTGGGCAACAAGCAGAACGTCTTCGACGACATGATCGCCGCGGGCGAGTGGCTCGTGAAGAACAACTACACGCAGCCCAGCCGCCTCGCGACGACTGGCGGCAGCAACGGCGGTCTGTTGATGGGCGCGATGATGACGCAGCGGCCTGATCTGTTCGGCGCGATCATCTGTCAAGTGCCGCTGCTGGACATGCTGCGCTATCAGGAGTTTCTGATGGCTCGATACTGGGTGCCTGAGTATGGCGACCCCGCGAACCCCGAGCACTTCGCGTTCATCAAGAAGTACTCGCCTTATCACAACGTGAAGCAGGGCACCAAGTTCCCGGGCATCATGTTCACCGCGGGCGAGAATGACGCTCGCACGCACCCGATGCACGCTCGCAAGATGATGGCGAAGGTGCGAGACGCAAACGCGAGTGATCGCCCGGTGCTGCTGTGGGTTGATCGTGATGCAGGCCACGGCGGCGGCAAGCCGCTGGAACTGCGCTTGCGCGACGCGGTCGATACGCGCATGTTCATCATGTGGCAACTGGGCATGATTGACGGCCTCGCGCCCAATCAGATTCCTGCGGGCGCAACTTCGCAGGCCGCGCCCGCGCAGCAGTTCACCATCACGCGCATGGTCTCACTGAATGTGACGGGGATGACGTGCGAAATGTGCGTGGACACCGTGACGCAGACGCTCAAGGGCGTGAAGGGCGTCAAGAACGTGAACGTGTCGCTGGAGAAGAAGTCGGCTGATATCGAGCTGGAGAACGACAGCGATCTTGACGGCATCGCGCTCGCCAAGGCTCTTGACGGCACGAAGTTCAAGGCCTCGCCCAAGTGATTTCGCGAAACAATTCGCTCTTTGATCAACGCCGACGTGGAAACGCGTCGGCGTTGTCTTTCCAGCTATCGCTTCCGCACGCGATTCAGCCGCACCATCGCTCGCCTGGCGTATGCGGGCACCGCCGCGCCCACTGCAACCGCGCCGAGGGCCATCCACACGCTCGCCGCTTTGCCGTTGGGTGCGGGCAGGGCTTTCCAGCCGGTGGGCGTCGGGCGATTGAACTCGGTCCAGTAGTACCCGTCGTTCAGCCGCCCGTTGGAGTGGACGAAGATCACGATGCTTACCAGCAGCACGGGCGCGACATACACGCACAGCAGCAGCACGGCCGACACGAGCGGCGAGCCTCGCAGCGCAAGCACGGCGAAATACACCGCAATCGCAGCGAACGCGAGCAGCCACGGTGCTGGATGCTGCGCGGTGAGCATGCCTAGGCCCAGCGTTGTGAGCGGCACGAGCGGCAGCAGCCAGATCCACGCTTGTGCCGCGAGCACATGGCGGAGCAACCAATACTGCAGCGCAATGACGGCCGCCATGGCGAGGATGTACGCGACTGCAGTGAGGGGCGTGTCGATGCTCAACCCGAGCACGCTCGCTAGCACAATAAGCGGCGTGAGCAAGCCGCGAATGACGTTCGCGCGATCCTCGCGCGACGCACGCACGGCGTCGGCATGTCGGGAGAGTTTTTCGAGCGTAAACGCCAGCCCGCACTCGGGACATCGCGACGTGGTGACGCCAACGAGCGCGTAGCTGCAATCCAGACACTTGGGCGCAAACGCCGTGCCCTCGCTGTCATAGAGCGTTGCAGGCACAGCGGCGGGCGGCGACACGGACGACGATGGCGGCGGTTCGTCGGCGAGCATGTGAGAGCGTACTCAATTGACCTTCGTATCGTCAGCGGCATTCTCGCGCGGAACAGGGCGAGGCCGCGTGCAAACGTAAACAATGCATCCGCCCGCCGCCACGAGTGCGCCGACTGTTAGTATGTCAAGACTGATTGCGCGTGCTCGACGATTGCTCATTGCGAAGGTGCTCTCAAACTGCAGGCTTGCGTTGTCCCATTCCGAGAACAGGTAACCGGTGTTGATACGCGCGTGGGCGGAGGCGAAGACGAACACCCCGAACGCGATCAGACAGGCTGCCGGAACGAGCAGTAGCGCGGATTTGCGAATCGAGTACGTGGTGAACAACTGCGAGACCGCCGCGGCGAACACGGCGGTGCCAATGCCCGCCGCGGACCAAGTCATGAACCAGCAGGCGACGAGCACGGCGGTCGCAACGGCGAGATCGACACAGGCACGACGCTTGGTGATGGGTCGCCTCTGATCAAACATGAGCACTTCGGCCGCGACCATTCCGATCAACGGACAGATAGCAATCGCCGCCGCCGTGCCGATCACATCGCGTGGTTCCGCGAGACCGACGGA
>DATGWV010000089.1:0-2929 GCA_035299305.1 Phycisphaerales bacterium | reverse complement strand
CCGACGCCGTCGCATCGAACGAAGCCGTGACGGCGCAGGAGTTCCTTGCGTATCTCGATCGCGCGGAGGCCTTGTATAAGGACTACCTGAAGCTCACTGAAGCCGGCGTATCGCGCGAGATGGCTCGCATGGGCCTGCCGGTCAGCGTGTACACCGAGTGGTACTGGAAGTGCGACCTGCACAACATTCTGCGGTTCCTGAGCTTGCGCATGGACAGTCACGCGCAGCTTGAGATTCGTGAGTTCGCGACTGCGATGCACGACCTGATCGCGCCGATTGTCCCGATGACCATGGAAGCCTGGCGCGACTACGACTTCGGGGCGATGCACCTGACTCGGCTCGAGATTGAAGCTCTGCGCAACAGCAAGAGTGGTGTTGTGAGCCAGATCAACAGTTCCAACAAGCGTGAGCAAGCCGAGTGGGAAGCCAAACTCGGTGACCTTGGCATGACCAAGGGCTGGTGACCACACGATCGGCGGGGAGTTTGAAGCGAATCTTGTGAGAACGACCATCGCCACGCCGCTGCGTTTTCCGCTGCGGCGTGCTTGTTTTCACTGTCCGGCGTGAGTTATTGTGCAGAACACCCTATCAAAATCCGTTCAGATGCGGCAACGAGGCCCGTAAACAGCAAAAAAGTCATTTCAATCTCCAACTTTTCTGGCAGATCCCGCAGCGTGAGGTAGGTTCTACACGGGTCAGGAACGAGTGTTCGTTCTCTCCGTTCTCTCTAGTTGGGTCTGTGTACCCGCTCATATCTGTGAGGAGATTGCAATGAAGAATGTGATTGTTTCGATGGTCGCTGTCGCTGGTATCGCTTCGGGCGCTATGGCTCAGCTCGCCGACCAGGGCGGCCGCCTTGTGTTCCAGGTGTGGAACGGCAGCAGCTGGGGCAGCAGCGTTGAGTCGGCTCCCGGCGCGACCGTTCAGTGGCGCGTGACGGCGAGCTACGCCGGCACCAACACCAGCGTCGTCGCTCTCGGCGGCGTGACCTACCAGCCCACGTTCAGCAACGCTGACAACACGGGCACCGGCGCTGGCATCGATCAGCTCGGCGCGTGGCGTAACAACGGCACGCAGGGCAGCGCTGTCGCTGGCAGCATGCTCAGCGCCGCTGAAGGCAACGATGGCAACGCTCTCGCGAGCTACGGCCGCGTGGTGTACGGCGGCACGGCGATGAACTCGTCCAGCCAGAACATCATCACGACCTTCCGCCACGGCGGCGGCGCGGCTCAGGCTGGCGCCCCGGCTGGTAGCTGGATCCGCGTCGCTGGCAGCAGCGTCACGACCTGGCCCCTCGCCGCTCTGCCCACCGCTGGCGATGCGACGGCTGCGAACCTGAACGCCATCAACCGTGGCGTGATCTCGAACCAGCAGAGCCGCATCAACCCCGTGACCGGCCTGACCAACACCTTCCACGTTGGCGGCACGCAGAACCTCGTTCTGTTCCGCGGTTCGATCACCCTGTCGGATTCGACGGACCTCCGCACGCTCGTCCTGAGCTCGGCCGCTGGCACGCAGCAGCGCGTCGGTGCGGTGAACAACGCCGATGACACCCGCTACATGAGCTGGCAGACCGGTGACTTCGATGCCGGCAACTACCGCGTCGGCTTCACCGTCAGCGATGCCCAGATCGCCATCATCCCCAGCCCCGCCACGGCTGCCCTCTTGGGCCTCGGCGGTCTGGTCGCGGCTCGCCGCCGCCGCGCCTAATGCGGTGGGCGTGCAGGCCCACAGCAGTTCGGAGCGACAATCGATTCCACAATGACCGACGCACCGAGAGTAACATCTCGGTGCGTTTTTCATTTGACGGGGTCAACTTCAAGCCCGAGAACCTGTCAGATAGTCAACGAACACGTACAGAATGCGAGCAAATCAGGTGGCGTGTGGATTTTTTCACGCCGGAAAGGGTTCAGATTTCAGAAATCCACGCCGAAGCGCGCAAAAAGGCCTTGCAGTCCTCCGCAGACCTCGCTAATCTATCCGTCGAGAGGCAGACCCTGTCTCGGTTTCCGGCGGCTTGTCCGGTTCCGAGGTCGGTCTCGTGTAATTGTTTCGGAGGAGATAGACATGAAGAAGGTTCTCGTTTCGTTGCTCGCAGTTGCGGGCATGGCCGCTGTCGCTAACGCCCAGGTCGAAGCTGGCACCACCAGCCTCTCGTTCCAGGTTTGGAACGGCAGCAGCTGGACCAACACGGTGAACGCCGCCCCCGGCAGCCGCGTTGAGTACCGCGTCGTCGTCAGCTACACCGGTAGCTCGGCGACCCCCATCGCGCTGAACAGCATCCGCTATCAGCCCACGTTCAGCAACGCCGACAACAGCGGCGGCAGCGTTGACACCAACGCTCCCTTCGCCAACGGCGGCACGAGCGGCAGCGCCATCGCTGGCTCGATGCTGAGCGCGGCTCAGGGTCAAGACGGCAGCGCGCAGGCCAGTTACGGCCGCGTGGTCTTCGGCGGCGTTGCCATGCAAGCCAGCACGCTGAACGTCCTCACCCAGTTCCGCCACGGCGACGGCGCCGCCCAGAACGGCGCTCCGGCTGGCAGCTGGATCCGCCTCGCTGGTAACAGCGTCACCAGCTGGCCCCTCGCCACGCTGAGCGCTGCTCAGGCGACGACCGCCAACCTCAACAACATCGCTCGCGGTGTCGTTGCTGGCCAGGGTTCGGAAATCAACCCCGTCACGGGCTTGCCCAACAGCTTCTTCGTCGGTGGCCGCACTGACCTCGTGATCTTCCGCGGTGCGATGATCCTCAGCGATTCGACCGCTGAGCGCACCATGGTCATCAGCAGCGCTGCTGGTTCGCAGGACCGTCTCGGCGCCGCCAACAACGGCGATGACACCCGCTTCGCCACCTGGCAGACCTCGGCCTTCGGCGGTTCGTTCCGCTCGGGCGTCGTCGTCAGCGATGCGTCGATCGTCATCCCGACCC
>DATGWV010000088.1:0-4697 GCA_035299305.1 Phycisphaerales bacterium | reverse complement strand
GTCACGTCTTCTCCGGCGTAAATCCGCAGGGATGCCACGTCACGAGCTTCAAGAAGCCCAGCGAAGCCGAAGCCGACCGCGACTATCTCTGGCGCATTCACGCCGCGGTGCCCGCCAAAGGCGAGATCGGCATTTTCAATCGCGCCCACTACGAAGACGTGCTCATCGTGCGCGTCCACGACTACGTGCCCGAGTCACAGTGGCGGGCTCGCTACGCGCAGATCAACGAGTTCGAGCGTTACCTCACGCACAATCACGTTGTGGTGCTCAAGTTCATGCTGCACATCAGCAAGGACGAGCAACGCGAGCGTCTTCAAGCTCGCATCGATGATCCCGAGAAGCGTTGGAAGTTCCAACCTGCCGACTTGACGGAGCGCAAGCTTTGGGACAAGTACCAATCGGCGTACGAAGACGCTCTCAGTTCCTGCAGCACGGAACACGCCCCGTGGTACGTGATCCCCGCCGACCGCAAGTGGTACGCCCGCCTTGTCATCGCTCGCATCGTGCGTGAAACTCTCGAAGCGATCAATCCCAAGTTCCCGCCCGCCGCAGACGACATCGCCAACATCCGTGTCGAGTAGCCTTATTCACGCCTCATGGTGAATCGTCACCGTCAGAGCTTCCACTCGCACATGCAATCGCGCGGCCCCTGCTCCAAGTGTGAAATCGCGCCGATCATGCCTCGCATCATGCACCGCTCGCAGCACACCTTGTACCGTCCGCTGCGACAGCCGATCATGCTTGACATCACTCACCTGCGTGAACGCAAGCCGCAGCGCCTCGCCCAGCACCACCTCGGGCACATTCCGGCAAAACGCCCGCGACCACGCGTATCCCGCCGCTGATCGCCCCTGCGCAAGTAGTTCCGCCGCATCCGTCGCGACGAGGTGAGAGACCTGCCGCATCAGCAGCGCGGCCTGTGTCGCTCGTCTGCTTGCGGTGGGCCGCAACTCATGCAGCACGGGCAGCACCTGCGCACGAATCTTCGCACGAGCAAATGTCAAATCGTGATTCGTTGCATCCGTCGCCCACTCCCAGTTGCTCACATCGCAAATCGCCTCGCACGTCGCCCGCGTCTGCATCAGCATGGGCCGCACCAGCGTCACACCGTCGCCAAGATCGCGCGAGGGCGACACGCACGCCAGCCCCCGCGGCCCCGCACCGCGCACCAGCCGCATCAACATCGTCTCCAGCACATCATCTGCATGGTGCGCCGAAGCGACAAATTGGCACTTGCCTCGCCTCGCCAGCTCGCGCAGTTGCCCATATCGCTGCGTGCGAGCTCGTGCTTCCAGGTTCCCCGTTCCGCTCCGCACCTGCACTCGCTCATGCAGCACTTCCACGCCAAGCCACGCACCCAATTCCTGCACAAGCGCCAAATCCGCCTGCGACTCCTCGGCAGGCCGCATGTCGTGCACAATGTGCCCAAACACCAGCCGCCGTTCCGCCCCGGGCACTGCCGCAGCGAGCGCCAAGGCCATCGCTGACGAATCCGCTCCGCCCGACACCGCCAGTAGCGTCCGGCGATCATCATCCTTGCGTTTGCGCCCATCCGTCAGGTCGCGCCACGAGCGAGCGATCTCCCGCAGGGCTCGCTTGGTCGAAGCGGACGCCAAAAGCCTGCGGGAAGTGACGCTCCAAGAATGCACGCGTCGATAGTATGAATCAATTGCGTGCCGCGAGCAGGATGCTCGCGAACAGGCGAACGTTGGAGCCGGCCAACTACCGCCAAGGAGCTCGTCATGGATGACACCGCTGAACTGCAAGGCCCGCCACTCCCGACCGAGTCGGCACCGCAGACCCACACCGAGACCCACGTCAAACCGGTCACCGCCGCGCCCGCGCCGCCTGAGTCCGCATCCACCGATGTCTCGCGCGAGACCATGCTCGTCCCCGAGTTCGCAAAGCAGTTGCAGACAGACCAGACCCGCCAGGAAGCCGGCAGCAAGGTGCCCACCGCGCCGCACGTTCCCGCATGGCGCGAACAACTTCCTGTCGCCAGTGTCGCAATCCTGCTCGGCGCGTTGCTTGTCGGCTGGTCGCTCTGGCAACGTCGCAAGTTGCTCAAGCAACAAGCTCAAGAGCCTGCCGCCGCGAGGTCAATGACCATCGCCGAGTCCCAGCAACTGCAGCGCGATGTCGCCGACCTCACCGAGAAACTGGCCCACCAACTCGACGTCCGCGCCGCGCGACTCGAAAAGATGCTCGAGCAGGCCGACCAGCGCATCGCCACGATGGAAAAGCTGCTCGCCGCCAAACCGGCGCCCGTCATGATCGAGCCCAAGCCGCGTTCGTCGGCGCCGCTCCAAGGTCTCGATACGCCAACGCTGCAACATCGCGACGTCTATGCCCTCGCCGACGAAGGCCTGACACCTGTGCAAATCGCCCAGCGACTCAGCAAGCCGACTGGCCAGATCGAACTGATCCTCAATCTGCGCAAAGCATCGCTGGTGTGATCGCCTGATCACGTCGTCCCAACCGCAGATCGCGTTTCCAATCGAATCCCCGCCTCAGCGACTCATAGCACCGCCCGCAGCGTCGCTTCGATCGTCATCGCGAGCAGCAGCAGCGGCAGGTGCGCAATCGACGCAAAGAAGACCACACGCGCCCGCTCACGCGTGCGCTCCAGAATCAGCCGTAGCGCGAGGTACCCAAACGCGATTCCGCTCACCGCAGCAATGACTGCATAAGGCAGCCCCACAACGCCATCAAGGTTCGTCGCGGGCAGCATCGTGGCCGGAATCAGCGCCAGCGTCCACAACGCAACTGTCCACGCCGTCGTCGCGCCTTGCGGATCAACCACAGGCAGCACCGCGTACCCGCCTTGTGCGTAATCATCCTTATACATCCACGCAATCGCGAGGAAGTGGGGGATCTGCCAGATGAACATCAGCGTGAACAGCACCAGCCCCGCCGGCTCGCGCATCGCGGCAAGACCAGTCAGCCCCGATGCAGCCGCCGCGCCGATCATGGGTGGCAGCGCGCCCGGAATCGCCCCGACAAAAGTCGCGAGTGGTGTCGTGACTTTCATGGGCGTGTAAAACACCAGATAGCTCACGATGCACGCCAGCGAAATCAGCATCGGCGCGATGCCTGTGAACGCCCACAGCACCGCCAGCCCCGCCGCACACAGCAGCACGCCAAACGCAAGCACACCGCGAGCCGACACCTGCGCCGCAGGCAGCGGCCGATTCGTCGTCCGCGGCATCGCTGCGTCGCGATGGCGCTCCATCCACTGATTCAGCGCGTTCGCCCCCGCCGCGCTCAGCGCCGTCCCGACAATCGTCATGCCCCCAAGCACCGCAAGCTGCGAAACTTGCCAATCACTCGCTCGCGCTGCCGCCGCCATCACAAACCCCACCGCGCTCGTCAGCGTCACCTGTTTGGTAATGCCCGGCTTGGTCGTAGCGATCAACGCCTGCGTCCGCGTGCGTGGCGGCGCGGGCCGCGTTCGCCCTGCGGGCAGCGGCGATTCAGCGGGGATCGTGGTGGGCGCAGCGGTCATCGGCCTTTGTTCGTCAGCGTTGCATCCTGCCTGTCACGCCGGAACTTTTCCGGTCTGGCAGGAATGATAGCAGCCACGTACGCGATTTCGCCGCATCACGCCACCAGATGCGGACACCGTCCCCTTCTCGGCAACAATGCCCCATGCAAACCCCCGCTGCGTCTCCCGCTCACCGCCTTCGCCAACGCATGCGCACTTCGTGCGTCGCCATTCCTGGCGCCTTCAACGCCCTCGCGGCTCTCGCCATCGCGCGTCACGGCTTCGAAGCATGCTATATCTCCGGCGCAGCAACCAGCGTGAGCGCGGGCGTGCCCGACGTGGGCCTGCTCACGCATGAGCACTTCGCCAAGTGCATTCGCGAAGCCTTCGACGCCAGCGGCCTGCCCATCATCGCCGACGCCGATACCGGCTTTGGTGAAGCCGAGATGCTCCGCCGCGTCGTGATTGATTATGCCAAAGCTGGCGCCGCCGGGTTTCACATCGAAGACCAGAAGTTCCCCAAGCGCTGCGGCCACCTCGACGGCAAAGAACTCGTGCCCGTCGATCACATGGTTGAGAAGGTGCAGTGGGCCGCCAAAGCAGCCAAGCAGTTGCCGGATAGCGCTGGTACCGAGCCTGCGTTCATCGTCTGCGCACGCACCGACGCTCGCGGCGTGGAAGGTTTCGACGCCGCCGTCAAGCGGGCCGCGGCTTATGTGAACGCTGGCGCGGAAATGATCTTCCCCGAAGGCCTCACCAGCGAACAGGAGTTTGGCGACTTCGCCAAACAACTTCGCGCAGCCTGCCCGGGCCGCGAGATCTTCATGCTCGCGAACATGACCGAGTTCGGCAAGACGCCCATCATCTCGATCTCGCGCTTCCAGGAACTCGGATACAACTGCGTGATCTACCCCGTGAGTCTCCTGCGCATCGCCATGGGCGCCGTCGACAAAGCCCTCGCCGCCATGAAGCGCGACGGCAGCGTGACGGGCGTCATCGATCAGATGCAGACCCGCAAAGAACTCTACGAACTCATCAGCTACACGCCTGGCGTGCCGTGGGACTACCGCTCGCGGTAACAACCCGCACGCGCGCGAATCACATCAATCAGCATGCGAGCGTTCTCACGCTCGCACGCCGAATCTCTCTCTGTCGTCGTGTGTCGCTCATTTGCCGCAAGTGATCAACTCGCCGCCCACTGAATCACGCCCGC
>DATGWV010000087.1:0-7157 GCA_035299305.1 Phycisphaerales bacterium | reverse complement strand
GCCACCCGCCAAGCCCACGACGCCCGACCAATCTGGGACCACCGTCACGCTCACCCTCACGAGCGGCGAAACCATGCGCGGCGTCGTGAAGGCCCTCGATAACGACTCGATCACCATCATCCATCCCGTCCTCGGCAAGGTGCGCATCCCGCGCGTCGGCATCTCCACCAGCGAGCCCACGCTCGACAAGATCCCTGCCCCGCCCAGCCCGGTGGAAGAAAAGCCCGCCCCCAAGCCTGCACCGGCACCCGCCGCTGCCCCCGCTCCGGCGCCTGCACCCGCCCCCGCGCCAGCCGCGCCCAAGCCCGCTCAGGTCAAGCTCGAACCGGCCAAGCCCGCAGCGCCGACCAATCCCGTCGAGGCTCTCTTCGCCGACGATGAGAAGTCCTTCTGGGATGGCTGGAAGCGCCAGGTCGAACTGGGCATCAACGGCACAACCGGCCCCATCGATTCTCAGAACTACCGCGCGTATGTCAACCTGACTCGCGCCACCAGCCTGCAAAACACCGTCGCCACGCTCGTCTACGTGCGCGGCGAGAACAACTTCGGCGTGACGCAGGACCGCTCGGAGTTCTCCGCCCGCAACGACTGGAAGATCGCTGGCGGCAAGTGGAGTATGTGGGCCAGCGCTCGCATGGAGTGGGACAACCGCCAACGCTGGGACGGCCGTGTCTCCGCGGCGGGCGGCTTGGGCTACGTCATCGAAAAGAACGACAAGCTCAACCTCGTGGGCCGCGTCGGCGCTGGCCTCGCCCGCGAGATCAATGGCGACAACGCCATCATCCCCGAAGCCGGCATCGTCGCCCTCAGCGCCGACTACAAGATCAACGACAAGTGGAACGCGTACGCCAACGCGGAGTTCTTCCCCAACGGCCGCACCTGGGGCGACTACCGCACCGTCACCCGCGCCGGCTTCAACCTGGTCGTCGACCCCGAACTCAAAATGAACCTGCGTCTGGGCACCGAGTACCGCTTTGACAGCACGGTGCGGAGCGACAGCACGAACGCATTGGATTACTTCGCGGTTCTGGGGTTCTCGTTCTGAGCCCAGTGCCCAGTGCCTAGTCCCCAGTGCCCAGTGCCCAGTGCCTAGTCCCCAGTGCCTTCCTCTCACATCCCCAACCTCTCCAAAATCCCATCCAGCGTGCTGCGGCAGCTTGATTCGTCGCCCCACGGCGAGTGCTCGACCACCACGCGCGTGCCGGTCGCGACGCGCTGGGCTGTCACGATGACGCGCGGATAGCCGCTGCTGCGGGGCGGCAGTGCGATGATCTTGCCGAACTCGTCCGTCGCTTCCCGGCTCTTGATGCTGTACGCGCGGGCGGCAAACGTCTGGTCAGCGGCGGAGAGCACCGCTTGCACGCGTGCGGCTTCGGGCAGCGTCGTCACCAGTTCGCCCGCGCTGTAGGTCGCCATGACCATGCTGCGCCCCTGCGGCAGGGGCTGGGGCTTGCTTGCACATGCGGTGAGCGCGAGCGCAGTCGCGCCGACGAGCAGCAGCATCACGCGTCCCGCGAGTTTCGCCCGCGCCGGGTGGGTTTGTTTCGCAGCTCGCTCGTGCGGCTGCGCGGTTCGTTCACTTTGCCCGACTTGTCCGCCGGAAATTGCTTCAGCCATAGTTCCATGTCCAGTTGTGCAGGTTCGATGTCACCCAGGTCGCGCACGCCGTTGTGCAGGTGGGCGTGCAGTTGCTCGTGCAGCGCGTCGAGCGCCGCCGCCTGACAGTCCACCCGCCGCTCATCATCGGCCTGTTGCCGCGCGCGGCTCGCGTCAGCCCGCGTGGGTCGGTTGCGATTCGCAGGGCGACTTGCGGACGCATCATCTATCTTCGTCGCGCGAGCTACCGATCGCCCCACGGGCGGAGCCTTCGCCGCGCCGGTGCCCAGGTCGATTCCGAAGTACGCCGCCCACGCCGCCGCCGAGATGTGCCCAACCTCGCGCCCCGCGTCACCCGCAAATGCCCGCCGCCGCGCGTCATCGTGCAGTTGCTCCGCAAATTCCTCGCTCCGCAGACTTTTCGCCCCCATCCGCTTGGCCGCATCCCGGAGCCGGCGGTCGCTCGAGACCACCAGCACCCCGCCATTCCCCGTCCCGTGCTCCAGCAGCCCCTCCACCACGTCATCAGCCTGCTGGTCGGGCCCTGCAAACAGCAACTGGCGGGTGTTCCCGGCCGCCGCCATCGCCGCGACCACCCGGTCGCGTAACCCACTGGCACGCATGGGGTTGCCGTCACAAACCAGCGTCACTTCCTGCTTGGCGTATCGACTCGTGCCCAGCCAGCCCACCAGTTCCAGCACGTCGCCATCGCCGGGTGAACGCCCCCGCGTGAGCACGTGCAGCAGGTTGGCGACGTCGACAATGAGCATGGCAGCCCCAAGCATTCGCCGGACAAATCCACCCGGAAGCACCTGGCGCATCAATTTTGCCCCTTGAATCCGACCGACTGCCCGCCTTCAATAGAGGCCCGGCCCAGCGCACGCTGTGTCCGGTCGCTCTATCGAACCAGCAAGAGGTGTCTATGTCGATTCGGGTCAAAGCCCGCAGTGGCGAGAGTGTCGAAGGCCTGATGCGCCGCTTCAAGAAGCTGTGCGAGAAGGAAGGCCTGACCAAGGACGTCAAGCGCAAGGAGTTCTACGAGAAGCCCTCCGAACGCATGCGTCGCGACGCCCGCAAGAGCGTCTCCCGCCGTATGAAGGAAGATGGCACGTTCGTTCCCAAGGGCCCGATGAAGGGTGCCAAGGGCGCGAAGGGTGCCAAGGCCGGCGCGGGCAAGGGCCCCGGTGGCGGCGGCATGGGCTACGGCGGCGGCCGCGACTAATTGCTCTCTCAATCAACTCGCAAGGCGAGCCTCGTCCGGCTCGCCTTGTTTTTCATAGGTTCGGTTTGTTTGATCTCGACAACTTTGCTTGAGCTTCGTGGGGGCAATTTCGCGCAGTTCATGCCTGCAACCGTGAACCGCCGATTTATCGCCCCATCCTTCCCTGGGTTCCGCCTTCATCGTGCCTTGACCATGGCCCGCTGCCGGCACACCCTTGGGGCCTTTCCCGCTGGAATCGGCTTTGCGTGCTGAACCAGCCTCGCGTGGCATTTCCCGCAGCTTCGCTGCCGCCATGCGATCGACAGACATCACGTCATTGACATGCAGTCAAGGACATCAGGAGGCAGTCGCGTGCGACAGAACGCTTTCACTCTCGACAGACTCAAACACTGTGCCGGGCACACGAAGGCCGCTCTGGCTTCCGTCGTTCTCGCGGCCTTCAGCGCGACGACCTCGCTCGCCGCAGGCGTGCAAGGTGCCGACGTCCCCGTCTTCCAAAAGCCGGGTGGCGAAGCCAACCTCGTCATCCCCGACCTGAACCAGGTAAAGTTCTTCGGCATCGGCGGCCACGACCTGCTGCTGGTGGGCTTCCTCATCAGCCTGCTGGGCCTGGCCTTCGGCGGCCTGATCTACATGCAGCTCAAGAAGATGCCCGTCCACAAGAGCATGCTTGAGGTCAGCGAGCTGATCTACACGACCTGCAAAGCCTACATGATCCAGCAGGGCAAGTTCCTTGCCAAGCTCTTCCTCTTCATCGGCGCCATCGCCGCCGTCTACTTCGGCGTCTTCGCCCCCACTCCCGTCATCGACACCGCCACGGGCGAGTTCAAGTCGGGCTTTGACATCGGCCGCGTGGCCCTCATCGTCCTCTTCGCCGTCATCGGCGTGCTTGGTTCGTACGCGGTGGCCTGGTACGGCATCCGCGTCAACACCTTCGCCAACAGCCGGGCGGCCTTCGCCAGCCTCAAGGGCAAGCCCTTCCCCTGCTACGCCATTCCGCTCAAGGCCGGCATGTCGATCGGCATGATGCTGATCAGCGTCGAGCTGTTCATCATGCTCGCGATTCTGCTCCTCCTGCCCGCCGACCTCGCTGGCGCCTGCCTCATCGGCTTCGCCATCGGTGAGTCGCTGGGCGCGGCCGCTCTGCGTATCGCAGGCGGCATCTTCACCAAGATCGCCGACATCGGCAGCGACTTGATGAAGATCGTCTTCAAGATCAAGGAAGACGATGCCCGCAACCCCGGCGTTATCGCCGACTGCGTGGGCGACAACGCGGGCGACAGCGTCGGTCCCTCCGCCGACGGCTTCGAAACCTACGGCGTCACGGGCGTCGCGCTCATCGTCTTCACGATGATCGCCGTCACCCCCAGCATCTTCGCTCCCAAGACGGTCGACATCGACCCCGGCCAAGGCGTTCGCGAAGTCTCGTACGCCTACGCCACCAGCATCGTGGACGTGGGCGGCAAGAAGGAAGACGGCTCGCTCATCAACCCCAGCTACCTCCCCGCGCTTGACACGCGTCTGGCCAAGTCCACCGACGCCGAGCAGAAGGCCAAGCTCTCTGCCCTCAAGGCTGACGCCAGCGACGCCGCCGTCGTGGCCGAAGCGAGCAAGGTCGTCACCGTCGCTCAGAGCACCACGCAGGCCATCCAAGTGAAGATCCTCGTGTGGCTCTTCATGATGCGCATCATCATGGTCATCGCCAGCGCTCTCTCCTACTTCATCAACGAAGCCCTCGCCAAAGCCAAGTACGGCAACGCAAACAAGATGGACTACGAGCACCCGCTCACCGTCCTGGTCGTCCTGACGTCCGTCGTCTCGGTCATCCTCACCTACGCGGCAAGCTGGTTCATGCTCAGCCCCGAAAAGTGGACCGTCATCACCGCCGCCTACCCGGGCAACGAAATGCTCGCCAAGCTCGCCGGCAACGCCTGGTGGGTTCTCGCCAGCATCATCAGCTGCGGCACCGCTGCGGGCGCGATCATTCCCGAACTCGTGAAGGCCTTCACCAGCGTGAACAGCCGCCACGTGCGCGAAGTGGTCAAGAGCAGCGAACAAGGCGGCGCATCGCTCAACATCCTGTCCGGCCTCGTCGCGGGCAACTTCTCCTCCTACTGGCTGGGCCTCGCCATCATCCTGCTCATGGGTCTTGCGTACGCCTTCAGCACGCTGGGCCTGGGCAGCATCATGCTCGCTCCCGCTGTGTTCGCCTTCGGCCTTGTCGCCTTCGGCTTCCTCAGCATGGGCCCGGTCACCATCGCCGTCGATAGCTACGGCCCGGTGACGGACAACGCCCAAAGCGTCTACGAACTGTCCACCATCGAAGCCATCCCCGGCATCGAGAAGGAAATCGAGCAGCAGTACGGCTTCAAGCCCGACTTCGAAAAGGGCAAGGAGTTCCTCGAAGAGAACGACGGGGCCGGCAACACGTTCAAGGCGACCGCCAAGCCCGTGCTCATCGGCACCGCCGTCGTCGGCGCAACCACCATGATCTTCTCGATCATCGTGGTGCTCACCGGCGGCCTGCAGACCAACCTCGACAAGCTCAGCCTGCTCCACGCACCGTTCCTGCTGGGCCTCATCACCGGCGGCGCGGTCATCTACTGGTTCACGGGCGCAAGCACGCAGGCCGTGACGACCGGCGCGTACCGCGCCGTGGAATTCATCAAGGCCAACATCAAGCTTGATGGCAGCACCAAGGCCAGCGTCGAAGACAGCAAGAAGGTCGTGACCATCTGCACCGAATACGCGCAGAAGGGCATGTTCAACATCTTCCTGGGCATCTTCTTCGGCACGCTCGCCTTCGCCTTCTTCGAGCCCTTCTTCTTCATCGGCTACCTCATCTCCATCGCCCTCTTCGGTCTGTACCAAGCCATGTTCATGGCCAACGCCGGCGGCGCATGGGACAACGCCAAGAAGATCGTCGAAACCGACCCCGAGTTCAAGGGCACCGGCCGCGGCAAGGGCAGCGACCTCCACGCCGCCTGCGTCGTGGGCGACACCGTGGGCGATCCCTTCAAGGACACCAGCTCGGTGGCTCTCAACCCGGTCATCAAGTTCACCACGCTGTTCGGCCTGCTCGCCGTCGAGCTCGCCATCCACGTGAAGAACCCCGGCTTCGTCCACACCCCCATCACCATCGCCCTCGCGATCATCTTCTTCATCATCAGCATGTTCTTTGTCTACCGCAGCTTCTACGGCATGATGATCAAGAACTGAGTGACCGGCATTCGGCATTCGTGATTCGGCATTCGTGAAGACCCAAGCCCCGCGAGCAATCGCGGGGTTTTTTCGTTGCGGGCCAAGGCACGCAGGCACAGGGGCACGAAGGCACGCAGTGAAAGCCCTCCCCCCGGTGCAACGGGCCTCGCCCCCGGTGGAACGGGCTTTGAGCCCGTTCGAGAAGCCAGAAAGACCAAAGACAGGTTCACCACAGAGCCCGCAGAGCGCGCGGAGAAGAAAGGGATGGCCAAGGCACGAAGGCACGGGGGCACGAAGGCACGCAGTGAACCCAACGAACCCGAGCGCAGGCGAGGGACACCCGCCGCGTCCGCCCGCCCAGCGAAAGACAGGTTCACCACAGAGCCCGCAGAGAGCACAGAGAAGAATGCACTCATGCGTGCGATGAGCCGCACTCGGGGCACGTGGTGTTGTCACCGCGTGGATACGCGCACTTGGCGCATCGGCCCAGTTGGCGGAGCGTGCGACGCGCGAAGTACGGGTAGATGCCCCACGTCACAACCGCAAGCATTGCCGCGCAACTGATGAGTGTTGCAACTCCGTTACCGAGATAGTCGTCGTAGAAGAAGACATTCTCGCCTGAAACCCAACTGTCATTGAAATGCGGTTGATACCGGATCTGCAGCAGCCTCACTCCGCTCAACCCTGCTGCCGCGAGCGCGCCTGCGGCCGTCGCCAATACGAGCACCGGCACTGCAAGCCGCGTGACCATGCGAAACTGAAACGTCCGCCAATCATCATCCAGCGGACCAATCTGCATCCGTGCGCGACAGAAGCCCAACATCAGACCTGCGAGCAGAAGACAGAGTGGTGCAAAGAAGAAGACCGGTAGAACGCGCGCCATCGCCTCGCGTTCGCCTGGAAACTCCCAACGTGAATGGAAGCGTGACCCGATTCCATAGCGATCCATTCGACTGATCGTGCGGCTTTCCAACGACACTTCGCGGCTGGTCGGATAATCGAACTCGCCGCGTCGAAAGGCGGCTTGTGCTTCCATCGTTTGCCGGCGTTCCGTCTCGACGAACCAGTCGTTTGCTCGCAGGAGCACTGCCGTGCGCGTCACATCAAAGCACCCCGTAAACGCAACCGCACTCAGCAC
>DATGWV010000086.1:0-4273 GCA_035299305.1 Phycisphaerales bacterium | reverse complement strand
GGCGGGGCCACCGGCTGGGGGGCGGGCTGCTGGGCGGGCTGGGCGATGGGCGGCGGGACGACCTGCGCGTGAGCGGCGGTGCTGAGAGTGACTGCGAGCGCGGAACCCGCGCAGAAGAACAACGTGTACGCCGTATGCGTGACGCCCATCCGCATGCGTGCCTCCTATCGCGAGCGTTGATGCTGTGATCGCGGTGAGGTGAACCAACCCAGAAGGTGTGAAGTCAGGCCGCGCGAACGCGGCGTGCTGACACCATGCTATCGGCTGGTTCGCAGAACGCTAGAGGAAGTTTTGCAAAGTTGGGAGAAAAAGTGCGGGGGGAGAAGTGCCCGAGTGCAAAGTGCCTGAGTGCGGAGTGCGCGGCGGGTCAGCGTGCGAGCAGGTTGGCTCGCTCGTTTGTTCGCGATGTGTTTGCGACGGCACGTGCGTCATCTGCGTTGATTTCGCCGGAAACATTCACATCGCGCGAAGCCTCGAGCGTCTGGCGATACGCATCTTCGGTGGTGACGCGCGCGTCGGATGAGAGATCGAACTGCGCGCCATCGGCGAAAGCGATGAGTGCGTTCGGTTCTTCGATTGCAGGGAAGAGGAAGCTCATCGCGGGACCCACGCGCTGGGCCCACGCGGCTTCGTTGTGCTGCTGACCGAACCCGATGGTGTGGCGGAAGTCGAGTTCGCTGATGAACGGGCCGCCGATGCGCGAGTTGTTGAGCAGAGCATCGCGGACGGTGAAAGTGGGGCCGAAGTTGTCGCTGGCGGTACCGCTGTCGCCGCTGTCCATGTACAGGCGGATGTTGGGCTTGGCGGTGGACGTCACGCGGTTGCGGAAGTTAGTGCTCCAGTAGTTGCTGAGCGCGCCGATGCGCGAGTAGGTGGTGGGGGCGTCCCAGCCAAAGACCATGGAGACCTGGCCGCCCATGCTGCTGCCCATGGTGCCGGTGTTGGGTGCGTCGGTGAGTGTGCGGTACTGAGCATCAATGCGCGGCTTGAGTTCGTCGCGCATGAACCGGAGGTAGGCGGCGGCGTTGCCCTGACCGCCTGTGGGCGTGATGTCGCCAGAGGGGACGTAGTTGGTGAAGCGGTTGTTATTGCTGTCTGCGGCGACGATGATGAGTTCGCGCAGCGAGCCGCGGGCGATCTGCTGGGCGGCGGCGGTGTCGGCGTTCCAGGTGCCGAAGGGGCCGGGCTCGAAGCAGTTCTGGCCGTCGTGGAGGTAAAGGACTGGGTAGCGGCGACTGGTGTGCTGGCTGTAGCCGCGCGGCAGCCAAACGCGGTAGTAGCGGCGCTCGGCGAGATTGGTGGAGTCGATGAAGGGGAGTGATGACGCGGCGTAGTCGCGCACGCCCGGCAGGACAAAGTTGGCGGGGATGTACGTGTACAACTGGCCGTCTTGCAGCAGCGCGGCGTCGAGCGACGTGGAGAACGTGCCCGTGGATGGGTCGCGCCCGGTGCCGAAGCCTTGGGTGATATAGAACTCGATGGAGCGACCGGCCGGCGGCAGATTCGGCGCGGCATAGCGACGCTCGTTGGTGTTGCGACCTTGGCCGATGTCGGTCATGGTGACGGGCGTGAAGGCCGACGTGGCGTCGGTGCGATACCAAAGCGTCGGCGCGGCCCAACTGGTGTGATAGAGCACTGCCTTGGTCGCTGGCGTGAGTGGGGCGGCGGTCGTGCTTGCATTGAACGGCCCGGCAACGGTGGTGCCGTTGACCGGGTTGCTCATGGTGCTCGCACTGTCAAGCCGCTTGACGAAGCGGTAGGTGTAACTGCGATTCGTCGGCAGGCTGATGGGCGCTCGCCAGAGCGGATACTGCGAGGGCTCCAGCTTGATGGCACGCGTGATGTCGTTGTTGCCCAGTTCGGGAAGATCGCCCACAACGTAGATGCTCTCGCCCAGCACGGTGCTTTGCGTGGTCGAGAAGAGCACCGTGTCGCGCGGGTGCGACTGCGCGTGAGCGAGGCTCATCGCAAGCGCGGGCGTGAGCAGGGCGGCGAGCATGGCGGAACGTCCCGGCATGTACAGAGCATACCGGCGCGCGGCGCAAGATGAAAGGGCATGCGGCGTCGCGATGCAGAAACTTGTTGACACCGGTTTGGGCATTACAGGACGAAAAGCCGGTGATTGTGCGGGCGGGCGGGACGCGGGTGCGGAGCAAACGGCACAGATGTGCGGCGGCGCGAGCGATTCGGCATCGCAGGCATGCCCGCTCGAGGTGGCACGCCGATAATTCATGCTCAGTCGTTCGCAGCGGGAGACGGCATCAGCGGTGTTTTGAGAAGACATGGGATCGCAACCTCACACATTGACGCAGTACGTTCGCAAGACCATCGCGCGGCGCGGGATGGCCGCGATGATCTCGCCGCTTGTGGCGTGGGAGCCCATGACGCAGCCACGCGACGGCTATTCGCTGCTCATCGGGTGCAATCGGAACTTGGGACCGATGCTGCTGGCCAACCTGCGGCTG
This sequence comes from Phycisphaerales bacterium, assembly GCA_035299305.1. GTDB lineage: Bacteria > Planctomycetota > Phycisphaerae > Phycisphaerales > UBA1924 > BJHL01. The sequence goes on along the minus strand of DATGWV010000086.1, from coordinate 1,808 downwards.
CTCACGCGGCAGAAGCGGACCAACTGCAAGGAAGTGATTCTGGCCATTGATGGGACGGAAGCGGAACTGAACGGCGGCAGCGGCGGGGACATCAAGCGGCGGGCGCGGGAGTTGTGCGGCGACATGCCGATTCGCTTCGTGCATTACACGAGCAAGCAGATCAGCGTGACTCGCATGGTGGACTGGGGCTGGATTTACGCGTGGCTCAGTTGGTGCATCGGCATGCGCGAGTGCACGACGCGGTACGCGATGCTGCATGACTTTGACGCCTTGCTGCTCAACCCGGATGTGCTGGAAGATCGCTACGCGCAGGTGCAGCAGCGAGGCGTGGAGTTTCTGGGCATCGCGCATCACACCGGTGGCGGCGTGGTGGAAGATGACCGGCTGGTGCGCACGTTTGAACTGATGTTTGATTGCGAGTTCGTCCGCAAGACGTTCAAGCCTATCGAGCTGTTCAACACCATGAAGAGCATCGCGGGACGAAGGGTGGAGTTTGACACGTTCCTCAACGCACAGCACCGCGCGGGCAAGACCAGCGTGCTGCCGCTGCCTGAGGAAGAAATGGTGCACCCCAGCCAGATGATCTGTCAGTACGTCGACTTCAACGCCCAGCGAGGGCGCGTGCCGACGAACAACAACCTGCTGATGATTCCGTACTACGAGCACATCGGCGGCGACAGCACGCTGATGCGCGACATCACGCAGCAACTGACCAGCGGCAAGAAGGTCGTGAGCCTGTGGGGCAAGCCGCTGGACGTCGCGGCGATCTCAACGGCCCACAAGCAGTGGATGCGTAAGCAGATGATGCGAATGGAAGCAACGCTGCATGGACAGATGGCGGGGGAAGTCGCGGCGTATATGGATGCGATTGATCGCGCGAGCTGAAGTGCGCGTGTTGAGGAGCGGCGGGCGTGGGGCATGCCGTACAACATCAGTCGCGATCAAGAAAACTGCTGTTTGCGGCGGCGTGTGGACTGTGTCAGCCTCTCGGGAACGTCTTCTTCGCGATCTCGGCGGCATATGAAGGAACGTTCGGATCGCCGTTCCACGCGGGACACAATTGGTCGAATCTGCGGCTCCACGGTGTGTGGATTGATCTGGTCGTGTTTGCGATTGTCCTAGTTGTTCTCTCGAAGACGCGAATTACGCGGCGGACGATGACGACTTTGCTTGTCATCGCACTCGTGGGTCATTTCGCTGCGGTCGGACTTGTTGTCGTCGTTGCGACAACATCGATCAGGTACGCCAATGCGCTGTCTGAGCGGTCGCTCTGGTTTGACGTGGGGGCGGTGGCCCAGGTCGCGGCGATCATCTTTCTTGGACCAGCGTTGGCGGCGGTGTATTTGCTACGGCGGCGGGTCGTTGAAGGGACCTGCGGTGGATGCGGATACTCATTGGCGGGTTTGGCTGGCGCAGGCGTGTGTCCTGAGTGCGGCACGCGAGTCACGTGAGAGATTCAGTTGGTCTGTGATTGCCGCAGCTGCTCAATAAGCAACCGAATCGGCTTGCCGGCCATGACTGCGTCCGGCCACACTTCGGCCAGTGGCTCCAGTGCGAACAACCGCTCGTGCAGACGCGGGTGCGGCAGAATGAGATGCGGCGTGTTTACTTCGTCGCGCAGCGTCACATCGCCAAACAGCAGAATGTCGAGATCGAGCGTGCGCGGGCCCCAGCGTTGTTCGCGGGTGCGGTCGCGACCGTGTGTGCGCTCGATGGCGAGTAACGCCGCAAGCAGGCCGCGCGGCGTGAGTGATGTTGTGATCCGCACGCACGCGTTCAAGTACTCGCCTTGGGCAACCGGCCCCACC
>DATGWV010000085.1:0-22869 GCA_035299305.1 Phycisphaerales bacterium | reverse complement strand
GTCTGGCGGGCGGCAGCACGCTGGACAGCGTGATTCGTCTGTTCAACGCGAGCGGCGAGCAACTGGCGATTAACGATCAGTTCTTCGGCCAGGACTCGTTCATCGACTTCTTCGTCGCGACGGCGGGCACGTACTACATCGGCGTGTCGGGCTTTGGCAACAGCGCGTACACGGCGACGGATCTGTCGGGCCGCACTGGTCCGCAGAGCCAGGGCGCGTACACGCTCAAGCTGGGCGTGCAGTTGGCGCGCAACGACGTGGTCGATTACTTCGGCTCGACCAGCGCGGTCGCGGGTCAGCCGGCGTTCCCGATCAACATCCCGCGCGGCGGCGAACCCAACCCGCCGGCGTCGACGGCGACGCAGGGCACCAGCTCGGTGGCGATGACGATTCTCGACACACGCGAGATTCTCGACGTCAACGTGAGCCTGAACATTCAGCACGGCAACACGAGCGATCTGGAAATCAGCCTCATCGCGCCCGACAACACCACGGTGCTGCTCTTCAACCGTCGCGGCGGCAACAACGCCGACCTGGGCACGCGCAACCCCAGCGGCACGCCCCTCACCTACACGTCGTTTGACGATGAAGCGGTGGGCACGCCTATCTCGACGGCGTCGGCTCCGTTCTCTGGCGTCTTCTCGCCTGAAGCGGGTCTGTCGGCCTTCGACGGCAAGCGCCTCGCGGGTACGTGGACCCTGCTGGTGCGCGATCTGCGTGCGACCGCCAACGGTCGCATTCTCGATTGGCGCATGAACATCGAGTATCGCAACAACACGACGGGCATCTTCGAGAACAACGACACGCTCAACGTCGCCACGCCGCTCACGCAGGTTGTGGGCACGGGCAGCGAAACGCGTGATGCGTTCATCGGTGACGGCGCGTTTGGCGGTTTGGACCGCGACGTGTACACCTTCACGGCGGACGCCGGCGCGACGATCAACATCACCGCGCAGCCCACGGCGACGGACACGCTCCCGGCGATTCTCGATACGGCCTTGCGTCTGTTTGACAGCCAGGGCAACGAAATCGCGCTGAGCAACCGCGACGGCACGCTCAACAGCTCGATCATCAACTACGTGGTTCCCAGCGCAGGCCGTTACTACGTGGCGGTGAGCGAAACGCGCAACACGACGTACAACCTGCTGTCGCCCGCGACCGGTGTGGCGGCGGGCACGACGGGCAACTACCGCATGGTGGTGAACGTCGCGGCGGGCGTGAGCGATGGCAGCACGACGCTGGACGGCAACCTTGTCGACACCACGGTTTCGGCGACGGGTGTGCTGGGCGGCGGCGGCGCCGGGCCTCGCCTCAGCTATCAGAACATCGACATGCTGAGCGTTGCGGGCGTGAACGCGTTCCTTGGCGCGACGGCGGGCGGCATCGGCTTTGTGAATGCCGACGACGTGTCGACGCAGCCCTTCTCGGTTTCGGCCGAGAGCGATCTCATCAACAACCGCGCGAAGACCAACGCCAACTATCGCGGTTTGAAGATTGAGCGCACGCTCAGCTACGCGAAGACCGACTCGTTCATCGCGATTGATGTGTTCGTGACCAACACCACGCAGAGCACGCTCACGGGCGTGTCGTGGATGGAAGGGTTCAATCCTGACCCGGGCACGGCTCTGAACGAAGGCACGCGCAACACCGACAACGATCGCAGCACGGACGGACGAGTGGTGCAGGCTCGTTACGTGAACAATGTGTTCACCAACGGTCTCTTCAGCGCGTTGGCGATTTCGCCCACGAGCGAGGGCACCGGTCGTGCACTGGTGCTGCCCGCGAACTTCACGGTGCGCGACTCGGCTCAGCTCCTCGCGGTCACCGCGACTGATCCCAACGGCGCCAACAGCGACAGCCAGCTCGCGGTGACGTTCGATCTGGGGAATCTCGCGTCGGGCGCGACCCGCACGCTGCGGTACTTCGTCTTCTTCGCCAGCAGTCAGGCTCAGCTTGACGGCTTGGTGACGGCGATGAACACCAACACGGGCAGCGGCTTCCTGACGGGCAACACGGGCATCGTCTCGAAGGAGACGCTGTCGACGGGTGAGCAGGTGGCGAACTATCCGTACCGCCTGTACTACCCCGAAGGCTTCAATGGCGCGAACATCTTCAGCTTCATTCCGATGACCAATCCCAACAACCAGCCGGTGCGCGTGGTTGTGATTCAGCGGTTTGAGGGTGTTGTCAACGCGGCCAACCGCGACCGCGTGGCGGCGTTTGAGTATCGCGACGCTGACAACAACGGCAGCGTTGAACGCGTGCTCGACGTTGAAATCGCGCCGCTGGCTCGCCGAGGCGTGGACATCAATCGTCCGGAGACCTTCGCGGCGGGTGTCTATCCCGACGCCGACAGCTCGCAGATTCCGGCGGATCAGCGCAACCGCGCGTACTCGCTGGAAATCCGCTCGACGCTGCCCATCGCGGCGACGTTCAGCTACTACGACCTCGCACAGATTTCGAGCGGCCCGGTCGCCGTGGGCGAGAGCTTCACGCCGGTCACGTCGGCCAACTGGAGCTTTGCGAACGTGCAGAAGAGCGACCCGGGCGTGCAGAGTGGCGCACCGGTGGTCAACAGCTACATCCTCTTCCAGAACCCCGGTGCTGTTGCGGTGCGGGCGGAGATTCGCCTGTTCAACACCGACAACAACCGCGTGTATCGCGTCATTCGCGATGTGCCGGCGTTCGGTCGTGCGGGCATCTACATGAGCGAGTTCCAGCTTGCGGACGATCTGACGGACACGGCTGAGATTTATGCGTCGATTCCCAACGGCGTGTACGGCGTGAGCGTCGTCGCCGACGGCCCGATCGTCGCGGCTCAGACCACGTTCGATCCGAGCAAGCGTCAGGCGACGGGCACGATCGGCAGCGACAACCTGGGCTCGACTTCGGGCATCATTCCCGAAGGTCAGTTCGGTCAGCGCAACAACAGCGAAACGATCGGCATTCTGAACCCGACCAACACCGCGACCACGGTTGCGCTGACGTTCGCGTTCCAGAATGGTTCGTCGCTGCGTCAGGAAGTGACGGTGCCGGCCAATGCGCACCGCACGTTCGCCGTGAGCAGCATCCCCAACTTCCCGACGGCCCAGCCGTATGGCGTGCGGTACAGCGCGACGGTGCCGGTCAGCGTGAACATGAACGCGCCGGTCTCGCAGTCGGGCACCAGCTTCAGCGACGCGTTGAGCGTGACTGACGCGAGCAAGGCGTACACGTACTGGGGCTTTGGCGAAGGCTTCCGCCCGGGCGACAATGCGGACTTCAACGCGAGCCTGCCCGGCATTCAGCGCCACCCGGGTCTGACGGAATCGCTGCGGCTGTACAACCCGCAGGCCACGCCGGTCACGATTGAGATCACGCTCAACTTCGACGCGGTGGGTGGAGCCGGCAGCGAAACGTTCCGTCGCACGCTGCCCGCGCGACTGGTGAGCGACTTCAACCTCGATCAGTTCATCCAAGGCAACCGCCGGCAGACGAACCAGTCGTTCGGTATCTTCATCAAGGCACCGCAGCCCATCGTTGCGTCGATGAACCACATCGACCTGCTGTTCCCGGGCGGCTTCGCCACGCTGGGGACGCCCTTGGGCATCGTCGCGAGCGTTGGTTGATTGGTTGGACGCAGGACAGTCTTGTAAAGGCCGCTCGTTCTCGGGCGGCCTTTTTCGTTGGGAGGCGGAGAACGGAGAACGGAGAGCAGAGAACGGAGAACGGAGAGCAGAGAGCGGGGAGTCAGGGGCGGCGGGGATCGAGTTGGTGACTGGAGGGCGGCGTGAGGGCTTTCAGGGGGAGCCGATTCGCGCCGGGGTCGGTATGCTCCGTTCTCCGTTCTCCGTTCTCCGTTCTCCGTTGTCCGTTCTCCGTTCTCCGTTCTCTGTTCTCCGTTCTCCCTCCCTCCCTTCCTTCCCCCGCATCCGCGCGCGAGCTACAATCGAATCTGCGCTGCTGGCGATTCGCACTGAAAAACCAGCCTTGCAGACCCGTTTCGGGGACGTAGCTCAGTTGGTAGAGCATCGGACTTTTAATCCGCAGGTCCTGGGTTCGAGTCCCAGCGTCCTCATTCTGTATCGCAGCAGTTGATTCGCCCAAGGGAGCGACAGTGCCCAAGGTCTTGCACGCCAGTTGGTCTTCCGGTCGCTTGCATCTCTGGGCTGAAGACGCACGGCTCTACGCCGGGGCGAGTTCCGCTCCTGCGGCTTCCAGCACACATCCATTCGCGAAGGGCGACCTCTCGTGGCTCGCGACGTTGCCTGCGCTGCGCGATGCGCAGCCGGCGCAGCTGGTTGCGCGGCTGCCTTTCCTGGGCGAGACGCCAGCGCCCAGCACCATGCTTGAGCGATTGGCGGGCAGTGTGCTGGCGGGTGATGGCGACGACGTGGACTTTGAAGACCCAACTGCGCTGGCCGAGGGTGCGGAGGAGACGAGTGACGCCAGTGCCGAGGCGGCGGTCGCGACTGTCGCGACGATTTCGCTCCGCGAGTGCACGATCGACACGCTGGCATTCGGGCCCGATCAAGCCAGCGATGTGCTGATGTCGCTCGCGGACGCGCTCGAGAAGCAAGCAAGCGGCGAAGACGCGGACAAGAGTCACGAGCGCATCACGATCGCGAGTGATCTGGAGTACTGGGTGCTTGCGACGCGCTTCGCGCAGCACGTCATAGCGCAGCAGCGGTTCGTGCCCATGCTGGTGCAGACGCTGACGGGCGAACTCAAGGGCGGCTGGCGGCCCTGGCTCTCTGACGAAGCGATGGCGGGCAAGGCGACGCTGCTGATCAGCGCGATGCCTGCGGCGGCGCGTGCGGTGGTGGATGCGCAGGAGCATGATGCGTGGAGCATCACTGAGGATTTTCTCGCGGCGATCGTTGATAGCGCGTGTCGAGCGGCGCTGGTGCGCGAGGACTTTGGCGCGACGATTCATGGCAAGGATCCGACGACTGATGCGCACGTCGCGTGGTTGAGCGGGCTTGTCTCGATCGCCGATGCGATTCCGGGGCCCATCACGATTCGGCAGGACTTGGCCAAGCGCGTGCGCGTGTGGATCGGCGGGCTGGAAGATCGCGGCACGAGCAGCGCATGGCGACTGGTGCTGCGATTGAGCGAGCCGGACACGAAGATGCTGCCGCCCGATCAGGCTCCGGACCCGGGGCAGGAGTCGTGGCTGCTGTCGTTCCACTTGCAGAGCGTGGATCAGCCGAATCTGCTCGTGGATGCGAGTGATGTGTGGATCATCAAGGGCGACAGCGCGACCATCATGGGGCGTCGGCTGGATATGCCGCAGGAACTGCTGCTCAAGGAGCTTGGGCGCGCGTCGCGGTTCTACAAGCGACTGGAAGTCGCGCTGGATCAGAGCGAGCCCAGCGAACTGAAGCTCAACACGCGGCACGCGTACGACTTCCTGCGCGAAGTGCGACCCATTCTGATTGAGCAAGGCTTCGGCGTCGAGGCTCCGCTGTGGTGGGACACGCCCACGGCGCGGCTGGGTGCGAAGCTGATGCTCGAGGCTGACGACGGCACAGATCCGCGCACGGCGGCGGGTGGATTGTCGAACGCGGCGAAGGCGCAGCTTGGCTTGGCGACCCTCGTGAACTATCGCTGGGAAATCAGCGTTGGCGATACGACGCTGAGTCTGGATGAGTTTGAATCACTCGCGGCGAAGAAGGTGCCGCTGGTGCGCGTGAATGGGCGATGGGTTGAGATTCGCCCTGAAGACGTGCACGCGGCGATCAAGTTCATTCGTGAGAATCCGGGCGGTCGCATTCGCCTGAGCGAAGCGATGCGGCTGGCGTATGCGAGCGAACTGAAGACGACGGGCATTCCTGTTGTTGGGCTTGAAGCGAGCGGCTGGCTGCAGGGCTTCATGAACAGCGAAGCGGCGACCAAGCAGCTTGAGATGCTGCCGCCTCCGAAGGATTTTCAGGGCACGCTGCGTCCCTATCAGGCGCGCGGCGTGAGCTGGATGATGTTCCAGGAGCGGCTGGGCTTTGGCATCTGCCTCGCCGACGACATGGGTTTGGGCAAGACGGTGCAGTTGCTCGCGTTGTTGGCGTATGAGCGTGAAGGCGCGACGGGCGAGGGCGGACCGGTCACGCCGGCTGGTCCTGTTGCGAGCATGGCTGACGTTGCGTTCGCGAGTGAGAAGAAGGCGAGTGTTGACGGCGCGAGTGATGTTGCGAGCGATGCGCCGAGTGAGCCGAAGGTCACGACGAGTCTGGCGCACGGCGTGCCGCCCACGTTGCTGCTGGTGCCCATGAGCGTTGTGGGCAACTGGGTGCATGAGACCAAGCGGTTTTGCCCGCATTTGAAGGTGCTGGTGCATCACGGCGCGGAGCGGCATCAGGGTGAGGCGTTCCTAGAGCACGCGGCGCAGGCGGATTTGATCATCACGACGTACGCGCTGGCGCATCGCGATCGCGAACTGCTCGCGAAGGTGCGGTGGGGGCGCGTGGTGCTGGATGAAGCGCAGTACATCAAGAACCCCAGCAGCAAGCAGAGCCAGGCGGTGCGGTTGTTTGAAGCCGATCACCGCGTCGCGCTCACGGGTACGCCCGTTGAAAACCGCTTGACGGAACTGTGGTCCATCATGGACTTCCTGAATCCGGGCTACCTCGGCAGCGCGGGCAGTTTCCGCACGCGATTTGCGGTGCCTGTCGAGCGATATCACGACAAGCACAAGGGCGAGCAGCTTCGCGGGCTGATTCGGCCGTTCGTGCTGCGGCGACTCAAGAGTGATCCGACGGTGGTGAGTGACTTGCCCAGCAAGCTGGAGAGCAAGGAGTTCAGCCACCTGACGGCAGAGCAAGCGACGCTGTACGAAACGTACGTGAAGCGCATGCTGACGGAAGTGGACAACGCCGAGGGCATGCAGCGGCGCGGCTTGGTGCTCAGCGCGCTCATCAAGCTCAAGCAGGTGTGCAACCATCCGTCGCAGGTGCTGAAAGACTGGGACGAAACGGGCGGCCTTGCGGGCAATCAGGGCACGCTCGATCCCACGCGCAGCGGCAAGTGCATTCGCTTGCTGGAAATGCTGGACGAAGTGCTGGCTGAGGGCGATCAGTGCCTGATCTTCACGCAGTTCCGCACGATGGGACGCATGTTGGAAGTCATGATCCGCCAGCAGTTCGAGCGCGAAGTGCTGTTCATTCACGGCGGTGTGACGCAGGCCAAGCGGCAGATGATGATCGAGCAGTTCCAGAAGGGCGGCGGCAAGTATCCCGTGCTGCTGCTCAGTTTGCGTGCGGGCGGCGTCGGTCTCAACCTTACTGCGGCGACGCACGTCTTTCACTTTGACCGCTGGTGGAACCCGGCGGTTGAAAATCAGGCGACGGACCGGGCGTATCGCATCGGCCAGACGCGCACGGTGCAGGTGCACAAGTTTGTCGTGCGCGGCACCCTGGAAGAACGCATTGATCAGATGATCGAGAGCAAGAGCGAGCTTGCCGAGAACATCATCGGTCAGGGCGAAGCGTGGCTGAGCGAGCTGAGTACTGAGCAACTGCGCGACATTCTGACGCTGCGCAACGACGCGATCGATGACATCGGCTGATCACACGCGCGGAGCGTTGTCTTCAAGCGCGGCGAGCTGGTCTTTGTACTGCTCGCGCAGCGGCCCCACGACTTCTTTAATGAAGCGCTGAGTTTGTTCAACGCTGCGACCGACGTACTTCATGGGGTCCATCACGCCGGCCCAGTCGAGTTCTTCGCGCAGCGGGCCGCCTCGCTTGGTGCTCCAGAAGTGCTTGTCGGCTTGCAGGCGTTCGAGTAGGTCGTTGTCGAGGCCTTCTTGCTTGACGCGCAGGCCGGCGGCTTGGGCGTGTTGGCGGATGAGTTCGTGATATTCCTGGCGGTCGCCGCCCAGTTTGACGCAGGCCATCAGGATGTTCTCTGTCGCCATGAAGGGCAGTTCGGCCATGAGGTTCTTGCGGACCATGGCTTCGTGCACGATGAGGCCGCTGGCGACGTTGTGCATGAGGTCGAGTGCACCGTCGAGAGCAAGGAAGGCTTCGGGTAGGGACAGACGGCGATTGCTGCTGTCGTCGAGCGTGCGCTCGAGCCACTGCGTGGCGGCGGTGTCGTAGGCGTTGCCGACGAGATTCATGACGAAACGCGTGAGGCCGCAGATGCGTTCGCAGCGCATGGGGTTGCGCTTGTAGGGCATGGCGCTGCTGCCGATTTGCTTGGATTCGAAGGGTTCGTCGAGTTCCTTGCGATTGCTGAGGAGGCGGATGTCGGTGGCGATTTTGTGCAGAACGGCGGCGGTGCACGCGAGGCGAGAGAGAACAATGGCGTCAATGACGCGTGGATATGTTTGATTGGACAGCGTCCAGCAATGGTCCGAAGCGCAGGATGCCGCCATCGACGAAATTTGCTCTTCAACCGGTCTCTGAGAGACCTCAAGCCCCTCTCGATGTGCTGCGTGACGCGCACTCTGCGTCGGATCCGAAAGAGCGCGTTGGTAAAACTGAATCTCCTCTTCACGTCTTTGTGTGACACGCTCTTTGTCAAATAAGCGTTGAACTTCGTCCTCTTGATCTCTTAGCCGCATGACGACTCTGGCCTCAAGTTGATCGACCAACGCATCGTTGCCAGAGAACAACGAATGAAAAGATGCTTGCGTGCCTGTCGCTCCACGCAGACCGCGGAGGCGATGCACACCCGTCCAGCGGCTATGAAGGAACGGGTCATGGCCGGTTTCTTGCAGGACGATCTGCAGTTCGCTCGCCCATCCCGCAATCCGCCGCCCGACGGTCACTGGTTGTGCAGGTTGATAGTGCGTGAAGCCGAGTGTCGGCGTGCTTTTCCATTGCACCGCTTGCATGCCGAGCGACAAAAGCGCACGAGAGATCTTCAGCTCGATGAGCTCGATAGATTTAGAGATGATGAGCAAATCCGAATTGCACACCACATCCTGACTCGTCATCCCCAGGTGAATGATCCCCTTTGCCTTCGGGCACGAGTCGCCGAGCGCGTGCACGTGGGCCATCACGTCGTGCCGCAGTTCGCGTTCGTACTTTTCGGCGGCTTTCATTTCGTCATCAGTAATGCCGCCGGGCCGCGTGACGACGGTACGGAGTTCTTCGACTTGTTCCTTGGTCACGGGCAGGCCAAGTTCGTGCTGTGCTTCAGCGACGGCCAGCCAGATGCGGCGCCACGTGTTGAACTTGTGGCGCGGCGACCAGAGTTCGAGCATCTGCTTGCTGGCGTTGCGAGAAGCGAGCGGGCTGGTGTAGGTGTCGTATGACATGTGGTGATCCTGCAAGGTGGTAGCGCGTGGGAGGAGTCGCGGGCGGGGCATGGTAGTTGTGGTGGATGTGGATTTGCGTTTGTACGGCGCAGTGAAAAAGCCACGCGTGGGGCGTGGCTTTGGAAGAGAATTATGATGAGATGACAAGGGATTGCGCCCTTGGGTTCTTAGGGGCATTGGCCGCCGGCGAGGACGTTGAAGAAGTCGACCACATCCTGGTCTTCAGGGAAGACGCCGTTGTTATTGAAGTCGATATCGCTGCATGACGCGCACTGACTGCCTGCGAGCACGCCGAGGAAGTCGATGACGTCCTGATCTTCAGGGAAGATGTCGTTGTTGTTGAAGTCGATGTCGTCGCACGCGGCGGGTTGGCAGACGTCGGGGATGAGATCGCCGTTCGCGTCGGCGGTGCCCATCGCGATGTCGATGCGGTCGGGCACTTGATTGCCGTTGCAGTCGGAGGTGTTGAGCACTTGATACAACGCGGCGACAGCGTTGGGGAGCGGGCCGATGTTCTGCGAACTGGGATTTGTGCCGCTTTGCTGGGCTGCGCCGGTGGCGATGAGCGCGCTGCGCAGTGCGGCGGGTGTGAGCACCGAGCCTGTCACACTTTCGTACACACTTGCGACAGCGGCGGCGGCGTTGGTCACGGTGGGGCTTGCGCTGCTAGTGCCGTTGAAGCCCGCAGTGAAGTAGCGGTTGATCCCTTCGGTTGAGAACGCGGAGCCGTAGCCCGCCGCGTGAACTCGTTCGCCCCAGCCTTGTACGTTGACGCGCGAGCCATAGCAACTAAAACTCAGTCGCGAACGCGGCGTGGTGCTGGGACTGAAACCAGTCGCGGCGGCACCGGCGCCGACGATGATTGCGCCGCTGTCATTCGCGGCGAGGAAGGGCCAGTGGCCGCCGTTGCCCGTGCTGTAGATCGGCAAGTCGAGATTTTGCGAGCCGTTGCCAGCGGCTGCGATGACGATGCGGCCTGCGCCAACGGCTTGCACAATGGCGTTGTAGACGCCGACGGACCACTCGCTGGGGACGTATTGCGAGCTGACAGGGCCGAACTGCTGTTGCTCGATGAGGATGAGATCGCCCGGCACGCTTGCGTTGGAGGCGTTGGTGACGCCCGCCGCGAGGTTGTACGAACCGAAGTAGCAGAATGCGAATGCCTTGGTCGCGTCGGGCACGCCGCCCACGACGCCCCAGTTGTTATCGCGTCCGAACATCACGCTGAGCACGGCGGTGCCGTGGTAGTTGTCGGCGAAGGGGTTGGAGCCGGTGGGGCCGGCGATGCTGATGGGCGGCAGGTCTTCGTGCGCGGCGTTGAAGGAGTACTCAATGTCGGTGACGCGCACGGCCTGGCCGCGGCCGCCGGGCCACGTCCATGTGAGTGACGGTGCGGTGCCGGCGGGCGAGGCATTCAAGTACCCTTGGTTGGCGCGATAGTCGGGCGGCAACGGGGGCGGTGCGGGCAAAGGCAGTGGCGCGACATGCGCGATGTTGGGAAGCGTGCGCAGGTTGTTGATGGCGTCTTCAAGCGAGATGCCCGGCGCGAGCGTGAGCACAAATTCGTTGCGCAGGTCGGGCAGTTCACGCTTCCAGTAGTTTTGTGCGAGTTGACGCTCGGCTTCGAGCGCGTCGTCGCTCACCATGTGCAGACGCGACCACGTGCCAGCGGGCAAGTTGGGCAGCGCAACGCCGTGAAGCTCGCGGAGGTTCTTGCCGTCTTCACGGACCGACAGCTCGTTGACAAACCGGACGTATACACGGTCGCGATACACATTGCCACTGAACGCGGCGATCGAGACATCGGCGGGTTCTGGCGCTGCGATGCCGCTCGCGCTAGCGATACTTGACAAGCAAAGGACAACAACACCTGCGGTGATTCTGAACATGGACGACGTGCCTCCCTTTCCACTTGACGCCGAATGCGCCACGTGCGGGGCACAGACTACCAAAAATCGAGGTCGTGCGTCAAGGACGAACTGACGAAGAACCCCGGCGAGTTCACCGGGGTTTACGCAAATCTCACAAAGTTGATCAGCCACGTCACTGCGGGCAGGTGCCGCCGGCGAGGACGTTGAAGAAGTCGATCACGTCCTGGTCTTCGGGGAAGACGCCATTGTTGTTGAAATCGATGTCGTTGCAGGTCGGGCAGTCGGCGCCGGCGAGCACGTTGAAGAAGTCAACAACGTCCTGGTCTTCGGGGAAGACGTCGTTGTTGTTGAAGTCGATGTCATCGCATGCGGCGGTGACGGTGCCGATGGAGAAGCCGACGATCGCGTTGCGCGGCGTGGGCTGGCCGATGTCGGCGATCTGCACGGTCAGATAGACCATGCCGTCGCTGGCGAGGTCCCAACTGCGATTGATGGGCGTGGGAATGCTGATGAGATCCGCGTCGGGCGTGCCGTTGTTGTCAAAGTCAAGCGTGTCGCCTGACTGCGCGATGAGCGTGATCGGGCTTGAGCCATCGATGGGCCCGACGAAGATGGCCTGACGCGTCGTGAACGTCTCGGGATCGGTGTAGCCCCACACTGCGGCGAAGCGGCCGTCATCGGTCAGGCCGCCCAGTCGCGGCGTGGCGGGATTGACGAGCGTGATGCCGCCATAGGTGTCGGTCGCGGTCATGACGGGTTCGCCATCAACGGCGACGAAACCGATGCCGCTTGCGAGCGAGCCCATGGTGAGCAAGTTGGATTCAGTCTCGCCTTGAGCGTTGTTGATGCTCAAGCCCGTGAACGACGAGATGAGTGAGCCGGCGAAAGTGCCGGTCGTGAACGCATCGCCGACACTCGCGACTTCGATACCGGCGATCGTGATGATGGGCGTGCTGGACAAGTTGCCGGGCTTGAGCACGCGCAGCGTGTTGGCGCGCGAGTTGCCGTCCTTGGAGATGTCATGATCGAAGGAGATGTCAGGACCGGGCGCGTTGGAGAGTGGCAGCGGCGTGGTGCCGTCGCGAGCGAGGACGCTGAGGCCCGTGTACAACTGCGCGGCGGGCGTGCTGGACGGGCTGGGCGAAGTGAAGAGCCCGCGTTCGGGAAGTGTGACGCCGCCCGCGACGCTCGAGAGCGAACTGATCCACGCGAGATTGCCGTTCTCTCCCATGATGGGCGAACTGCTGGCGCGCAGCCAGCGGTTGGGAATGCCGAACGCGGCGGAGGTCTGGTTTGCGATGAAGCCCGAGCTGCCCCAGATGCCGTCGGTGCGATTTGCCGCGCCGATGCCGATGGACGAACTGAAGAGGTAGAGGTCGCCGTTCTGTGCGATGGCGAGGCGCGTTTCGATGCCACTGAAAGTGTGCGTGGAAACCTGGCTGGAGCGGAAGACCGGTCCACGACCGCGCACGGCGACGACGACTTCGCTGGTGCCGCTCAGCACCGCGCCGTAACCGACGCGACCGGCGGCGTCGGTGGCGGGCTCAGTCAGGCTGGAGACCGCGCTGCCTGCGATGCCTTCCACGCTGCCGCCTTCTTCAACGACTTTCACGGCGGGCACGATGGCGGCATGGGCCGCACCAGCGATGAGCGTGAGGGCGAGTGCGCCGGAGAGGGTGTTGGTCAAGCCGAATGCAAGCGACATGGAACGCACGTGAAACTCCTTGATCGTGAACGAACTGGCTGCGAGCAAGCAGGGATGGACAAAGGCCCGCAGGCGCTTGTGAATCCCCCGCAACAAGACTGCATGATTGTTCGACGGTTGTGCGTGTGAGTTGCGAGAAGCGAGAGCAAATTGCACGTCCGCTATCGCGTTTTTGCGAGTCACCAACCGCGACCCTGACAGCGCGATGAGCTGAAGGAGCCACGAAAAAAGACCCCGCCGCTTTCGCGCCGGGGTCTTGAGTGATTACAAGTCAAACTCGCATGTGAGACATGTCGCGTGAGACGCGAATGTTCACATTACGGGCACTGACCACCGGCGAGGACGTTGAAGAAGTCGATGACGTCCTGATCTTCGGGGAAGACGCCGTTGTTGTTGAAGTCGATGTCGTTGCAGGTCGAGCATTCAGCGCCGGCGAGGACGTTGAAGAAGTCGATGACGTCCTGATCTTCGGGGAAGACGTCGTTGTTGTTGAAGTCGATGTCATCGCAGCCAGCGACGGTGCCGGGCACGCATGCGCCGGTGAGGGCGATGGTGTAGGCGGCCGTCGAGGGCGTCGTGGCGGGAGCGCCGCTCCAGCCACCAAAGGGGCTGGCGGCACCGGGGCCGTCGGGCCCGCGCTCTGAACGGAAGGGCAGGTTCGCGAAGATGAGAGTGTTGGCGCACAGATCCGAGACGGGGTCGCGGTTGTACTGCACCACGGCGAGGTAGTAGGTGCCCGGCGCGGTCACAAAGAGGTTGGTGATGGTCGACTGGAGCGTCGTGCCGCCCACGTGATCGTCGTTCACCGCAACGCCAAGGCCCTGTTCATTGAACAGGAAGAGCTGGGTGTCAACGGTGGTGCCACCAACGGTCGATGCGCTGAACGTCGCGACATCGCAGATTTGAATCTTGTGGAACGTCGCGCGGCTGGCTTCGAAGTTGCCGCTGATCGAACTGAGCGCATCACCCGGGTTGCCCGAGGGGATGACGGCGCCCTCAAGCGACTCTCCGCCGGTGGGCGCGGTGGAGACGGTGAAGTTGATGTTGGCGGACGTGCTGCGGTTGAGCTCGTCCGTGACGGTGAAGGGCATCGTGTTCGCGCCGGCGGTCAGCGGACCCGCGACGGTCACAGCGCGATTGAAGATCAGGTCGCCCGCGAGGTCGTCGCCGTTGGTGCCGTCATCGAAGAGGCTGACGGTGCCCAAGCCGAGCACGCTGGCATCGACGCTGACCGTGAGCGAGACGCTGGTGGGCGAGACACCAGGAACGGCGTTCACGCGGATGTTCCCGGTGCCGCCGATGTCACTGCGAAGGCAGCCCGTGACCAAACCCGTGCCCGAGGGGGGCGTGGGAAGCGGGACGTTGGTGATGCGCAGATTGAACGTGCCGCTGTTCGTCGACGTCGAGGTGTGGCCCCACGAAGCGCCCGTCGCTCCAGTGGTGCTGGGAGCGACGCCCGGCGCGGCGACCGCGATGTAGTACGTACCGGCGGGGAAGGTGGCCGCGTCACGACCGTTGTAGGCAAGGCCGTTGCCCACAGCGGGACGAACCGGCGCATCATCGCCGAAGGTCAGTTGGCTGAGCGAGCCGCTGCCGTCGGTCGTGTCGGTATAACCCAGGTACGCGCCGAGGGCGGTGTAGATCGAGAGACGCGTCGCGTTGGTGGGCGCAAGCGCGGAACCTTCGGTATCGATATCGAGGAAGGTGTTGAGCGAGCGCACAGCACCGGGCACGTTGACCTTGAACCACTTCACTTCGCTGGCGCCCATGCTCTCGTCCGTGCGAGTGATGGTGTCGCTGGCGCCGAGCGTGCCCAGGTCGGTGAACGTGACGGTCGGCGTCGGTTCCGCGATTGTGCCCGCGGAGACGTTCAGATCCCACGGACCCGTCGCGGTCTGCGTCGTGGCTTCATAGGTCCAGCCAGCCGTCGCGTCGTTGGCGAAGTGAGCGACCCCCAGCCAGTACACGCCGGGTTGAAGTTCCTGGTCGCGACCATTGCCGATCAAGGGCGTGCCGGTGCCGCCGTTGGGGAACTGACCATCGCCCGAGCCGTACGAGATCGAGCTCTGCACGCCGGGACCGTCGTCATCGTCAACCGAGCGGATGGCGCCGGTCGAATCAAACAGAGTGAACTCGGTATCACCGGTGCCGAGATTCCAGATGCTCAGGTGACGCAGATTGGCGTAAGTCGTGGGAGCAGTCAGGGTGAACTTGAACCACACGACGGCGGTGTCGCCACTCGTGGTGGTCGACAAGCCCGTGCGCGTCAGCGTGGTGCCGGCGACGGGGTCGATGTTGCCCAGATCATCAAAGACTGTGGGCTGCGCGAGTGCGCTGCCAGCGAAAACGGTACCGGCCGCGAGAGCGACCATCCAAGGCGTTCGAACGTTCTTCATAAGTAAACCCTTCCCAATAAGCTCATCATCGCGCGACGCCTCCACGTTTCGTCGGCGACCTCTCCTTCAACCTGGGGGACTCACACCACGCTCGTTCGCGTCGCGAGCGTGCAGTGGATGGATGTGACTCCCCTCCGCCGGACACGCGACCGGCAGGCGCTCAAATTGTACAGGAGCGGTTCCAAAATGCACCACAATTTGGGAGATTTTGCAAGGAATCGTGCTGAGGCAATCCCATGAAAAAACCCGGTGCTTTCGCACCGGGCTTTTGAGGTATCAGACCTTCGAGGCGTTCACATCAGCCAAGGGCTGGTATGGACGGGACTCGATGTCACTCTTACGGGCACTGACCGCCGGCGAGGACGTTGAAGAAGTCAACCACGTCCTGGTCTTCGGGGAAGACGCCGTTGTTGTTGAAGTCGATGTCGTTGCACGTGCCGGTGGGGCAGGGAGCGCCAGCGAGCACGTCAAAGAAGTCGATGACGTCCTGATCTTCGGGGAAGACGCCGTTGCCGTTGAAGTCGATGGTGTCGCAGACGATGACGCAGGGGTTGGCCGAGGCGGCGAAGACGCCATTGATGGCGACGTTGCCGCTGCCGACCACCGAGCCAGCGATTTCACGAGCGAGGGTGCCGCCCGCGTTCTCGAAGCCGACCGTGACGGTGTCCGTCGCACTGGGCAGAGGAGCGGTGACGTTGTCCATCGCGCCGTAGCGGAACTCGATGTTGTCGCTGCCTTCGGTGAAGACGACCTGGAAGTTGTTGCTGCCGATGGGCGTGATGACCGTCGTGAAGCTGTACTGACCGACGTTTTCCCAGCTGACCGTGAAGGTGCGGTTGGGAGCGACGCCATCGGTCTGGACGTACACGTTGCCCGTGGTGCCGTTCTGAAGGGCGAAGTCATCCCACATGGGGTAGACGGCGCCGTTCGGCGTGGCTGTGCTGGGAATCGCGCTGTTGGTGAACGCGGTGCTCGTGCCCGTGTTGTTCATGTGGATGAAGCCGTTGGTGACGACGCGGATGGTCGAAACCGACGAGCCGTAGAAGTTGACGGGGAAGGGCAGAGCGACTTCCGCGATGCCGTCATCGAAGTTGGCGGTGCCGCCGACGGTCGTGGCGAAGTTGAGCGCCGTGCCGGTGGCAGCGATGGAGGTGAAGGTGCCCGTGCCAGCTTCCTGGTTGTAGTTCAGGATGCCGCCGCAGTCGGTGCCGGCGCCAGCGAAGCTGCCGCCAGCTTGCGTGCACAGGAACGTGCGGGTGATCGAGCAGGTGTTGTCGGTCGCGCAGCAGGCGCCGCTGACGCTCTGCGTCACGGTGGCCGACAGCGTGCCGTTGCTCGTGCGACCGATGGAGTCAGTCACGACGAAGGGCAGGCTGGCAGCCGCTTGCGCCGGCACGTTGACCGTGATCGTGCTGGAGAAGATGCCGTCGCCAGCGGTGACGTCGCCGTTGGTGCCATCGTCAACGAGGACGACGCCCGTGGTGCCGCCGATGAGGGTCGTGTCGATCACGACGCCCGTGGCGGTCGCGGCGGGGTTGGCGCCGGGGGCGGTGGTCACGCGGAGCAGGCCCGACTGACCTTCAACAACCGAGAGGGCCGTGCCCGTGCCCGTGGCCGGGACGGAAGGCAGCTGGCTGTTGACGTTGACCGTCACGGTACCCGAGTTGGTCGACGTGCTGGTGAAGCCGAAGTTCTGGCCGCTGATCGTCGAGGTCGTCGACGGCGAGGTGCCGAAGCCAGCGACGCCGATGTAGTACAGGCCCGGACGCAGTTCGCCGTCACGGCCGTTGTAGGCCAGACCAGCGGGCGAGCCCACGGCCGGACGAGCCGGGCTCGTGAGACCGAAGGTCAGCTGGCTGAGCGAGCCGCTGCCGTCTTGGTCGTCCTGAAGCGTCGTGAAGAGCGCGTTGGCGGCCGGAGCGCCCGAGGGCGTGTAGAGGGCGATGCGGGTGTCGTTGCTGGGAGCGATGGCAGAGCCTTCGGTGTCGATGTCAACGAACGTGCCGCCGGCGTTGCTCGCGCCCGGAACGACGATCTTGAACCACTTGACCGAAGCCGAAGCGAGCGGGCCGCTGGCGGTCTTGGTGTCCGAAGCGCCCAAGGTGCCCATGTCCACGGTGCCCGAGGGGTCGACCGGGGTGATGTCCTTGAGGCTGACGGTGATGTCAAAGGCCGTCAGGGCGACGGTGCCGGGGGTGGTGACGGTCCAGTTGGTGGTGCCGTTCACGACGTTGAAGTACGTGACGCTGATGTAGTAGTCACCAGCGGCAAGCAGGTCGCCGTCACGGCCGTTGTTGGCGGTGATGGTCGTGGTGCCGGTGGGGAAGCCGCCGCCGCCCGTGCCGAAGCTGAGCGCGCTGCTGAGGCTGTTGCCGTCGTCGTCGTCGGTGGCGACGCGGTTACCGACCGAATCCCACAGGGTGATTTCGGTGTCCTGCGCCGTGCCCGAGTTGAAGGACCAGATGTCCAGGCTCTTGAGATCCTGGTAGCGCACGGCGGTGGGCAGCGTGAACTTGTACCAACGCACGGCGTTGGCAGCAACGCCGGGGACGTTGATGACAGCGGGGGTGCCGGCCGTCAGCGTGCCCAGATCACCATCGAGAGCGGGCTGCGCGAGAGCGCTGCCAGCGAAAATCGTACCGGCCGCGAGAGCGACCATCCAAGGCGTTCGAACGTTCTTCATAAGTTTCAATCCCTTCTCTTCCGACACCTGCGACTGCTTCCCACGAAGGCAGTCGACACACGAGTATCAACCGATGGACGCATCACGCTCGTCCGCGTCGCGAGCGTGAATGTGGGCTCTCCATGCGCCACCGGGGCCGGATACGCGACCGGCTGTGTGTAGAGTACAGGATGAATGTGACTTTGCCACAAAAATGGCGGGAAATGCAACCAAAAACCCCGAGGAGTTTGCCCCGGGGTTTTCGGTCGTAAGGTACTCGGTACTCGTTCTGTTCGTTAGGCCGGACACTCCCCGCCCGCCAGGACGCGGAAGAAGTCGATGACGTCCTGGTCCTCGGGGAAGACCCCGTTGTTGTTGAAGTCGATGTCGTTGCAGGTGGGGCACTCTTCGCCGGCCAGCACGTTGAAGAAGTCGATGACGTCCTGATCTTCGGGGAAGACCGTGTTGTTGTTGAAGTCGATGCCGTCGCACACCTGCGGAGCTTCGACGACGAAACGCACCCAGACGATACCGAAGTTATCGGTCGTTGACGCCGGGACGGCTTGGCCGTTGATGGTCAGCGCGAAGGTGCTGGGGCTACCCGTGCCGGAGGTCGCGATGGCGTTGGGGAAGTCGAGGACGTTCCCCAGGCGGTTGTCGTCGTCGGCGGGGGCTGCGAGGTTGTTTCCCAGGTTCCAACGGGCGACGGCGAGGTAGTACGTGCCGGCTGTAAACTCTCTGGTCAAGCGGCTTTGCAGCGTGGCGCCAGTGCCGCCGTTCGCGACGGACTCGTCGTCGTTGCCGAAGTTCGGAATGGCGTTGAACTGGCCGTCGTAGACCCACATGTCGGTGTCGGTCACGAGGCCGGTCGTCGGCCCGGTGATGATGGTGCTGATGACCACGGTGCCGGGCAGGACGGTGGGGCCGGAGATCGGCGTGACGGGGGTGGTTTCCAGCGTCGCGACGTAGGGAGCGCTGGTCGCGGCGACGCCGCTCACGCGGTAGAAGATCTCTTCCTGCTTGCCAAAGCCGTACCACTGGTTCATGCGAGCCGGCGTCGTCGTTGTGGCGCTGGACTGGAAGTTGGCGGAGGTGGTGCTGATGCCAGCGGCGGATTGGGTGAGGCCCAAGATCGTGCCCGAGTGGCCAGCGGTGCCTGACGTCGTGAGCACGAGGCGATGGCGATAGATGCCCGGCGCGGCTTGGGCGGTCTTGACGCGGAAGGTGTCGGCACTTGACGCGCCGGCGACAGTCGTGCTGCTGCCTGTGGAAGTGCCGTTGATGGTGTCACCAGACGCCATGCCCGGGCCGCCACTGGCGGCGACTGTGGCAGTGGCCTTGGTTTCGTTGGCTTCGACTTCATTGTTGGCGACTTGTGCGAGTGCGCACGTCGAAACAGTGCCCGCGGCCCATGCGATCATCCACGCCATCTTCATTGGAGCTATCCCTTCTGTACCCACGTGATATCACGTGCCCGCACGGAGCGCGGGCTGGAGCAAGTCTACAGCGACCTTGAAGAAAACCCAGCAAACTTGAAGGCTTTTCTCGCGAAGCATCGCAAGCCCGGGTGGTTTATGAGACTGTCCGCTTTGGGCCGCCTTCGCTATGCTTCGCCCGCCATGAAAACGAGCATCGCCTGGCTGCGTCGGTATGTGTCGGGGGCTTCTCTCTCGCCCGAGGCGGTGGAACGCGCGCTGATGGATTTGGGGTTGCCCAGTGAATCGCGCGAGACGGTGGCGACGTGTCAGGGGCCGGACGTTTGTCTGGATGTCGAAGTGACGAGCAATCGCGGCGACTGCTTGAGCCATGTGGGGTTGGCGCGGGAGTTGGCGGCGAGCAATCTGGGCGTGTCGCTGGTGACGCCTGCGGCGGAGATCGCGGCGGTGGACGCGGCGCAGGTGGGGAGCGTATTTGCGCTCGAGAATACGGTGCCGCAGTTATGCCCGCGTTTTTTGGTGAAGGTGATTCGCGGGGTGAAGGTGGGCGAGAGTCCGGCGTGGCTGCGTGCGAGTCTGGAAGCGATTGGGCAGCGGCCGATCAATAACGTGGTGGATGTGACGAATTTTGTGGCGGCGGAACTGGGCAACCCGTGCCATGTGTTTGACGTGAAGAAGATGGCGGGAAGCAAGATCGTTGTGCGGTGCGCGCGCGATGGGGAGCTGCTGACGACGCTGGACGGCAAGCAGCGCAAGCTCAAGAGTGATGAAGTGGTGGTGGCAGATGCTGAACGCGCGCAGGGGATGGCGGGCGTGATGGGCGGCGCGGATTCTGAAGTGAGCAGCGAGACGGTGGACGTGGTGCTGGAGATGGCCACGTGGGATCCGGTCGCGGTGCGGCGTGCGCGGCGGCGACATGTGCTGACGACGGCGGCGGCGTATCGGTATGAACGCATCGTCGATCAACGCACGCTTGCGTTTGCGGCGGAGCGCGCAGCGGCGCTGATTGTGGAAGTGGCGGGCGGCAAGGTGTTGAGCGGCACGCTATCGGCTGGTGCGCCGGAGGCGAATCCGACTACGGTGCGGTTCCGGCCTTCGCGATGTGTTGCGCTGCTGGGATATGACATTGCGACCGATCGCATCGTGCGGCACCTTCGCGCGGTGGGAGTGGAAGTGGGGCCGCTTGGGCGCAGCGGGGATGATTTGTTGTGCACGGTGCCGGTGCATCGGCCCGACTTGACGCGCGAGGTGGACTTGATCGAGGAAGTCGCGCGCATCGAGGGGCTTGATGCGGCGAAGGTGCAAGAGAAGATGAGCATTCGCGTGACGAGCCCGCAAGCCAGCGAGCGTGCGCGGCGGGATATCGCGAGCGTGCTGACGGGGCTGGGGTTCTTTGAGACAGTGACGTTCAGCTTCACGACACCCAAGCTCGCGAAGGCGTTCACGGCGAAGGATCTGCTGCCGGTCATCATGGATGATGCGCGGCGTGGCGATGAGCCGGCGCTGCGGCCCAGCGTGCTGACGGGTTTGCTGGCGTGCCGACGCACCAATCAGCACAATGGCGTGAAGCAGACGGGCGGCGTGCGGTTGTTTGAACTGAGCGCTGCCTTTGCGGAAAAGCCGGGCGCGGCGAAGGGGCAGCCTGCGGAGAGCGTGGAGGCGTTCAACATCGGGCTGGTGTTGGATTGTCCGGGGCGAAGTCTTGATGATGTGCGCACGGGTGTGCGCATGATGCGGGGCGCGATTGAGTCGCTAGTGGCGACGCTCGCGGGTAATGCGGCGATGCTGGGCGTGACGCCGGCGACGCCTCACGCGAGCGCATTTGACGGCGCGGCGTATGCGAAGCTGACACTGGCGGGCAAAGACCTTGGGTACTTCGCGACGCTCGAGAAGAGCGTGCTGGCGAGCTTTGATCTTGCGGTGCCTGTGGTGTGCGCGGAGATTTCACTCGCGGCGCTGGTGGCGCACTATCCGCCCAAGAGCAAGGTTGTGCTGCCGCCCGCGTTCCCGGGTGTGGAGCGTGACGTGTCGCTGATCGTGGATGAGGGTGTGCGATGGAGCGCCATCGACAGCGGGATCGCGAAGCATCGCAGCGCGCCGATGGTGGATCACGCGTTCGTGACGACGTATCGCGGCAAGCCGCTCGCTGCGGGGAAGAAGAGCGTGACGGTGTCGCTGGCGTATCGCGATGACAAGCGCACGCTGACGACGGAAGAAGTGGACGCGGCGGAACACGCGATGCTGGGCAAGCTCAAGGGTGATGTGGCGTTTGAGCTGCGGGCGTGATGAAAGACGACCGATTACTGAACACAAAATTGTTTTGCATGTTTGCTCGACAATGACGCGGCATGCGTGGTAGTATCACTCGCGTTCGTCGGGATAGCGGCACGCACCGCTTCATTCAACCGCGGCTGAACGCTCTAGATGAAGTTAGCTGAAGCTCTGATGGAGCGGGCCGCGATGCAGAAGCGGCTCGGAGAACTTCGCGATCGCATCGCGGAAACCACGAAAACTGGAGAAGGTCAAGCACCACCGGAAGACTCGGAGCCGTTGCTCCGCGAGGCCATGGGCATCATGGACGATGTGGGCGCATTGATGGTGCGGATCAATCGCTCCAACAACGTTGCGAAGCTCGATGATGGCAGGCCGCTTGCCGAGGCGATCACGCAGAGAGATTCGATCATCGCAAAGCAGAAACTGCTTCGAGACGCGGCAATTTCGACGCGACGCCCTGACAATCGCTGGGGTCACTTGGCGCGTGAGCAGATCGTTGTTGATGTGAAGAAGCTGTACAAACAGGCTGATGACTTGGGTGAGCGTGCAAGAAAGCTCAACATGCGCATCCAGTTGGTCAATTGGTCGTTTGACCTTGTGGATTGAACGTCGCGAGAGAGGCTTGAAGTGGAAGATCGCACCCCGCGCGTGCCGAGGGGTGGTACAAGTATCGGCGCGCACCCTCTGTCTTGGGCAAGAGAGCGGATTCAACCCGCAAGAAGCAGTTTGCCCACTCTGGTCATTGCTTGAAGTCACCCCGAGCCGCGAGGTGAGGGAGTACACATTCACCACCCGATCTTCATTCAAGTCTCTCTCGCGGCGTTCATCGCGGATGCACGAGCAGCGTGCCGAGATCAAGCGGGCCGCTGCCGAAGGCGCGGGTTTCGCCGGGTTGCAGGGTGACGATGGTGCGGTCGCCGGTTTTGTCGTTGGTTGTCGTCATCTCGACGGGTTGCTTGCTGACGTTGGTGATCCAGAAGCCGCGGGAGCAGCCGGACAGCGTGAGGGCGAGGAGGGTGAGAGTCGTGAGAGCGAGGCGGGTGCGCATGGGAGACTCCTTTGGTTGCGTTCAGTTTACTTGGTAGTGGCGGGGCGTGTGTGAAGATAGAAAAAAACCGCAGCGGGTGTGCTGCGGTTTGCGATTCGTGAGGCTGGAGACAGATGGAATGCGCTCGCCCCGGAGGGGCGGGCCACCGAGGACGACTATCTGTCGAGTTCAGCGGCGACGACGTTGATGCTGCCGATGATGGCGACGATGTCGCTGAGCAGGTGGCCTTCGGTGATCTT
>DATGWV010000084.1:0-18288 GCA_035299305.1 Phycisphaerales bacterium | reverse complement strand
GGGCGGGCGGACGGCATGAGCATCGCCTTGTCGCCCCACTCGCTGCTGATCGCAGATTGCGCAGCTTCGTCTGCGGCAATCCACCCGGTTGGAGCTACAGACCGGACAAACTCGCTGGTGTGTCCCCTCCGGCCACCGACGACTGATGTGAGCAGTTCGTCCTTCCTGCACATCTTCCCACTGACATCGCTCACGACGAGTTCATCGGGCAGCACCCGCGCACCAGTGAACTCGCAAGTGGCTAGTTCTAATGGAAGAGCGACCGAGCCGGATAGCGCAGAGCGTTGCACCTCATCCTGCAGAACCACCCTGCCACTGACCGCAGAAACCAAAGTCTCACTCGGCAATCCGCGACGGTAAGGGGGCAAGGCCGAGGCAACCAAAAGCTCCTTTGCGGCTATTGCACCAGACACCTCAGACTTCTCAGCTTCATCAACTGCGATGACTCCGGGCGGGAGTACGGATTCGACGAACTCGGTCAGGTCGCCAACTCGGCCGCTGTGTATGGAAATGCCCGCGCGGTCTGAACGGAGACGCTTGCCCGACACCTGGCTGATCACGAGCTCGGTCGGCAGCACACGGTCGCCTGTGAAGTCGCAGGACACAAGTTCGGCAGGAAGTGCGGGCCTGCTACTCAACATCGACTGCTCGACCTCGTCAGGAAGTAGGCGTTTTCCCGAGACTGCGGAAACAACCATCTCCTCCGCGAAAGCCTTGCGATGAGGATTTTGCTCCGAGCATGTAAGCCTACCTTGCAGGGCGTACTTGCCGCTGACTTCCGATCGCTCGGCCTCGTCCGACGCAAGCAGCCCAGGGGGATCAACCGAACTCACGAACTCCGTGGCGTGACCTGTTCGTGCACTCAGAACGGAACACGCTTGCTGGTCAGTCCTGTATCTACGACCGGAGATCTGGCTGACGCCAAGCTCCTGCGGAAGGCACCTAGACGCAGAGAATTCGCACACGACGAACTCTTCTGGAAGCGCGAACCGACCGCTCACTTCGGACGGCTGTACTTCATCCCAAAGCACGAGACGGCCTGTTGCATCGGATCGGACGGCTTCCGACGGAAGTCCGAGACGACCAGGCGGTCTCTCCGAACGAACCATCTGATTCGCGTCCGCCCACGCTCCGGAGACCTCAGATTGCGCAGCTTCGTCCCGGGCAAGCAATCCCTCCGGAAGAACCGAAGGCACGAACTCGGAAACATGCCCAACGCGACCACTGAGCGACGAAACTGATGTCTGGTCGCTCCTGAACTTTCTTGTAGAGATGGCACTGATGATCAGCTCGTCGGGGAGGACACTCGCGCCTGTAATCTCGCACTTCAGGAGCTCCGACGGTAAAGCCGACTTGCCCGATACCACCGAAGTAGTAAGCAGCTCTCTCCGCACGCGTTGGGAAGTGATGGCGCAGATTTCGGTCTCATCGGGCAGAAGTAGCACATCGGTCGCTCCACAGCGGACCATGTGCTGTTTCAATGCCAGACGACCACTAGCAGCGGATCTCGCCATCAAGTGAAGCAGAACTCTTTGCCCAGATAGAGTACAGACTTCGGTCGCGCTGGACGGGACTATTCGCCCCGTACACTGGCATGCGGTCCATTCAGATTTTGGCGAGATGCCGGCAGCTTGCTTTGATCCAGGAAGAAGAGTGAACTCAGCGTGATACGGACCCTCCCCATCCACGCGGATCTGGGCCGCGATGTCTAGAACAGCGTAGCGAACCCCGCGAGCCGCGACGGCATCGGCCGCTGCAACAGGCAGGAACTGCTCACGCAATCGTCGTTGACGAGCAGCGTCCTCGGCAGCCTGAAGCTCCTCCGCGAGCCGCTTGTGGTAGAAGTCGGAGAACTTGGTGAGGTCCGATTCCGCGGCGATTGCTGCAGTCACAAGACTCTGTGGATTATCTGCCAGCCGGGCTGTGTCGCACTCGGCGAAACTGGTTGGCTCTTCGTCAGTCGGTGGGTCAACATCTGCCACAACGCCACTTCGAACTGGGACCGTCAAGAGCTTCTCCAGACGATCATGGGCCACCGCAACGCTGGCCCTGCACGTTAACTCACCAACGAAACCCTCTCGCTTGTTAACGACCTTGAAATCGGCTAGCGTGAAACCTTCCATCTTTGCTAGCCAATCCAAAAGGGAACGCTCAATCTCGACATCACTCGGCTGCGAGCGGTCGACGATCAGCGAGCCGGACTTCTCTGCCCAAGACTGCGCTAGCCGTTCGAAGTCGCGCTTGCCCGGAACAAAGAGGCGAGGTACGTTGCTTCCGAAAATCGCGTTCTGCTCATCTTCCTCGCGTGACTTCTCTTGGAAAGTGAGACGGAACTCGTTCTGGCCGGGCAAAGTCACCGCGAGAACATCGCCGTCGAGCGGACGAATACGGGCCCCATCGCGCTTGAGTGCCCGCAGTACGAAGTCCCTAGCCTCAATGGATGGAATGACAGGGGTGATCTCTGGAACGCGAGGACCGGTACGGTGGAGCTCACGCAGGTTGCCAAGTGTCCTTTCGACCGTTTCTCTTTCTGCCTCGAAAATCTGCTTACCTTCTTCGATGCTCTTCATCGCGCGACGCGTGGCCTGCTCCACATCGACGCCCCTGAGAGAATCAACGACGAGCTTGCGAATCATCGACTCGAATGTGTCCTCTTCCTCTCCGGCGTGAGCTGCAGATTCGAGGATGCCTTCGATGTCGCCCAAGGACTCTGAGATCGCTTGCAGCTTCTCTCCAAGTCTTGCGACAACCTTCTCTTCGACCGAGCCGGCAAGCACTAGGTTCAGTACGGTGACCTCGGCGTGAGTCGAAGCCAGTCGTTGGATTCGTCCGATCCGCTGTTCCAGTACCATTGGATTCCACGGAAGATCAAAGTTGACAAGGACGTTTGCGACTTGGAGGTTGATGCCCTCGGCACCGGCGTCGGTCGACACGAGGACACGGATGCCCGGAGACTTCTCCTTAAACGCGCGGATCGCACGCTCGTTCTCATCGGCCCTTGAGCCCGAAATGAACCCGGTAGGAATACCAAGTGCCTTGAGATGTCGTCCTATGGATTCCTGGGTCTTTGTACGTGCGGTGAAGACTACGAGGCGCCAGTCGTCTGGCCGTTTTGTTGAAAGTTCGTGAATGAGCTTGATCAATCCTGTGATCTTGCCAGATACAGAGTCCGGCGTCAAGAGAGTGCGCACCTTCCGAGCGAGCTCGCTGGGCACCGTTCCCCGCAGTGCCATCTCATCTAGCTGTGACGAAAGAGCCTGCGGACTACTCATCAATGCTTGGCCGATGGAGCTTTGCGAAAGGCCGTTCAGAGAGTGTTCTTTCAGAAGACCACCGACAAGTTTGAGCATTTGGAGCTCAACGGGTGAAGCTGCAACGCGATACGTCGCAATCTTCCGAGTTGGGAACACCAGCTTCGCGTCGCTTCTTCTAGTTCGAACGATGTAGTTGCTCAGGTGCTGCCGAAACTCCTCTTTTCGACCTCGTCGAATCTGGACAGCACGCGCATCCTCGATATAGGTCGCCTTGAAGCTCTCGGGAGAGCCGAGGGGATTGGTGTGGCCTTTCGCAGCTGTGAGAAGATCAACTAGTGAATACAGATCCCAAAGGCGATTCTGGATCGGAGTCGCCGTGAGCATCAGCACGTACTTGAAAACGCGGTCCGCGAGCGCCTGCCTGACGCCGACCGCGAATTGGGGCGCTTGCGCCGTTCCATGCAAATTGCGGAGCTTGTGGGCTTCGTCCAGAATGATCATGTCGAAGTTCGAGCGACGAAGATCGTTCAAATACGAACGAATACTGTGGTATGTGGTGACAACAACAGGCATGCCGCGACGAACTGCTGCCGTTAGCTGCGCCCCAGTGGCTGTCTCTGCGGAGATTCCAAACTTAATGGCGAGTTCTTCCTGCCACTGAGGAAGAAGGAGCTTGGGAGCCACGACCAATGCACGAGACACTTTCCTTCGAACCATGAGTTCGCTCAGAATCAGGCCGGCACTGATGGTTTTTCCTAGACCGACATCGTCCGCCAAGAGTGCCACAGGTGCCCGTCGGCAGAACGTGATGAGGTTCTGGATCTGATGGGCAAATGGATCGAACCGCTCCGCCCAAACTCGTTTCGACTGGATGTCTACATCACCTCGGATGGTGATTGGTGAGTCCAAGCTCCACTCGAGTGCGGCAATATGTAATTTGTAATGGTCCTGCGTCGCCGCCGCTCTCAATCTGGGAAAGCGAAAGGCGTCATAACGGATTCCTGAAGCGCCTGCATCGTGCGCTGCGGCTAGACGATCAGAATCTGGAGACTCTTGCCTCGACATGAATCAACCCAATGTTCTTGAGCTTGGCGCGAGAATGGAATCAGCCACAGATTCTACTGTAACGCGGTGGAACCTGTAAGCGAGGTGTACTCACCGCTCCGCTGCTTGACGGCATCGGTCAAGCTGGTTCGCGTTGCACCACCTCAGGGTGCAACCATCGTCGAAGAAACTGTCTTTCGAGCGCGACAGTCGGAAACCTGATCTCCCGGATATGTCCATCGGTAGTTCGAGTGGATCGGGATGGCAGCGATTCACACGATCTGACTCGCGCCAGCAATACCCCGTGCCGATCGTCGGTCCGGAGGCTACCTTGAATCAAGGCTAACGGTCAAGCATCTGAACTCTGCTTCATGGAAACCAAGACGTGTCGCTTCTGACAGACCTAATTCTTAAAGCGAAAATCCAGAATCCGCAGCTCGGGGCCGATCTCGAGCGCGAGTTTCGTGCGCTCTCGTCACGGCTTTCTTTCGGCTTGAACTTCGAGCGGCACCGCCCTGAGGCGGTGGAGCTACCGCAGCGGCCGGTGCGTCGCGGTGACAAAGTTCGCATTCTGCCGCCACGCGGATCGACCGCCAAGGGTGACCAGCAACTTTGGGTTGTGGAGGCTTTGCACAAGACAAAGAAGACCGCCGACATCACGCCGATGGACGCGCCTGCACCGGAGACTCGGACCGTTGCCATCGAGGATCTGGTCGTGGTCGCTGAGTTCCGTGATACGATCTTCCCAGGCCTGGTCTCGACCGGAAAGGTCTCACGCGGCGGAGTCAAGCCCTGGCACACGGTCATCAATGCCGAGAACTACCACGCCCTGAAGGCACTAACGTGGACTCACCGCGGCAAGATCGACGCCATTTACATCGACCCGCCCTACAACTCCGGCGCGCGGGACTGGAAGTACAACAATGACTACGTCGAAGGGGACGATCTTTATCGCCACAGCAAGTGGCTGGCGATGATGGAGCGTCGCCTACTGGTCGCCAAGGAACTGCTCAACCCAGACGACTCTGTGCTGATCGTCACGATCGACGAGAAGGAGTATCTGCGCCTCGGAATGTTGCTGGATCAGATATTTGTGAATGCTCGGATTCAGATGGTAAGTAGTGTGATCAATCACAGCGGCGTCGCGAGAGTCAAGCAGTTTTACCGGGCTGAGGAGTACATATTCTTCGTCTTCATCGGGACAGCCGCCGTGGTTCCGACCGGCGAGGACATGCTTAACCCGCCCGAGTCATTCGAAGGCAAGAAGATCGATCTTTGGCGGCGGTTACTTCGAAGCGGAACAAACGCACGCCGACAGGATGGCGTCAAACAGTTCTATCCGTTCTGGATCGACCCCGAGAAAGAGTGCATTCACTCGGTCGGTGAGTACATTCCTTTGGGGGTCAGCCGGGACTCGGTTAAACCCCCAGCACCACACCTTGTCGCGTGCTGGCCGATTCGCCTCGATGATTCCGAGGGCAACTGGCAGATTAGCGCAGCAAGTTCCCGAAAGGGATTGGAGGAAGGAACAGTTCGAATCGGGACGTTTACTGCGTCTCGGGGTCGCTGGTCGATTTCGTATCTCCGCAACGCAGAAAAGAAGCGAATAGCACGGGGCGAGATCGAGGTAGTAGGACGAGATAAGAACGGCGCTTTGATATTGCGGCAATCCGCCACTGTGACGAGAGTCAAGAATCCCGTCAGCGTTTGGAACCAACGCTCACACAACGCAGGGGCTGGTGGATCGAACATCATCCGTTCGATGTTGCCCGGCCGCCAGTTTCCATTCCCAAAGTCGCTCTACGCGGTGGAGGATGCGCTGCGATTCTTCGTAGGCAACAAGCGCAGTGGGGTAGTCCTCGACTTCTTCGCTGGATCGGGCACTACTGCTCATGCCGTTATGCGACTCAACAAGCAGGATGGCGGCGCGCGTCAGTGCATCAGCATCACCAACAACGAGGTGAGCGCGGACGAGCAAAAGATACTACGCGAGCGTGGCCTGCGCCCCGGAGACCCTGAGTGGGAAGCACTCGGCATCTGCGACCACATCACCAAGCCGCGTGTTCAGGCGGCGATTACCGGCAAGACGCCTGACGGCGGGCTGATCAAAGGCGACTACAAGTTCACCGACGAGTTCCCCATGGCCGATGGCTTCGAGGAGAACGCGGAGTTCTTCACCCTCACGTATGAGACGCCCGTCGGCGTGAGCTACCAGACTGCGTTTTCTCGCATCGCGCCCCTCTTGTGGCTTCGTGCGGGCAGCGTGGGGCGGCGCATCGACAAGCTTCCCGCAGCGGGGTGGGACGTGGCCGACTCCTACGGTCTCTTGGTTGATCTCGACACCGCGACAGACTTTCTGAGGGCCGCGCGCAAAGCGAAGTTGCTCCGCGTCGCCTTTATTGTCACGGACGATGAACGTCGCTTCCAAGCCCTGTCGCGGCGGCTTCCACAGGGCGTCGAATCGGTCAGGCTGTACGAGTCGTACCTGAACAATTTCGCGTTCGCCAATGGAGACAGTGCATGAAGTTCACCCTCCACGGCTATCAGGATGATGCAGTTCGCGAAGTGTTGGCCAACCTCAGAAAGGCTCGCCGGCGCTGGCACCAAGACAAGGATCGCCACGCCTTCTCGCTCACGGCGGTGACCGGGGCGGGCAAGACTGTCATGGCCGCTGCGGTGTTCGAGGCGCTGTTCCACGGCGACGACGTGTTCGATTTTGACCGCGATGCCGGCGCGGTCGTCATCTGGTTTAGTGACGACCCGTCGCTCAACGAGCAGACCCGCTTCCGGCTCATGGAGTCCTCCGACCGGCTGCGGCACACGGATCTGGTGGTTGTCGAGAACACTTTCAATAGGCCGAAGCTGGAGGCGGGGAAGATCTACTTCCTCAACACCCAGAAACTCGGCAAGAAGAACCTGTTGGTGCGGGGCTTCGACGGCGACGAGGATGGAACGTTCCCCGAGATGCGGCCCGATTTGCGCAGCCACACGTTTTGGGACATCATCCGGAACACGATTGAAGACCCGGAACTGACGCTGTACATGGTGCTTGACGAAGCACACCGGGGCATGGGGACGGAGAATCGCGAGAAGTCGACGATCGTAAAGCGGCTGATTAACGGCGAGAAGGGCGTACCGGGCATCCCAGTAGTCTGGGGAATCTCCGCCACTGTCGAACGTTTCGACCGAGCGATGACGGTCGCAGAGTCGCGTGGCCGCAGCACTCTTCCACCCGTGACCGTTGATCCGGTGCTGGTGCAGAACTCCGGCTTGCTGAAGGACACGCTGGTCCTGGACATCCCTAATGAGGCCGGCGATTTCGACACGGTGCTGGTCCGCCGCGCCACCGACAAGTTGCGTGAGTCCACCGAGGGGTGGGCGGCCTACGCGTCGCAACAAAACTCTGGCAACCCCGTGCTCCCGCTGATGGTATTGCAAGTCCCTAATAGCCCGAGCCATAACGACATCGGCCGCACGCTTGAAACGATCTTCCAACAATGGCCGGTTCTGGGTGAGACATGTGTTGCGCACGTCTTCGGGGAGCACACGACGCAAACCTTTGGAAAATACTCGGTACCGTACATCCAGCCGCAGCGCGTTCAGGACGAAACGTGGGTCCGGATCTTGGTTGCGAAGGATGCCATCAGCACGGGATGGGACTGCCCACGCGCCGAGGTGATGATTTCGTTTCGCCCCGCACAGGACCGAACGTACATCGCACAGTTGCTTGGCCGCATGGTGCGCACGCCTCTCGCTCGACGAATTCCCGGCAACGACAGACTCAATGCAGTTGACTGTCTGTTGCCGAAGTTCGACAAGAAAACGGTCAACGATGTGGTCCGAGCTTTACGAGAAGGGGGAAGTGACACACCCCCGACTGGCCGAATCCTTGTCAATCCCGTCGAGATGAAGCCCAACCCCGCCGTACCGGAGGCGGTGTGGCAGAAGTTCATTTCTTTACCTTCGCAGACCCGGCCGCAGCGGGGCGCGAAGCCTGCGGTACGTCTGACGGCCCTGGCGCACGAGTTGGCATCCGATGGATTGCTCCCCGGGGCAGGAGGCAAGGCGCATGCTGCGATGCACGAAATGCTGGACCGCTTCGTGTCGAGCAATGCCGGAGCATTCGAAGCGAAGCGGGCTCAGGTCGTGACGGTCAATGGCCGAACGGTATTCGCCGACCTGCGAACCGGCATGCTCAGCGATGGACACTTTCAGGCGGACGCTGACGACGCCGTCGTTGGCGATGCCTATCGCCGCACAGCACGAATCATCAGCCCCGACATCGCACGCACATATACGTTGGAGCGTGCCAAGCGAAAGCCGGAGGCCGAGGATGATCTTGAAGGTGCGCTTTTTGAAGCACGAGAAGAAGTAGCCGCGCTCCACTTGATGGACAACCTTCAAGTTCTATTCGATGCTGAGGCAAAGCGTCTCGCGGACCGGTGGTTCGCAGATCATCACGAGCGGATCAAGCAACTCTCAGATGAACGCCAGGAGGCTTACCGACAGATTGCAGCACTGAGCACCGCGCCGCAGGACGTGGATCTTGTCCGCCCTGTGTCACGATTCGAGCCCACGAGCGTTCGAGAGAACGACGTCGAAAGCCTAGTCCCTGCCTTCCCCAACCACGTCCTTTGCGATGCTGATGGTACCTACCCAGCGGAACTGCTGACTTGGGAGCGCACAGTGCTTGAAGCGGAGATGGCCCGCCAGGGGTTCATGTTCTGGTACCGCAATCCTGATCGGCCTAGCCAAGACTCCCTGGGTGTCGCGTACATGATGGGCAACGAAACACAGGTCCTTCGTCCAGACTTTCTTTTCTTTGCCAAACAGGGCAAAGACGTCGTGGTGGACATCGTCGATCCCCACGGGTTTCATCTCGCTGATGCACTTCCAAAATTGCAGGGCCTCGCTCGATTTGCGGAGAAGCACTCCCAGGTTTTTCGCCGTATCGAGGCTGTGGCTGACATCGGTTCTGGCAAGCTCCGAGTGCTGGACCTGACAAATGCTGATGTTCGGAATGCTGTGATGTATGCGAGCAACGCCGAAACCCTATACCGCAGCTCGTCGGCAAAAAGCTACTCGTGACCCCGTCGGGGCGAGTGTTTGAACGCTTATTCAGCTCGTCAGTACATTTCTGAACGAGCCAAAGCTTTCCTCGAGAAGTTCGAAATTCCGCGCACCACCCACCCCCCACGCGCAGAGATTAAGTAGACGGAGGCCCTATGCCCCGTCACCCCGTCTCGCGCCCAACCCAACCCACACCCCGCATCCCCACCACCGCCGTCGCCGTGCTCGCCACCGCAGCGTTGCGGCTTGTGCATGCCCGCAGCGACTCTCTCTCGCATGCGGGTAGTTCACCACTGGGCCTTGAAGAGAGCACCCATGCGGGCATCACTGTGTTAACCGCGAGCGAGTCCCGCTCGTCGGCTATGACGGGAGATGCAGCGTGACCACATCGATCCACCCACCCCAAGACGCGTCTGTAGACGTGCAGCTCGACGCCCTGACGACCATGACGGTCACGCAGCTGCGGGCTTTATACGCCGAGGTGTTCGGCGAACCAACGACATCAGGCAATCGGCAATGGCTGTACCGCCGCGTCGCTTGGCGCATCCAAGCCCTCGCGTACGGCGGCTTGAGTGAGCGTGCACGCCAGCGGGCAGCCGAACTCGCGCGTGACGCTGATGTGCGAGTCCAGGCACCGCGCGCCATCGTGCTGCAACGACCCACCAACGCCAGCAACCGCGTGCTCACGCTCACCGGCAAGGTCGTTGCGAGCAGCGATTCTCGCCTCCCACCGCCCGGCGGCGTGCTGCGACGGACGTGGAAGGGCGTAGAGCATGACGTGACGGTGCTCCCAAGCGGATTCGAGTATCGCGGTGCGACGTACCGCTCGCTTTCTGCGGTCGCCACCGCGATCACCGGCAGCCACTGGAATGGCTTCGGATTCTTCGGCCTCATTGGAAAGGACTCCAAATGACCACCTTCGCCACAGCGCGCGATGTCCGTCGTGATGTTCGTCAGCGTGACAGTGCTTGCACGCTGCGATGCGCAATCTACACGCGCAAGTCGACCGAAGAAGGCCTGAACCAGGAATTCAACACCCTCGACGCCCAGCGTGACGCGGCCCTCGCGTACATCGCAAGCCAGAAGTCAGCCGGTTGGGTGGCTCTCCCCGAGCGATACGACGATGGCGGATATTCAGGCGGTTCCACCGACCGGCCCGCACTCAAGCGATTGCTCGCCGACATCGAGGCTGGCAAGATTAATGTCGTTGTCACATACAAACTCGATCGGCTGTCCCGCAGCTTGCTCGACTTCGCGACGCTGATGGCCACCTTCGAGAAGCACGGCGTGGCATTCGTCTCGATCACGCAGCAGTTT
Source organism: Phycisphaerales bacterium (assembly GCA_035299305.1). Taxonomy (GTDB): domain Bacteria; phylum Planctomycetota; class Phycisphaerae; order Phycisphaerales; family UBA1924; genus BJHL01. The sequence goes on along the minus strand of DATGWV010000084.1, from coordinate 7,603 downwards.
GCGTCGAACACATCGATGGGCAAGCTGACCTTGCACATCCTGATGTCGTTCGCCCAGTTCGAACGCGAGGTCATCGCCGAGCGCACGCGGGACAAGATTGCAGCGACACGCAAGCGGGGCATCTACACCGTCGGCAAACCGATCTTGGGCTACGACCTCGTCGCCGCTCCCCCACCATTCACCGGCAAACGGATGGCGGTCAACGAACGCGAAGCTGAGATCGTGCGTGCGATTTTCGCGGCATACTTGGAACATCGCAGCCTGTTGAAAGTCGTGAAGCTCTGCGAGCAGCGTGGTTGGCGGACGAAATCGTGGACCGCATCGAGCGGGCGCGTGATGGGTGGCCAGCCGTTTGCCAAGCCGGAAGTGAGCAGGCTGCTTCGTAACGTGCTGTATGTTGGCAAAGTCGCGCACCACCAACATGTTTACGACGGCGAGCACGATGCAGTCGTGGACGCCGACACATTCGCGGCTGTGCAGCAGCAACTCAAGATCGCATCACAGGCTGGTGGCAGCGGGCAGACGACGCACGCCAACCCGCTACGAGGGCTCGTGCGATGCAAAGCGTGCGGCTGTTCGATGACGATGTCCACGGTGACGCGGAAGGGGAAGAAGTCGAGCACGACGCATCGATACTTCGTGTGCTCGAACGCATCGAAACGAGGCCGAGCCGCTTGCCCTAGCCCATCGCTGCCCGCGAAAGACCTAGAGGACTTCGTGCTCGCTCAGTTGAAACCCCTGCTCACCGAAGACGCCACGCTCGCAGCCGTCGTTGAACAGGCTCGCCAGCAGTTGGCCGACGCTGCCCAACGTCGCGTGGAGGAACTCGCCACCCTCCGCGAGCAGCTGGCTGGCCAGGCGGGTTTTGTGGGCAAGGACGTGGCCCGGGAACGCGAGCGGCTCAAGCGGCAGGTGAAGGCGCTGGAAGCCCGCATCGCCGCCGACGAGGCCCGCCAAATAGATGAAGATGAAATCGTCGGGGCGGTGGAGTCGTTTGACACCTTGTGGGACGCGATGCTGCCGGGTGAACGCGAGCAGCTGATGAGGACGTTGGTCGAGAAAGTCGAATACGACGCGAGCAGCGAAACCGTGTCGGTAACTTGCAGAGCAGGCGTTGGCTTCAACCAATCGGAGGCGTGACGTGTCGGGACAAGGTGCGATGCTCAGTGGGACATTCAAGGTCGCAAAAGTGGGCAAGCGGGCAGGGCCTCGTCGCGCGGCTACCTCGACGACGACTTCTACACCGGCAATCCCCACGGGGCGTATTCCACGAATCGCTCGGCTGATGGCGCTAGCGATTAAGCTCGATGCAATGATCCGCAGTGGTGAAATCACGAACCAGCGGCAGCTGGCGGCAGTTGCCTGCGTGACGCCCGCGAGAGTTTCGCAAATCATGAACCTGTTGCACTTGAGCCCCCAGATCCAGGAACAGCTGCTGTTTCTGCCGCTTGTCACGCGAGGAAAGGATGCGATCACTGAGCGGGAGTTGCGACACATCATCACTATCGTTTGTTGGAGGGAGCAGGATCTCGCCCTGTCGGTTCCTGTCGACAAGATGTCACATTTGCTCGCTTAACCAGGTCTTGTCGCCTCCACCTTCGCCCATACTTCCTATAAAACATTGCCCGAGACGCCCAGAACATCGCATCCGAATTCGGCATCAACCACAACATGTGGACATGTTGTGGATGTACTAGCGCATCACCAGACTGTGGACAGCGGCGATCCTCCACGGCGGAGATCCTTCGCCTACAGATTCCCCATCTGCTCCGAGCGTCATGTGCACGCTCGCGGTTGCAGACTTAGGACGCACGGATGCCGACACTGCGGATTTATCGATCCACACTTGGACACTCAGTCACTCATCTCGACGCAGCTAGTGCGAAGAAGCTGATCGAACCGTACGAAAATGATCTTCGCGGATTCGACTTTCTCAAAGATGGCAGGTTCGAGATCGACGCGTTTCGTGTAGCCGTGCTGGGGGCCGCACATCGCTTTCCCCCAGCGCTGCAGACCGATCTCGGACTTCTGGATCAACTCGACGGCGACGACAGTCACGCTCAACTGGCAGCAGGACTGCAAGAACGCGGTATCACGCCGCCGTTGAGTGCGACGACCTTGGAGCTTGCGGTTCTCGCTCTTCGTGAATACCGAGAGCTAGTCCTGCAACTCGTCGCAACACGAGCAGCTGACGTAATCCGCAGTTTCGATTGCTTCAACGCGGGGCCACTTGCTGCTACCACGCCAGCGGGCTCGGTCGATGCCAAGGGCCACCTGCAGGCATTCCTAAACGGTCGAATGCGTCACATGCATGTGGGCGGCGGAGTGCAGTTGTTTCAGCAGCCGTACGCCGACGGATTTCGCATCATCATCCGTCGTGCAGGCGTCATGCACCGGCAAGGTGCAGTGGATCTCAGCACTGGGTCGCGTAGCGAGATCATGTTCCGACCAGAGAAGATCGATGTCTTGTGGTATGACGAAGGTCGCCGCCGGCTCTACATGAACGTCGCGTCCAAGACGCATGCAAGCATTTACGCAGCGGGCTTTGGTCTGTGCTATTTTGGGAATGAGTTCCTCTTCAGCATGAAGTCCAGACTCATCAACTTTGATGCCCTCGTGAAGCATCCGCACAGCCAGCTTCCGAATCTGCGAGTTCCACATCTGAGAAGTGTTCGCCTGAAGCAGTTTACCCACGGATTAGTATGGGGGGATCGAGAGCGGACGACCGTTGCAAACGATGACGTGCTGCACAAACTTCGGCAACTCGCCCAAGAACGTGGCACGCTCCTTGACATCGAATCCGCGTTGTTGCTCTTCACGTTCGTGGACGGATCGACGTGCCACTGTCACCTGAGCGACTGTCGCCACGTGCGCGTCACCAGTGATCGCCACATCCACGCCATCATCAGCTGGTGCAACGAGTTTGGACTCTTGGTCCAGGGAGGGGACACCAATGTCGAACGTGGAGCAGTTACTCTCGCTGTGTGAACTTGCTGGCACAGTCTCGATGTCTCGTCGCGAATGGGAGCAGCGGTTCCCGGCACAGTGGCGGCACCTTCAACTCGTGCTCGACTCCTGCGACGACCTCAGCGAAGTCGTACCACGCGTTGACGATCCCACTCAGATGCTCGATGTCGTTTCGCTTCCCGATGGCACGCTCGTCGCATGCGATCCATACACGCGGGAGGTTGTCGAGCAAGCACCGCATGCAGCCTGTGAAAAGTGGCAAGTGAACACCGAGAAGCTGATCATGCTGGTGCGTTCGCTAATTGACGGCGCGGAAGTGAAAGGTCCGGCAGCGTCGCCACTGTGGAACTTCGGTCGGTGGCCATCCCAAGGCGCTCGCAAGCTCTCACTCTACTTCGCATCACCCAGCAATTTCAGCGAACTAACCGAGATAACGCGGCAGTGCGGAGTTCAAGGAAGCGCAGCGCGTGCAGTGATTTGTACGTGGACGGATCGATTCTGGACAGAAGAGATGCAGACTGTTGCACGTTCCGCAGCCATTGTCGTTGTGCCCATCGCCGAGGTCCTTGATCTTGGACAAACCGGATGGTGCCTCTCTGAGGTGTGGCCGACTTACGAGTCTGCGCTTCGTGATTGCATAGATGCGAGTCACTCAACCAATCGTCAACGGTCAGTTACTGGGACAAGCCGACGGCGTCGCACCAACGTCAACGCGACATTGACAAAGGCCATAAAGGAAGTAAAAGCCGAGATTCGTCGGCGAATCAAGCACTTGCAATCTGCCAGACATCGAGGCGTTGAAGCCGACCTTCCTCGCTACACCAATAAAGCCCTTGCGAGAAGTCTTTCAATCCGCGACTACACCATAACGCGTCTTAGCCAGTCTGCCAGCGGGGAACCGCTCAGGCGGCTACTCGAGTTGGTCAACGATCCCAATCGACTTGAAGCTGCGAATAACAAAAGGGGCCGCAGCCACAATTGCAGTTAAGGCGATTTGCGCAACTTGCCGCGACAACACGTCGCTTCACAAGTGCATTCGCCACCGCCCTTTACGAAGGCATGCAAGTTTCTGCCGGCGCGTTTGTGCAAATTCCAGGGAGTTACGGATGGGCTGCATGTGCGGCCCCAACTCACTCACCGGGAACTCACCCATGCACCGCCAGATTCAACCTCTCGCATCCGCCCCTGCACTCTGGTCAAACACTTCTCCCAAGCAGCAGTCCCAGCTAATCGCAGACGTTGACTTCTACGCCGCGCGATTCGCTCGTCGATGCAGCCTTGGGCACCACGATCAGCAGGACATCCGCGCCGAGTTCCTCCTGGAACTGTGTAAGGCTGCGCCGAAGTATGACGCAACCATTGCCTCACCTCGGCGATTCGCGAAGGGGGTTCTCAGCAAGCAGTATCTTGCGCTCTGCCGCATCCATAGCAAGAAGTCGTCACGTACCCGCCGCGTCCGGCTGGAGCGCGTCAAGCAAAGCGTCCGCGGGGTTGTAACGAACCCGATCTGCCCGCTGCTCCGAACGCACGTCGCCGCGGTCATCAACGTGCTTCCTCCAGACCTTCGTGAACTTGCGTTCGAGATGCAGTTCAAGTCCATTCGTGAGATTGCGCGTGAACGCGGCGTTTGTCACTGCACGGTCCTGCGGCAGCGGAATCGACTACTGCGTGTACTCGCAATCGCGGAGTTTGCAAAATCTTTCTGATTGCGCGCACCACCCACACGTCGCGCGCAGAGATAAAGAGTTTGAGCGGACACATCGCTCATTTGGAGTTCACCCATGGCCATCATCAAGTTTGACGCATCGAACGTCCCCGCCCACGCCGCAGCAGCTTTACTCGCGCCGGGGGCTTACGAGGCCCGCATAATTGAAGCCGACCTGCGACCCGTGCGCAGCGGAGACGGTCGCGCGTTGCAAATCGCCTTCGAGCTCACCGCACATCAGCACGTCGGACGCATCATCTGGGCGCGATTGCACATCGAGACGCGTAACGCGCATGTGCAGCAGATCGCACGGCAGGAACTTGCCGCCTTGTGTCAAGCGGTGTGTATCACCTCGCTGACCGACACACGCGAACTGCTGGGTAAGCACGCCAACATCACGTTGGGCATTCGTCGCCGCGATGACGGTGACACCACCAACGTCGTCCGCGCGTACGCGGCCCCCACTTCCACGACCTTGCACCAGAACTGACATCCGCACGCCAGGATGGCGTGTCGGCCTTTCACAGGAGTATTGAAATGAACAACCACAACGAAACCCCGCAGATGCCCACCATCACCTTGCCCGACAGCTTCGAGATGATCCCCGCTGAGCTGCGAGCATTGCCGCAGTGGGTGTGCTGGACCTTTCGGCAGCACGAAGACGAGAAGAAACCTCGCAAAGTCCCGCTCATAGCTGGATCGGATCGGAGTGCCAAGGTGAGCGAGTCGACCACATGGTCGGACTTTGACTCCGCCTGGCGTGCGGCGAAAGCCTCGAGCGGCACCATCGGCATCGGCTTCGTATTCACCAAAGACGATCCGTACTTCGGTATTGACCTCGACCACGCCATCAGCGAAGCCGGCGAACTGCTGCCGGAAGCGCAGCACATCATTGACGCCATGGCAGGCTACCACGAAGTGTCACCGAGCGGTCGCGGCGTGAAGCTGATCGTGAAGGCTACCAAGCCCGTCAGCGCACGGTCACGCAGCGAGGCGCTTGGGCCGCCGCTCGTGGTTGAGCTGTATGCCAAGTCGCGGTTCTTCACCATCACAGGCCAGACGCTTGACGCCGACATCGACATCATTCCCGACCGCCAGCTGGAGGTTGATGAACTGTGCACGCGGCTGTGGCCGCACACGCCAGCTGCGCCCGCAGCGTCAGCCGGTCGTGTCAGCTTGACCGTCAGCGGCGGTCTGGACGTGGTCGCGCGGTGCAAGAAGTACCTCACGAAGTGTCCCGACGCCATCAGCGGTAAGGGCGGACACAACGAGACCTTCCACGCTGCCTGCATCTGTTTCCGCTTTGGCCTGACGAACGATCAGGCGCTCGAAGTCATGCAGTGGTACAACTGCACCAAGACTGGCGACGAGCAATGGACCGACGCGGAACTACTGCACAAGCTTGAGGGCGCCCGCAAGGCTGTCGAGGATGCGGGAGAGTTCAACTGCATGAACGATCCGTCCCGCCGACGCGACCCGGCCGTGCAGCCCGGCTTAATCGCTCAGTCTTCATTCGCGGTGCCCAACGACGACATCGTCACAGCTCTTGGTGTCAAGTTGGGTGAGCGAGATCCGGAGTCGGGAAAGGTCGTGCTTGACTCCAAAAAGACGCTGCCGTCGGCCCGGGCCTTTCTGCGTGAGCAGCACGTGCAAAGCGGTGTCATCACCGTTCGCTCTCAACACGGCGAGTTGTTTGCGTGGGGCAAGGGGCAGTATCACATGATTGAGCCCGCATCGCTCGAACAGTCTCTGCAACGATGGCTCCACCGTGCTGTCCGCGAGCAGTACAACCGTTCCGCGAAAGCCTATGAGTTCGTTCCGTTTGACAGCAACCCCCACGCCGTTGAACAGGTGCTGGAGACCATCGTAAATGAGATGCACGTTAGCGCCAGCACGTTGCCGCCCTGTTGGCTTCCCGACGTGATCGTGCCCATCCAGGCCCAGACTTGGAAACTGACCGACTGCCTGTTCACCACCTCAAGCATCGTGCATGTGCCGACGGGCGAATGCGTGCCCGCCACACCGGCGTGCTTCAACGTGGGGGCTGTCGGCTTTGCGTATGACCCGGCTGCGCCGCAGCCCGGTGCATGGTTCAAGTTCCTCGATCAGATCTTCGAAAGAGACGAGGCGTCCCGTGAGCTTCTTCAGGAATGGTTTGGGTATTGCCTCGTACAAAAGACCAACCTTCAAAAGGCATTGCTCATCATCGGGCCCAAGCGTGCGGGGAAGGGAACCATTGGCCGTGTGTTGCGCCAGCTGATTGGTGAGCACAACTGCTGCGGCCCCACCGTTTCTGGTCTCGCCGGACCGTTTGGACTTCAGCCCTTGCTTTACAAGTCCTTGGCCATCGTCAGCGATGCTCGTTTCACTGGCCAGAACGTACACATCCTCATCGAGCGCCTGCTCAACATCATCGGTGAGGACGCCATCACCATCGACCGCAAGCACCGGACATCCGTGACGATGACGCTCCCGACCCGATTCACATTCCTCACCAACGACATTCCAGAGTTGCCGGACGCCAGTACGGCGTTGATGGAGCGATTCCTCGTCATTCGCCTGACTGAGTCGTTCGCTGGGCGGGAAGACGTGACTTTGTCTGACAAGCTGAGCAACGAGCTCCCCGGCATCCTGCTGTGGGCCATGGAAGGTTTGCGTCGCCTGCTCGCTCGCGGAAGGTTTGTGCAGCCCGAGGGTGCGCTTGACACCGTTCGCTGCATGAAACTTGCGGCTTCGCCTGTCGCGATCTTTTTGAGCGAGAGATGCAGCAGAGTTCCCGAATCCCGAGTGCTGTTCGACGACCTCCACAGGGCTTACAAGACTTGGGCAAGCCAGGAGCACCTGGACGGCACATTGTCTCCACAAGAGTTCGGACGAGAACTGAACTCGGCCCTGCCTGGCAAGAAACTCAAGCGCACAACGGGCGGGATG
>DATGWV010000083.1:0-6167 GCA_035299305.1 Phycisphaerales bacterium | reverse complement strand
GCGTGGCGCGAGCTTGAACATGCGATACACATCGCCGAACGCTTTCGGGGCAGCATGCGGGCCGACTTTATCCGCGCGAGCTTCGCGGAGTCCGCGAGTGATCTGTATCAGTTTGCGATTGACATCGCGATGCTTTCGACTGCCGAGCATCGTGCAACTCGTGTGTTCAGCGTTGTTGAACGAAGCCGAGCCCGATCCTTGGTGGAAGCTCTAGCTGGTCGGGCAACTCACACGGCGTGTGCGGCAGACAGCATGCTGACTTCGCAGCTGAACGCCATGTATGCCACCGCGGGACGTCAGGAGCATGATGCCACCGCGCTGCGACGGATCGCCGACCTTGAGTCTCAGTTGGAACGGACGACGGACCGACGCGAAGCGACGCGGCTGCTCTCGAACGTCCCTGCTATACAGCTTGCGGAAGCGCAGCAGTCGCTTGACAAAGCGACGGTTGTTTCGTTCTACTTGCATTCAGGGCAGTTGCATGCGATGGTCGTGAGCGGACATGACGTACAAGTCGTGTCGCTTGCGTTGAACAAGACGGACATCGCATCCCTGAGTCGTCGTCACGCGTTGGCGATCGACTTGGCGACGCGAGCGGCGGGACCAACGGCAAACGTCGCGTCTGATGCGTTGGCAAGGGCATTCATGCCCCTTGCGCGGCACCTCGTGCAAACCGAGCGCGTCACGCTGGTTCCTTGTCGCGAACTACACGGATTTCCGATCGCCGCGATCATGCAAATGGTTCTCGATGACGCAGGTGCGACAGCGTGCGTGAGTCTGTCGCCCAGCGTGACAGCCGGACTCGCCGTGCGAACTTCGTGGCTGATGTCTGCACGTCGTGCTCTCGTTGTCGGCGTCGCCGATGAAACCGCGCCGCGCATGGAGGAAGAGGCTGCGGCCGTTGCGGCATGCCATCAGCACGCCACGCTTCTGTGTGCATCCGACGCGACCGCCGAGACGTTCCTGCGAGAATTGCCGCAGCACGAAATCGTGCACATCGCGACGCACTGTGTATTCGATCCCGAGTTTCCGATGGCGTCGCGCCTCAAACTCAGTGATCGCTGGGTTGCGGCTCGTGAGTTCTATGATCGGCTGCGCCCTGGCTGTGTCGTTGTGCTTGCAGGATGCGAAACGGGGCGTACGTCCGACACCATTGGTGAGGATCGCTTCGGGCTGATTCGGGCCATGCTTGTCGGCGGTGCATCGTTGGTGATTGCATCGCAGTGGCGGCTCCATGATGAAAGTGCCTCACGAGCATTCCCGGCGTTGCACCGCCTCGCCGTGGCAGACGGTGGGGTGCCGGCGATTGCCTACGCGGTTGCACTCGCATCCATCCGTCGCAGTCAGCGTCAGCAAGGCGAACCTTGGTACATCTGGCAGAGTCTGTTCTCCAAAGGAGCGTTGCTATGAATCGCGCCCGCGCACCTCGACACCAGTTTGCCGCCGCGGCATTGCTGTGTGCGTCCGCAGCGGCGTTCGCAGACGGTCCGGAATTTGAGCCTGACCGGGTGTTCGTGCGTCTACAACCCGGCGTCAGTATCACCGCGATCAACCAGACGTACGGCACCACAGTCAATCCGGGCCAGTCGATTCCCTCACGTGGAATGTACCTCCTCGACTTACCACCTGGTGCGAGCGAAAGCACGTATGTGTCGCTCTTGCAGAACGACAGTCGCATCGCAAGTGCTGACTTCAACTTCTACGTCGTCGATGAGGATCCCAACGGGACGACGCGCCGCATGTATCTCAGCGTGCCGCGCGAGTGGTACGACCAAGATGCGGTACCGGGCATCATCGGCGTGCCGGCGGCCTTTGGCCAGTCTCGCGGCGGCGGCGTTGTCGTTGCCGTGATCGACACGGGCGTGGATGCGAGTCATCCGTTGCTCGCGGGTTCAATTTCGCCAAAGGGGTATAACTTCATCACGAACACGACGAGCACGCTGGATGTGCAGCAGAACGTTGATACCAATCAGAACGGCGAGATGGACCAGTTGTTCGGACACGGCACGCTGGTCGCTGGCCTGGTTCTGCGCGTCGCGCCTGATGCTCGCATCATGCCAATCGTCGCCATGGATAGCGACGGCCATGCGACGATCTTTCGCTTGGCTCAAGGCCTGTATCACGCACTCGATAACGGAGCGCACGTCGCGAATGTCAGCATGGGCATGGAAGCCGATCCACCCCTCCTGCGCGACGTGATCGCGGACGTCGAGTCGCAGGGACTGATCGTGGTCGCATCCGCCGGCAACCGCGCAAACAGCAATCCCGACTATCCCGCGGGCACGTCAAGTCTCGGCACGCTTGCAATCGCCGCAACAACCGACAGCGACATCCGCGCTGAATTCAGTAATTACGGTCCGTGGGTCTCGCTCACCGCGCCCGGTGTCGATGTCGTGAGCACTGTGCCTGGCGGCGGTTTCGGCGTTGCAAGCGGCACGAGTCTTTCCGCTCCGCTTGTTGCCGGAGCGGCTGCCGCAGTGCGCGCCATCTGTCCCATCCTCCCCGCGGCGCAGATCGATGGAATTCTCCAATCGCGTGCGGTCTCCATCAATGCGCAGAACCCAGGTTTCGCGGGGCAGCTCGGAAGCGGGCGACTCAATGTCGCCGCTGCCGTCGGTGTGATCGGCGGAACTCTTCCGTGTGATTGCGATCTGAACAACGACGGGCAGGTGACCAAGGATGATCTGTATCGCATGAGCATCACGCCGGTCGATGCGAATGGTGACGGCATCGCCAATCAAACTGATATGCGCGACCTGGTTCGTTGGCTGCGCCGAACCGAGCGTGCAAACCTCCACGCCCGGTAATGCGAAGTGCGGCGAAATCTTGCCTGTGATGCGCTACGTATGTATCACGGCGGAATGTCAGGGCTCCTTCAACTGTGTCTGAACCGGCCATGCGTGACGGCCGCGACGACGAGTAGAAAGGACTTTGTCATGAACGCTCGTACAGCCTTGTGTGTCGGTGTGCTCGTGCTTACCGCTGGTGCCACCATCGCGGAAGCGAATCCGTATCGTCGCCGCCTCTTGCGCACTCCCGCCCAGCAGCCCGCGCCGCAGCCAGCTGGCCAGCAGCAGCAACCTCAGCAGCCCGCCGCGAACGTGAACCGCGGCGAGCTCAACCTTGCGACAAACAACAGTCAGCAACAGATCGAGCTGGTGATCGGTCCCGCGACTGGCCAAGTGAAGGTTGTCGGCATCAACGGCGGTTCAGAACAGAACTTCAGCGGCGTCAACACGATCAACCTGCGAACCGGCACGAATCTTGATGTCATCACCTTTCAGATCCGCACGCCAAATGTCCCTCAAATCAACGTTGATACGGGACTGGGTGATTCCGACGTCAAGTTCCTCTACGAGATTCCGTCCAGCAATGTCGCTCAGACTCGCGTCAACGTGCTCGGAGGCCCCGGGAACGACAAGGTCGCTTTCGAGGCCAAGGTTCTCGCTCGCACGTTCAACGCTCAGTGGGTGGTTCGCAGCGGTTCGGGTACCAACGAAGTGGTCGCCAAGACTGAGCACTGTGGCAACGCCGACGCGACCAACGTCATCCTCGACACGGTGACCGGCGCGGGCTTCGATAAGCTCGCGTTCGAAACGACGACCGAAGCGCGCCGGCAGGACCTGCGTCTGACGGGTTCACTGGGCGAAGGCGAAGACAACGCCCTATTCAAGTTCGACGGCGTTCGCGCCGCCACCACCAAAGTGCAGTCGACGCTCGATCTGGGCGGCTCGAAGGATCAAAGCGAGATGATCGTCGTCAGTCGCGGCGGCCGGATTGAAGTCAACGCTGACACCCGCGGCGGCAGCGGTGATGATGTGATCAAGACTCTGCTCGAAGGCACCGGTGACGCAGAGATCGCACAGATCGGCGGCACGGGTGATGATTATCTCGACATCGAGTTCAGCGGCGTCATCGGCGGCCGCGCCCGCCAACTTGCTGAAACGGGCGATGACTTCCTCAAGTACGTCGTCACGGGGCCTCGTCGCGCTCAGCCCACGATGGACGGCGGCGCGGGCTTTGACCAAGGCTTGGGCTTCGGTCGCGTCACCAACATCGAAGAGTTTGACCGCCAGTGATCAACTTGCGACCCGCCTGAGAGAGAAGACGCGCGGATCGCAGCTCCCCCTCCTCGTCCGCGATGTCTGATCTGCGCCCGTGCCGAGAAGTTGGCACGGGCGTTTTCACTTGTGGCTCACGTGACTCAATCGCCGGATGAGCACTGGGGCACGTTGTATCGCAGCCCGATGCATGCAGGAATGGGCGGAAATCGCATGCGAAAACGCCACAGCATGAAGTCCGCGGCGCGAATGCCAAGTTCTGCAAGCAGCCACTCGAGCAGTTCACGTTGCCTGGGAACATCTGGCGAAACCGGCGCACCGTCGGCCTGCCCCAACGCTTCGAGCGATTCATATGTGGGAATCGTGCCGAACGTCTCGTCGCGGAGGTATGGGTGTTCGCCCTGCATCGTGCTGTGAACACGGACAGTGGGGGTGGCGACATCGCGCGGCAGCAACACGTCGTAGCACAGTCGCTCTGCGGGAGTGACGACATGCATAAGCGTCGCGTCAGTACGCACATCACGGCGAGGCATGTTTGAAATGAGCTCCGCTGTCACGATGTCGAGCGCAGCCAGTTGACCAACCGACCCCGGCATCAGTTCGTCCTCCGCCGTGACACCAGCAAGCAGGCGTCGTCGAATCGGCAACGACGGCTGTGAGCAGAATCGTGTGAGCAGAAGCGGATTGTCCGTGTTGTCGCCAAGCGGCTTCCGATGCAGAGTCGCCGATGGGCCGTCACTATGAACAAGCGTTGTGCGCGCGATGATCCACGAGACGTCTGCACGATTGCGACGCAGTCCAAAAAAGCCGCGCACGCGAGCCACATCGGGCATGAATCCATCCCGCGGAGGCAGCACCACGTCGAGCTGATACGCCGTCTGCGTTTGCACGCCCAAGAAGTGTGACTGGCTTCGAAATCCATCGCGCCGCATCGCGAGTTCAAATCGCGTCCGGCCTTCTTCGCTCAATGGTCCAAGCAGGATGTCCGCCGACGCGCGATCGCCCGCGTACGTACTGGTCAGATTGCGGAATCGCTCGAACGCATGCATCGCGCTTCCCAGCAGTTCCGGCTGAACACCCAGTCGATTCGCGGCGTCCAAAAACTGCTTGAACCCCTGTCGTCCCGGGATATGTGCGGCAGATGGGCACGTGCCCACGCCTTGCGCGATGTGCCACACTTTCCAACCCAAACTGCGATCAAGTCCGAGGCGAGTTGTCAGATGAATCGCCCGCTCGACCCCGCCGCAACTTCCCAAAATGGCAGCGCACGACTTCCGCAACTCGCGGAGAACGCCGACGGCCTCGCTATCGAACTCGGCAATAGGTGAATGTTTGGGTTCTACCTGCGACATATGACCTCATTGTACGGAATCTCTGAAATCTCTGCAAGCGAAAAGTCTACGGAAATGTTTGAACATTTCTCTTGCAACGTCCTCTTCGCTCCGTTAGGCTGACAACGTCCGCGGTCCGCGCCGGTCCGGAGCAAGTTCGTCAGGGAGGTCGCTATGCAGATGTGTTGTCGTGTTTCCTTCGCCGCGCTGCTCGGGTTGCTCGCAACCCACGCGGCGACTGCCGCCACGCTCTTCGTGCCGACGAACTTTCCGACAATCCAGGATGCCGTTGCCGCCGCTTCGTCGGGTGACACGATCGTTGTCGCGCCGGGCACCTACACCGAGCAGATTGACTTGCTCGGCAAATCGCTCGTGCTGCAGGCTTCAGGTGACGCGAACAACACGATCATCTCCGGGTTTGCGGCGCCCATCATTCGCGCATCGAACGCGAACAACGTCGTGCTTCGCGGCTTCACGCTTTCAGGCATCTTTGGTGGCGCGGGTGCAGGGGGCGCGGTGCTGAGCGAGAACACTTCGCTCACGGTTGACGCGTGCACGATCACGAGTAACTCGGTGATCGAAGGCGCCGGTGCCGCGATCTATGTAAACGGCGGTGGGCTCACGCTCCTCAACTCCACAATCAGCAACAACAGTGCGAGCTTTGTTGATGCGGCGGTCGCTGGTGTCGGCGCAGCGGTGAGTATCAACAACGCGACGGCGACTATCACCGCAACGACCTTTGTCGGAAACCTCGGCACGAACATGGGTGGTGGAG
>DATGWV010000082.1:0-3131 GCA_035299305.1 Phycisphaerales bacterium | reverse complement strand
TCGCTGGGCACGCCCGGGGTGTCGCAGCTCAGCGTCACGTCGATGCCGAAGCCGATGTCGGGCTGCACGGCGTGGCTCGCGGTCTTTGCGCCGCGGAGGCCGACTTCTTCCTGCGTTGTGAACGCCACGATGACTTCACAGGTGTGCGGCGCTTTGGTCTTCTCGAGCTTGCGCACGCTTTCGATGCCCAGCCAGCAGGCGACGCGGTTGTCGAGGGCCTTGCTCACGAACTTGTCGCCCAGCTCAATCGCCGGCTCGTTCATGACCACGTAGTCGCCCACTTTGAACTTCTTCTTGACGACGTCGGCCTTCATGCCCACGTCGACGAAGAACTCCTTTACTTCGGGTACGCGTTCGCGGTCTTTGGCGCTGCTGATGTGCACGGGGCGGCCGCCGGGGTTCATCACGCCGTGGTAGTCGCCATCGTCGGCGACGACCGTCACGCGGCGTGAGAAGAGGTTGCGCGTGTCGAAGCCGCCTGCGGGGTTCATCCACAGGAAGCCCTTGTCATCGATCGCGGTGACGTAGAAGCCGATCTCGTCCATGTGGCAGAGCATCATGACGCGCAGCGGCCCGCCGTGCTTGCTCTCGGGTGCACCCTTCTTGGCCTTGCCGCGCGGCTTGCGACGACAGATGAGGTTGCCCAGCGCATCGGTCTCGACGCTGTCGAAGAGTCCGGCGACTTCCTTCTCGATGAGGTCGCGCACGCGTTCTTCGCGACCAGGGACGCCGGGAGTTTCACACAGACGCTTGAGCAGATCGAGGTTTTCCATAGGTCGCAAGTGTACATGAGGTACGAGCGCGAGACGACGGAAGTCACACACTGAAGTGTGCGAATCTTGCGGCAAAAACACCGCCGATTCGCGGCAGGGCGAATCGGCGGTGGGGGGAGCATGATGGGAAGTGTCGGCTTATTCGCAGTCGGGGCAAGGTGTGACTTCGATCGTGTTGTCCACGAGTCCCTGGCTGTCAAGACACGGGACGTCGCGCGAGAAACCGCCGACGACGCGGACGTGCTCATTGAGTGGCAGGCCGCCAGTTGTGCGCGGGAAGACGTAGCCGCCATTGTTGAAGACGATGATGGGCGTACAGCCGAAGCCAAGGCGGATGTATCCCTCGGCGTCGATGCCGATGCGCATCTCGTTGTGCGACAGCGTGACGACGCCCGCGCTTTGGCTCGCGATCGTGCCCGCGACGTAGACGAGCGATCCGTCGGGCGTGAAATTGGGATTGCCCGTGAATGACACGTTGACGGTTGTCGCTGGATTGCCGGCGCTTGCGGGAATGGAGACGGTGCGAGCCGCGGCATTTAACACGCCCACACCGCTGTAGCCGGCGCTTGCGGTGCTGAGACGAATGTCGCGAGGCGTCTTCACTTCGCCATAGTCGTAGTCGTCTGCGCGGCGTCCGCGCAGATAGACCTTTGTGCCGGCGCCGAAGTTCTGCAACGCGCTGGCGGTGAACGGCTGGTCGAAGTTGATGATGCTGTCGGCGATGAACGCGACGCCGCTGCCTTGTGAAATGACCTTTCCGACCGCTTCGAAGGCGGGGCGGGCAGTGACGCTCGTGACGGTCACGCCAAACCGCGTGGCGCGAGCGATGCCTTCGACGTAGACGTAGTCGCCCGGCGCGATGCCAGCAGTGCTGCCGGGACGATCAAGTACGGCAGCTGGGCCGGTCGCAGTTTCAAGCTGAAAACCGCCGCTTGGTGTGGGCCACAGGCGTCCGAACGCGGCGTACGGCCTGCCGATCGCCGCGACGTTGATTGTGCCGCCGACGCGTGCTGGCGTGACTTTGCCCTGGACATACAGCCGCGTGCCGCTTGCGAAACCGCCTGTGTTTGTCAAGCGGAATGTGCGGCCGTCGTCGGCGACGAAGCTGCCGCGTTCGCCTGTGAGCGAGAGCGTGCCGATGCCGGCGAACGCGGGACTGGTTTCAGTGACAGCAACCTGCGGCCCGAACGTGTCGAGGCAGAGGCCGGACTGATCGCTGTCGTACGAGCCTGCCACGAAGAAGCGGTCGCCGGTCGTGAACCCGCCTGTGGTACTGAGAAAGTAGACGCCGCCGTCATCGCCCAGGAATGTCGTGCAGACGCCGCCCGCGTCTGTGACGAGCACACCTTGGGTTGCGATGTTGACAATCACCGCTTGCGCGAGCGATGCGATACCCGCCGCTGTTGCGACTGCTGCCGCTATCCATGTCCGCTTCATGATGCACCTCCGCGAATCACCGGCCCTCTCGCATGAAACGTAGTCCACGCGAAGCGGAGGCGAGCGCGTTGGCGTTTACACGCGAGCCGGGCGAAGCACTGGCTCGACGATTGCACCGTTGCTGGTCATCGCGGCGTAGTCCTGCATCGCGGCGACGCCCCAGCCGCGTTCGCGGATGGCTTCGATGGCCTTTGCCGCGGCGAGTGCGGCGGTTGCGGTGGAGATGAGCGGGATGTTCAGTCGAACGCTGGTGGCGCGGATGCGGCCTTCGTCGGTCTGCCAGCCGGTGCGTGTGGGCGTGTTGAAGATCATGCTGATCTGGCTGTTGTGCATGAGGTCGAGCACGTTGGGGCGGGCCCCAGCGGCGATCTTCTGCAGAAGCGAGACAGGCACGCCGTTGTCGATGAGATAGCCGCCCGTGCCGCTGGTCGCGTAGATGGTGAAGCCTTGACGCACGAGGATGCGGACGGCTTCGAGCACCATGCTGCGATCTTGTTCGCGCACGCTCACGAAGACGCCGCCCTTCTTGGGATCAGTCGGAAGCGGATTGCTCGCGGCCATCTGGCTCTTGGCGAAAGCGACGGGCAAGTCGCGATCGATGCCCATGACCTCGCCCGTGCTGCGCATTTCGGGACCCAGCACAACGTCAACACCCGGGAACTTGCTGAAGGGGAAGACGCTTTCCTTGATGGCGTAGTAGGGCTGCGGCTTGAACGCGCCGAGCTTGTGAGCCGGCAGCAGTTCGGGCAGCTTCTTGCCCATCATGGCCTTGGCCGCGATGGCTGGCCACGGCGTGTGCGTGGCTTTGCCCACGAAGGGCACAGTCCGCGACGCGCGCGGGTTGACTTCGAGCACGTAGATTTGTTCGTCCTTGACTGCAAGCTGCAGATTCATGAGGCCGCAGACTCGCAGTTCGCGAGC
>DATGWV010000081.1:0-4472 GCA_035299305.1 Phycisphaerales bacterium | reverse complement strand
GCCTGTCACCCCATGTACCTCGCCGCTCACATACGCACTGTCATCACTCGCGAGCAGCACGTACGTCGCCGCCAACTCCGCTGGCTGGCCAGGTCGCCCGAACGGCGTATCACCGCCAAATTCCGGCAGCTTCTCCGGGTCTTGTCCGCCGCTGGATTGCAAAGGCGTCCAGATGGGACCCGGGGCAACGCCATTGACGCGAATGCCCTTGGGCACAAGCTGCTTCGACAAACTCTTGACAAAGCTCACATTGCACGCCTTCGTCATCGAGTAGTCCACAAGTCCCGGGCTGGGGTCATAACCCAGAATTGACGACGTCACAATGACGCACGAGCCAGGCTTCAGATGCTTCAGCGCCGCCTTCGTAATCCAGAACGGCGCATACACGTTTGTCTTGAACGTCGAATCAAAGTTCTCTGACGTCACGTCCTCCAGCGACTCCACAAACATCTGCATCCCCGCGTTGTTCACCACAATGTCCAGCCCGCCAAGTTCGCTCGCCGCGCGATCCACAAGTTGTGCGCAAAATGCCTCGTCGCGAATGTCACCGGGAATCGCGACGCCCTTGCGACCAGCTTCCTTGATGAGCGCGATCACCTCTTTCGCATCGCTCTCTTCTTGCGGCAAGTAGTTGATGGCGACGTCTGCACCTTCACGTGCATACGCAATCGCCGCCGCCCGCCCGATGCCCGAGTCGCCGCCGGTCACCAGCGCTCTGCGACCCAGCAGCTTGCCGGAACCGTGATACGTCTTCTCCCCGTGATCTGGAACCGGATTCATCTTCGACGCCAGCCCGGGCCGCTCCTGCGTCTGCTTGGGGAAAGGTGGCTTCGGATACGTCGTGCGCGGGTCCTTCAGCCCTTGCGGCGGCTGCGCAGGCTGCTGAGGCTGTGCCGCCGTCGCGCCACGAGCCGGATGCCCTTCCTGCGCAAGCGCAGTCCCAGCGAGCGACAACGCGATCGGAGCCGCGAGCATCGACGCGCCGCCAACAACGGCTTCACGACGGGAAAATGGAATCGGTTGATCGCGCATGGTGACAGCTCCTCGCGCCACAACTGTGACGGCGAGGACAGCATCACGCCCAAAGATGAAGTGCGTGTGATGCGAGTGTGAAACTGCTGGTATTACAGCGATTCGCGCACGATGCCTTCTTCATACGCATGGACGAGCGCATCCAGATCGTCCGCCTGCCGGGACAACGCGTGGCCTTCATCCGTATCACGCAGCATGCGAGGCTTCTCATAGCGGCGAATCGTCGTCATGTCCGGCACAATGTCGCTCCCCGCGCTGAGCACCGCCGCCACACCTGGGAACGGCTTGTGCTCTGCGAGATCGATGCGATCAGGCTTCAGCACCAGCGTGTAGCCTCTGTCGCCATACGCCTCGCTGAACGCGCCATCAATGGTGATCGCGTTGCCGCCCTTCTTGACCGGTTGCTCACCCTTCTCAGCCTTCACTGGCACGTGTCCGTTCACGACCAGCACATCGTCACCAAGATCAAACATGCGCCCGATCTTCTTGATGAACTCAGCATCATGCATCAGATCGAAGTAGGCGTTCTTGGGCTCCTTGTGCGCCGCTTTGTCCGCCACAAAATGGCTCTCAAACGTCGTCAGCTTCTCCTTGCCAAACAACGGACTTTGCGGCCCGCCCCACAGGTAGTAGATCATGTCCGCGTCGTTGTCGATGCCGAACCAGCGCTTGCGCATCGCCCGCCGCACCACGCTCTCCAGCCCTTCCATCAGCTCGCGCCCCGACAAATCGCGACCATCCACCCGCAGCGTCTGTGGCGTCCCGTCCTTGCTCACCGGCACGCACGCATGGAAGAACAGGACCTCATTGCGATGTGTCCACATGCCCCCGCGTCCCACCAGCCACTCCATGTGCTCACGCAGCTTCATGCTCCGCGTGAAGCTCTCCTTCATGCGATCAATGCACTGTTGCTCAGCCGGGCTGTACGCGTACGGATCTTTCGGATCAATCGTCGGCAGATGCTGATCAAGCAACGCATGCTGCACGCCATCAATCTCCACACTCACCGGCTTGCCGTTCTCCCAGCGCAAGCGGTGCAGCAATCGCCGATGTTCCAGCTTCCACTCCGGATGCCGCTCAAACATGCGGCCCTCCGCCTTGAACTGCATGATCGCAATAGCTTTCTGCATCCGCGCGACGGTGATCGCATCGCGGAAGCCCTCGCCCTTGGGCATGAACTTCTCGCACGGATCGTCGTTGTACACATCACGCACCAGCCGCTCAATCGGCGCCATGATGACGCCATATCCCTCTTCAAGCTGGCTCAGTTTGCGATACCGCAGGCTGAATCGCAGCACCGTGAGCATGCACGGCTCATGTCCGAGATGCGCACCGATCCACAACATGTCGTGATTGCCCCAGAGCAGATTGCACTTAGGCTGCCGCATCAGCGTGTCAATCACCCGGTCCATGCGCGGCCCGCGATCACCCAGATCGCCAATCACCAGCAGTTCATCCGTCGCGAGATTGCGAATCAATCGAGCCCCCGCACGCACCGCGCCCCAGTCGCGGTCATACTTCGCCAGACTCACGATCATCTCTTTGATATATGCAGGCCGCTGCCCACTCCCGAGCTCCACAAACAGCTCGCGATACCACTCAGGCAGCAATTCCTCAAAGTGCTTCCGCCGATACGTCGCGCGCAAATGCCGCACGACTTCAAACTGCGCCGTCAGCGTCTGATACACCCACTCCAGTCGCCGCCCGCTCGCCACAATCTCCCGCGACAACGCGTTGATGGCCTCGCGCGGGTAGTACAGCACGCCCAAAAACACCCGCCGCTCTTCCTCGCTCATCCGCGCACCCAGCACCTGTTCCACCAGTTGCCGCAGCGCGCCCGACCCGTTGTTGATCACATGCCGCAGCTTCGCGTCCTCGCCGTGAATATCGCTGATGACATGCACCACGCCCGCCGGCAAGCTCAACTGCGCCCGCAACGCGGCGATCTCCGAAATCGCGGATTCCCCCGTCGGAAACGACGCGGCCAGTGCTTCAAGATGTGCAAGACGATCCGGCGAGATACGTGGCATAGGGGGCAAGCGTAGTGGGGCGGTTCGCTGGTGTGTCACATACACAGTTTCCCGCCACGGCCCGAGAATGCCCACACGCACGCACCTCAATTGATAAATCTCATGACATCGCCTGCGCCTCCTTCCCATCGCTTGCGCCTAGCGCCCTGACGTCTCGCCTCGCGAGCGTCGGTCAACCGCAGGAGAAGTGCCGTGAAGTCAATCAGTCATCGCGTGTTGTTGGGCTGGTTTCGTCCGTTGCTCGCCGTTGTGCTCGCGCTGCTGCCAGCATTGCCCGCCCGCGCCCAATGCACGCTCACGGGCGACTTTACCGCGTTCCAGCCGCACTGGAACGTCAACAGCCTCGCGGGGTTCTTCTTTCCCGACGCCAACACGATGGTCGTCGACACCAACGGCGACAGCCTGATCGACCCCAGTGATCCAGGCAACACCACCTACACACTGCCGCAGGAAATCCGCAGCACGCGCTACAACGTCTCCCTCTCACCCACGCGCGAGTTTCTCATGGTCCTAGGAGGCGATGGCGCAAACTGCGACCCCACACGCACACTGCGCACCTATCGCCTCACGCCCGCCACAGCGACCATGACGCTGCTGCACGTTGACTGTCTGCCGTGCCCGATCTTCCAAGGTCCACTCTTCTACGACACAACTTCCGCCGCGCCCGGCCCCATCATGCCGCCTGTCAGCCCGCAGCGCATCATGCTCATTTACACCGGTTCTGGCCCGCTCTGCTCACCCAGCAACCAAGCCCAGCCCTCGCTTCGCTGGTACAACCTCAACCAATCCGGTCTCTCCGGCATGAGCACAACGTCACTGGGTCTCTCGCCGGGCCTTGGCGTGCTGCGCGTCAGCCCCACGGGTTTTCACGCCTGGGTCCAGCACGACCTCACCAGCAACCCCGCCGACTCTGATTACGACCTGATCGACCTCTGCCCGGGCTCCACATTCGGCCAAATCATCTCCAATCAAGCCGGCCCGCGCCTCGACAACACCACCAACGTCCCCACGCCGCGCATCGCAAGCGCCGACGCAACGCAAGTCGTCATCGAGGCTCGCAACTTCGACAACACGCTGCTCTTCCAGGCAATTTCGCCCAACTGCTGCTCAGGTGGCGGCGCGCCAACGGGCGCGTGCTGCGTCAACGGCGGCTGCGTGCAGACAACGCAGGCCCAGTGCTCGGGCACATGGTCGCAAGGCGTCGCCTGCGCTGCGGCCAACTGCCCCCCGCCTGCGGTTGTGCAACTCTCCATCAACATGACCGCGCCCGCCACCGTCGTGCAGCGCGAGTTCTTCGACTACACCATTACCTACAGCAATGACGGCGGCGCACCCGCGACTGGCGTCGTCGTCCGCAAGATCGTCCCCAGCGGCGTCACCTTTGTCAGTGCTACCAACGGCGCCACATAC
>DATGWV010000080.1:0-1879 GCA_035299305.1 Phycisphaerales bacterium | reverse complement strand
GGTGGGGTCCTTGGGCACGTCCTGGCGGAGGCGGTTGAGTTCGGCGAGCAGCGTTTCGGCCTTCATGCGTCATGATATGAGCGTGGCGTGGCGCGAATCCGCTTGACAGACTTGCGCTTTTCCGCGATACTGGACGTTGCGGGCGTTCTGCTCGCGTGCGGCTACGATTTGCTGCAAGAATTGAAACGCGACGGACATGGATGTCAGTCGCGCACGCCACACGTCGCGTCGGCGACGAGGAGACAGTCAATGCGTATTCGGGCGCTCTCGTCACGCAAGGCCTTCACGCTCATCGAACTGCTGGTTGTCATCGCCATCATCGCGCTGCTCATCAGCGTGCTGCTGCCTGCACTTTCGAAGGCGCGTGATACCACGCGTGTGCTCATCTGCACGAGCAACATGAAGCAGCAGGGTGTCGCGACGCACAGCTACGCGGCGGACTACACGGACAAGCTGTATTCGTTCTCGTGGCGCGCGTCACCCGGCCCCGGACAACCGCAGGTGGGGCGCTCGCAGTATGGTGACTTGAACTACGCGTGGACGAACGATCTGCAGGCTGCGAGTTCGCAGGCTGTGGACATCATCCGCCGCCGCACTGGTGCTGACGCGACGTTCCCGGTGATTGGCAACACGGTGCCGGGCTGGATTCCGCACGTGCTGTACACGCACCTGGTGCTGCAGGATTACGTCGCATCGCGGCTGCCTGAAACTGCAGTTGTGTGCCCGAGCGACAAGAATCGTCTGAACTGGCAGAATGTCGCGGCGTTCAATGCGGGTCAGTTCGGCCCGTTGCAGCCCACGCCGTCGACGGACAATCGTCGGTGGCCGTTCAGCTCGAGCTACCAGGTGGTGCCGGCGATGTATAACGCGCAGGTGTATCAGCCGGGTCGCGTGGACGTGGTGTTGCAGGGACCGTCGCACGGCACGTACACGTACACGGGCGATCTGACCGGCGATCTTGGCAAGAACAAGATGGTGGACGTGCGGTTCCCTTCGGGCAAGGTGCAAGCGCACGACGGATTTGACCGGCACAGCGGCAGGTCTGAGTATTTCTTCCTGGACACTCGCGCGAAGCAGCCGCTGCTGATGTTTGATCAGTCGGTGGCGATCCGCAAGACGCAGGATGCGAACCAAGGGTGGAACCCGCAGTTCCCGACGAATACGACACTGCGGACGCTGGTGAATTATGACAGCACGGCTCCGGCTCCAGGCCGTTGGCAGCCGCAGTACGACTTGCCTGACCAGCCCGGGCGGTATCAGTGGACGCGGTTTGGTCTGTACGGCGTGGACTTTGGCGCAGGTGAAGTGCTGACGCGCTGAGCTCTGTGGAAATCTCGGTCCATTCACGCGGCCCCGCATCGTGCGGGGCCGTGTCTATATTTCGACTCGGCTTTCTCCCCGCATGTACCTGCCTGACCACTTCCAATCTCGCAAGCGCACGATCTCGTTTGAGTTCTTTCCGCCCAAGACCCCAGCGGCTGCGGGCGAACTGTTCGATGCGATCCGGCAGTTGGAGCCGCTGCGTCCGAGCTTTGTGAGCGTGACGTATGGCGCGGGTGGGAGCACGCGTGAGTTGACGCATGATTTGGTGGTGCGGCTCAAGACGACGACTTCGCTTGATCCGATTCCGCACCTGACGTGCGTGTGTCACAGCGAGAGCGACATTCAGCGGATCTTGGAGCGATACGCCGCGGCGGGGATCAGCAATATTCTCGCGCTGCGGGGTGACGTGCCGCGGGATCTACCGGCGGGGACGCAGCCTTGGATTGACTATCGCTACGCGGCGAATCTGGTCGCGGCGATTCGCAAGTTCAACGACAACAAGCGGCATCCGCATCCGAAGGGATTCGGCATCGCCGTCGCGGGCTATCCGGAGGGG
>DATGWV010000079.1:0-9176 GCA_035299305.1 Phycisphaerales bacterium | reverse complement strand
CGGCCCATGCCGCCGTAGGTATCGACGATGATCTTGCGACCAGTGAGGCCCGTGTCGCCGTGGGGGCCGCCGATTTCGAAGCGACCCGTGGGGTTCACGTGGTTGGTGATGCCGGCGTTCCACCATTCGCCCAGCACGGGCTTGATGATGTGGTTGATGACTTCGGTCTTGAGCTGCGCCTGCTTCTCGTTCCACATGGGGTCATGCTGCGTGCTCAGAACGACCGTGTCGACCGCGACAGCCTTCGCGCCGTCGTACACGATCGTGACCTGGCTCTTCGCATCGGGACGTAGCCCCGGAATCAGCTTGTTCTCACGCACGTACGCCTGACGCTCGACCAGGCGGTGCGAAAGCTGCACAGGCAGCGGCATCAGTTCATCCGTGTCGCGGCACGCGAATCCGAACATCATGCCCTGGTCGCCCGCGCCTTCCTTATCAACGCCCATCGCGATGTCGTTGCTTTGCTTGTTGAGAGCCACGAGCACCGCGCAGCTGTCGGCGTCGAAACGCATCTCGGCGGACGTATACCCGATCTCGCGCACCGTGTGGCGCACGAGTTCAGGAATATCAACCCACGTATTCGTCGTCACTTCGCCCGCGACCACCACCAGGCCCGTGGCGCACAGCGTTTCACAAGCCACGCGGCTGCGAGGATCGTCCACGATCATCGCATCCAGCACGGCGTCAGAGATCTGATCCGCGACTTTGTCGGGGTGGCCCATCGAAACCGACTCGGACGTGAAAAGACGCTGCATCGACATACGTGATTCCTCTACTCCGCAGGCTTGATCGCCCGTGGGGAGCCAAGGATAGCAATGCCGCTACGCGCCGGGTTTCCCGCCTCGCAACTCGCCGATTCGCATTGTTTTCGGGCTTGCAGGGACGATTCGAGCAAGTCACGGCACATCCGCGCCGCGGCTGAGCCGACGATTGGTTTCCGCGTCGGTCGCGGTCACCACCACGCGCTCGCCAATCAACTTGGTTTCCGCCACCGAGTAGCTGAATCGCCGCACCGCCTGCGCGCGGGGCGCGAGATTGCTCAGCGTCGCTCGCTGGCGAGGCGAGCCGGGCGCCATGCTCACGAGTTCAATCGTCAATTCCTGCTCGCTGGTGTTGGTCACGGTCGCTTCCGCGATGATCGTGTCACCCACGCGAGTGGCGGTTACGTCGAGCGCGTAGTCCTTCAGCCCCAGCTCCAGCGTGCGCTCAATCTCCACCACGCCATATGGCTGATCGCCCCAGACTTCGATGCCCAGCACAAACTGTTTGGGCCCCGACTCCTGATTGAGTCGGAACGACACCTGCAGCGGCAGTCGAATCTCCTGCCCCGCCGCGAGCGTGAAGTTGTGGGCTCGCGGACTGATGCGCCAACTGCGATCAATCGGACCGTTCGCGAAGCCGCCCGGTTCGAGCACGCTCACCTTGCCCGTGATGCTGTTCTTCCAGGGGTTGCGCAGCACGATCTCGTGTTCCCCCACGTCTTTCGCTGCGTCCAGCAGCAGCGGCGTGATCTCGACTGTTGAGACGAACTGCGCCAGCCCGACATCGAGCCCTTCGAGGAACACCGGCTCGCGCGTGAGCGGCACACGCACCATAAGTGAGCCCGCGCCGCTTTCGCGCTGCGTTGCCTGCAGTTTGGTGGCGTTGCCGAACATGTCGTACATCACCACGTTCTCATTCGCCACGGGCACCTGCAGCACTGCGTCGCTCGCGCCCGAGTCATTCCATGCGATGATGCCGCCCGCGATGACCGCCTCAGCGCGCGTGAGAGGCTGCGTGATCCACGCCGTGCAGCCTTCGGGCGCGGGGAACGGCCCGACCACGCGACGATCGCTCAAACGCTGCGTTACCGCTGCAAAGCTTGCGACGGAAGCAGTGGGCCGAGGCGTCTGCCGAGCGGCGATGGGCCACTGCCATGCGTTTGCAAGCGCAACGGACAGTGGCGCACTAGCAGCGACTTCGACATCAGCTCCGAGCATGCGCCAGGTTTCAACCAGTTGCCGAGCCACGCTCGCAGCACTCTCGCCGGGCAAACTTGCTTCATTCATTCGCCCGTCGAGCACAACCTGCGTCGAGATCGTGCGCGGAGCGGCGGCGAGAGCGTCAACCCAGTTCTCCGCCGCGTGGCGGATAGCGGTGGCGGGCATGCCCTGCGGCACCCGTGGCGCGAGTCGCACCGCGCCGCCAGCAGCCTGCAACTCGCTCACATCCCAGCGATCACGAATGTCGGTCGGCACGACCAGCGTGACACCCGGCGCACGCGAGGCCAGTGCCGCTCGCGCTTTGCTGAGCGTCGCCGACGACCAGAAGGGCACTTGGCTGCGCGATGATCCCAGTTGCCACGCGCCGCTGCGTGCTCCCAACGCATCAATCGCGTCGGCGAGGAACTGCTGCACTACGTCGCGTGTCTGCGTCGCGTCTGCTGGCGGCAGCATGAACACATCCCACGGATCAGGCCGATCGATGTTCATCGCTCGCGCGAGTTCATCAGGCGTCTGCGGCAGCATGAGCGTCACATCAACATAGCTCGCCACCAGTTCGCTCGTCACCTGCTGGGCTTGTTCCACGCGGGCTCGCAGTTGCGACAGTTGCACATCACGCGTCCACACGGGCAGCGTGACAGCGCCCACGCCGCTTGCTCGGGCCATCGCTGGCAGCGTGTTCCACTGCGCTTCGGGCACCTCGTCAAACACCAGCCCCAGCCGAGGAGCATCCACCAGCAGCGTGGTGCGTGTCTGAGAAGATTCGTGCAGCCGGAGGGGTGACGGCTTGATCGCCGCGGGCGCAACCCATGCGAAGTCGGTGACCGCGCCACCCACCATGAGTCCCGCTGGGTTCTTGAGCGACATGCGCGCTCGATACCAGCCAAATCCGGGCAATGCGGGCGACCACTCCAACTTGTCAGCCCCGCTGGCGATGGGCTGTTCGAGCGTGTCCACCACGCGGCCGAACGCGTCGAGCACTTCCGTGCGCATCGCGAGCGTTTCATCGGTCAGGTCGCGCACACGCATCGCGAGTGTGGGCTTCTGCTCCGCGCTGAAGACGTTGGCCGTCGCATCACTCAGCAGTTCCACGCGCGGCAGTTGCAGCACGGCGACGTTGTCAAACATCGCGCTGCCGCTCAGGTCTTCGACATCGATCTTGAACGGCTTGGTCACATCATCGCTGCGCGGCTGCTGCTTGGGTTGCAGCAGCACCAGTTCCAGTTGAATGAACGCCGCACGTGGGTCGGCGCTCGTGAGATCAACCGTCACCTGCCGCCATGTCTGTTCGCTCTGCAGCGGTTCGCTCATGCGCTCGCTGCCAGCAATCACGTTCCCCTGCGTGTCAACGAATCGCGCGATAAGCGCGGCTCGCGCGTACTTCAATCCGTCCGTTCGTACATGAGCGAACACGCGATAGTCGGTATCGCCGAAGATCGGCAGCACGCCCGTTTCGAGCATGAGCGACGAACTACCGCCCTGCGTGGGGAGGCGCACGCATCCTTGTCCTTCAAATGCCAACTGCTCGTCATACACCAACACGCCGCGATTCCAGTTGGGGAATCCCGGCTTGCTGCGGCTGGCCATGTCCTGATTGCGGAACCAGAACTGCGGCACTTCGCCCGGGTTGGTCTGCTGTTCTTCGAAGTCGAACACGCGCACCAGCCGGCCCGCAGCGTTTGGGCGTTGCCCCGACCCTTGCGCGCATGCCATACCGGCCGCCGCGACAATGACCGCAGCAGCACCGCACATGCACCATGCACGCGGCTTCCTCATGCCATCAATATCGGTCGTTTCCGCGATCCGTCTTCGGCGATATGTGCGCTACTTCGCACGACCTGTCCCGCGCGCGATGCGTGCTGCTGCCAAACGCAGGCATAACAGCGTGGCCCCCAGATACAGCCCGCAAATGATGCACAGCCCAATGACGTACGCCGGGAGCGACACGCGGATGTCGTCAGGACCCACAAATGAGAACTGTCGCACCCAAATCGATTCGTCGCGCATGCAGCCATCAATGACCGAGCCGATGAGCAGGACCGGGTTGGGCATGAGCCACAGCGTCACGATCTTCTCGCCACTGTTCAACATGCCCTCAAAGAGAATTAGCAGGAAGATCGGAACGACCAGCCATACACCCAGCGCCAACGCAAGATTGCAGATCGCCGCCGCCGTGCTGCGCTTGAGGACTGTGCTGAGCCACACGCCGCTCGCGGCAAGTAGCGCGATGGGCCCGAGCAGAATCAACGGAATCATCAAGAGCGCGATCGGATGCACAACATCGGGCGTCCATCCGCCTTGCCAGCGACGGATACTGGTGAACGGGTCCAGCGTCGAAAGTGGCCCCGCCAGATAGTTCGCCAGACACCCCGACAGCAGCACATGCAGCATGATGATGGCCGGCCCGATCCACAGCCGTCGCATGCCGCCCATGAACTTGCCCCACACAATCTCCCAGCCCGAAAGTGGCGTCGTCAGCAGTACATCAAGCGTGCGTCCCTCGCGCTCTTGCGAAATGCAGCCTGTCGTCGCGACTGCGGCAAACAGCAGCCACACCACCGTACTGACGATCGCGAGCGCGATCTGCACGCCTTCCAGACCGCTCACGTAATAGATGAATAAAGCCGCCAATCCGATGAGGATGCCGCCCGTCCACGCCATCCACCGCCGACCAAGCATTGGCTGCTGCAACTCACGCCACAGAATGGGGCGATCCGATACCTCGCGACTCATGCCCGCCTGCACCGCGCCGCTGCGTCGCCTGCGTTTTGGTTTCGTCGGTGCAGTGTCACCGGTTGTCGCAGCCGTTGTTGCTGCTGCACTTCCTGTGCTCACTGCCGCGACCACCGGCTTCGACCCGCGCGACTTCACGCGCTCTTCCGCCCGCATTGATCGCCGCAGCATCAGGCATGACAGCACAAAGAAGATCAGCCACCATACCAGCGTCACGCCGATGGCCGCAAGCGACTGCGTGACGACATCACCCATCCCCGGCACGCCGCCTTCGTTCATCAGCGTCGCGGTGTTCATCACCATCGCCCACTGCGGACTCATGAGAGCTGCAAAGAACATAAGCGGTCGTTGATACACCGCAAGATTCGGAACCTGGGCAAGAATCGCGAGAATGCCGGGCAGCAGCATCGTGAGCACGGCGATGACAAGCACCGACAGCACCAGCGGGCCGGCTGGTCGCTTGAAGCGAATCGAGAAGAAGATGCCCACCTGCACCGCGAGCAATCCCATCGCGAGACAGATGCCCACCATGAGTAACGTGTTCGTCGCTGGCACGCCACCATACGTTCGAATCGCCAGCAACAGCGGCAGCGACACGAGCGCGAGGATCGACAGTTCGACCATGCGCGACATGACCTTCCCCAGCACAATCTGCGTTGCTTTGAGAGGCGTCGTGAGCAGTGTCGCAAGCGATCCTGCACGAACTTCGTCCGAAATCGCCGGTGCACCCATCGCCGCGCCGATGATGGCGAGCATGACAAACTGCGACCACATGATCGCGACCGTGACGGCTGGCGCGACTTCCTGCGAACGCTGCAACGCCAACGCCGTTCCCGAGTAGCCGTACGCGTTGCGAGCTGAGTCGATTGACGCGCCGAAGACGAGTCCGACAACGGTGAGCAAAATCAGGCTGTACACCAGCCGAATCCAGCTTGTGCTGGGCCGCTTGCCCAGAATCCACACGTCTTTCGCGAAGACCGGTCCGGGCAAGCCGCCCACGAACCACGGCCCGCGTGACTTCGCGCGGGTTGGCGCAACGGCGCTCGTGGTGGCGCCGCTCATTGCACCGCTCCCGTCGTGAGCTTGAGAAACGCGTCTTCCAGTCGCACCTGCTCGGGCTGAAAGCTCGCGATGCGCCCGCCCGCATTGATGATCCCTTCGATCACGAAGTGATGTCCGGTCATGCCCGAGCCGGCTTCACTCGCCGCGCGATGCTTGATGTCAATCGTCAACGTGCGGCTGGCGTCATCTGCCGTCGCTTTCGCGACACGCTCATCGCTCGCAAGTCTCGCCGCGATCAAAGTTGCCGGCGCGCTCTGTGCTTCCAGCGTCACCACGATGCGTTCCGCAGAGTCGCTTCGCGCCCGCGTGCGTTCGTACGCGTCCTGAATGCTGCCCGCGTAGAGCAGCGTCCCGCGCTCGATGATGCCGATGCATGTGCACATTTCCGCGAGTTCACTCAGAATGTGCGAGCTGACCAGCAGCGTCTTGCCCATCTTGCCCAGTTCCTGCAGCAAGCTGCGCATCTCGATGCGCGCCCGCGGATCAAGGCCGCTCGCGGGTTCATCCAGAAACAGCACGCGAGGATCGTGGACGAGAACGCGTGCGACGCCCAGTCGTTGCTGCATGCCCCGCGAGAGGCTATCGACAAGCTCATGCCGCTTGAATGTGAGGTCGGTCAATTCCAGCACTTGCCCGATGATCCCCGCGCGGTTCTTTCGCGTGATGCCGAACGCCGCCGCGAAGAACTGCAGATACTCGTCAACGGTCAGATCGTCATACACGCCCAGAAAATCGGGCATGTAGCCGATGTTTCGCCGTACCTGGTCCGCGTCTCTCCCGATATCGAATCCCGCGACGCTCGCCGAGCCGTGATCTGGTTGCACCAGGCACGACAGAATCTTCATCGTCGTCGTCTTGCCCGCGCCGTTGGGGCCGATGAACCCGAACACTTCGCCCGGCCCGATGTCGAGCGTGAGCTTGTTGAGCGCAACGAGCCCGCCATACTGCTTGGTCAGTTCGCGCGTCTGAATCATCGCTCGTTCTCCGTGCTGCTGGGTTGTTTCGCCATCACCGGCGCGATGATGCGGTACATCGTGCGATCAATGGTCCGTTGCTGCTTGTTCGCGGTTTGTGTGCGAGCAATGAGCGTCACCGCGGCGTAATCGCCACTCGATGTCAGGCGATCAATCACGTTCTTCGCGCTCTTGCTCATGCCCAGCATCCCCATAGCTTCTTCCGGAAGATGCGCCTCGTGGCTCGCGTTCGGAGCCGCGCTGTCAATTTCGTTCGGCGCGGCGCGAAACCGATGGCTGCGTGTTGCGCCGTGTTCCGACACCAGCGACTGACCCCAGTACGCCCCAAAAAAACGGAGCGTGCAATCGCGAGTCAATCCCATGTCCGGCTGCGCATCCACTTCCACATCAATCGCGCCCGATGACAGCCTGCGCTCCAGGTCCGCCGCGTCGCGTCGCACGCGCACCCGCGGCACGACGATGTCGCCGCCCCCGCGTCCAGGATGCACACCCATGAACATGCGCAGCGTCCACTGCGACACGTCGACAGGTTCCATGACACCCGCCGCGAGCGTGCCTCGCGCTGCCGGTGTGTTCACGAGTGTGACAGATGCGCCGGGCTTGAGATTCACATTCCAGTACGCATGCACGGGCGACACGCCGCGCCACCATTGGCCGCCCGCATCATCGCGACCGATGTCAACCTTCGCGATGTCGAACTGATGAGGTGAGCCCGCGAACACCGCCGTCAATTGCGACGTGTACACGCGAATCGGCCGACCCTCGGCATCGACAAACACATCATGCAGCGTGAGCGTGCCCAGATCGTCGGTGCCTTCGCGAAACAGCCGCGGCGCGAGCATGCCGATGAGCGTGCACACACCGATCGCCGCGAGCGCAATCGCCCAGCTTCGACTCAGCAGCCCGCGCTTCCTGAGGATGACTCGCCCGACCGGCCCAACCCACAGCGCAAGCAGCAGAATCGCGATCATGACGATGACAAAGAACCCAACCCCCGGCGCACGCGCCTGCACGATCGTGTCCGCCGCGTTGCCCAGGTTGGAAGCTTCATCGCTACCCGCGTCCCACCAGTTGTACTGACTCACCTGATGCCGATTCTGATCGCGCGTCAGATCAAGCACGTTGCGCCACGCGGCCATCGTCTCCTTTGCGTTCACCTGCTCAGGCAGGTTCGCCGGATCGGTCCCGAGCACGCTCAGCAGCCCCAGCCCCACCGGTCCGGTGGCGGCGATACACGTGCGATCCCAATCCGCCTGCACTTCTGATCGCGCATCGACCGTCAGCGTCGGCTCCCATCCCAGCGCAATCGCATCATCACTCAACGTCAGCAATCGTGTACGAATTGGTGCCGCAAGCGAGTCGCCGCTCTCGCGCACGCGCTTGCTCCACTCTTCCGGGTCGGCTGCGTACGCACCACGCAGCATGCCGCGCACCGACTCACTGATCGACACGCGTCGCACTTCGCTCGCGATGAGCAAATCATCAGGCATGAATGTCGGCAGCAGCTCACGCCAATCATCGCCCACTTCGTCCAGCAGCAGCACCATGCGCCCGCCCCGCTCGAGCCACGTGCGCAGCGCCTCGCGCTGCGTTGCGGAGAGTTGCCGAACGTCGCGCTGCCTCGCGATGACGCCGTCGATGCACTCGTATCCAATCCACGCGTTCGGGAATCGGCTCGCTGGAATGGTGGGCGTTGTTGCGTAATCCCAGTAGTTCGCATCACGATTGCCAGTGAAAGCCTGCGTGACGTTCGTCAGCGTCAGATCAAGTGACAAGTCCGGTCCCATGACCGCCCACATGGGCGTGTTCGTCAAACTGGGCAGCGCGACCTCTTGACTTGTTGTCGCGATCTGCGAATCCAGATCGATCCGAAACATGCGTCCGCTCGCCACGATTTCCAGCCGCATCTGCGACGTGCCGATCGCCGGAGCCGCTTGCAGTTCCACCGTGACGCCGACGTTGGGCGTGGTGCTGAAGGGCACGCTCACACGCCCTGTTTGCGAGCCATCCTGCGGATACACAAGCGTCACCACACCCGCCACGGCGTTGCTGCCGCTGCTCAGCGTGATGCGCACCGGATTGTGCACGCCGCCAGTCAGTTGCAGGCCCGTCCATCCCCACCGCACACCATCGAGTGACAGCGGCAAGCGTCGCGACAGCACGATGGGCTGCTGCAGTGCGTTCTCGGCAACGATGCGATTGCCCGGCATATTGGGCTGCGCCGCCACATCGCGCGAAAGCCCGGCGAGCGTGCAAAGCAACACACCCACGAGCAACGTCAATTTGTCTCGCACGCTTCGCATGTGCCCTCGTTCGCCGCAGGCTTCGTCGCCGGTCCGTGCCCGTTGTTGGGAAATCGCGCCGCGTCGCTTCACGCGTCGCAGCTCACACATACACCTTGCGGTTGTAGATGTACCACTCCACC
>DATGWV010000078.1:0-4567 GCA_035299305.1 Phycisphaerales bacterium | reverse complement strand
GGTGGGTTCGTCGGCGAGGAGCAGGCGCGGCTTGTTGATGAGAGCTCGCGCGATGGCGGTGCGTTGACGCTCGCCGCCTGAGAGTTCGGTGGGCTTGTGCTTGAGGCGGTGGGAGAGGCCGACTTGATCGAGCAGTTGTTTGGCCCAGGCGGTGCGGTCGCCGGCGTTGGCGGTGTAAGTGGCGCCGTCGCGGATCATCGCGCCGATGAGGACGTTCTCGAGAACGGTCAGTTCGGGCAGGAGGTGATAGAACTGGAAGACGAAGCCGACATCGTGGCTGCGGTAGTGGTTGATTTCGGCGCCCGAGAAACGCGTCACGTCGCGGCCATCGAAGGAAAGTTGCGGCGTTGGCGTTGCGTCGGCGCGGTCGAGGCCGCCCAGGATGTGAAGGAGCGTGCTTTTGCCGCTGCCGCTGCTGCCGAGAACGGCGACGCATTCACCTTCGGCGACGGAGATGGAAACGCCCTTGAGAACGGGGACGGGGACTTTGCCGAGCGTGTAGGTTTTGTGGATGTTGGAGGCGGTGAGGAGCATGGGGAGTCTTCTTTGATCACTCGAAGCGCAGGGCTTTGACGGGGTCCATGCGGGCGGCGCGGATGGCGGGGATGGCGGCACCGATGACGCTGCACAGGATGCCGGCGATGATGACGGCGATGAGTTTGGTGTTGTCGAGGCGCGTGGGGATTTCGGTGAAGTAGTAGACCTCAGGGTTCCAGATGGTGAGACCGAATGCGCGACCGAGGAACTCGTGGATGACGTTGATGTTCTTCACGATGAGAACGGCGAGCGTCGCGCCGAGTCCGCTGCCCACGATGCCGATGGCGAGGCCGTAGCCAATCCAGACGCCGGCGACGCCCGGCTTGCTGGCGCCGAGAGCGCGCATGATGCCGATGTCTTTAGTTTTCTCAGCGATCATGGACCAGAAGATGGCGAAGATGAGGAAGATGGCGACGATGCACAGGAAGGAGAAGAGGAAGAGGAGCAGTCCGGTTTCTTTGCGCACGGCGTTGATCATCGTGCGGTTTTGATCTTCCCAGGTGTTGATGCTGATGGTGAACTCGTCGGGGACTTGACCTTTGTGAGCGGCCGCGAATTCGCCGTAGATCTTGTAGACGCGGTCTTTGAGCGGTTCGGATGCGCCCAGTTCGCCCAGATCGCCTTTGCCGCGTACGAGGACGCTGGTGATGCGCGCGGGTTCGTCGATGAGTTTGGTTTGGCCGCTGCCGACGAAGCCTTCGTCTCCGTTGTCGTTTGTGGCTGGCGCGTCGGCGGGCGTGCCGTCAGCTTTCACGCGGCGCTGCTGGGCATGCATGCGGAGCATTTGCTGCGCGAGGTCGAGGCGGACGAGGACGATTTTGCTGTCGGCTTCGAAGAGGCCGCTGTTGAATTCGTTGGCGACGGGGATTTTGCGTGTCGCTTGTTCGACAACGCTGCCGTCTTTGTCGAGTGCGAGAAGGCTCAGGACGACTTCGCCCGTGTATGGCAGGAACTCATCGCGATCTTCGAAGGTGCCGTCTGGTTTGCGCACGCGGTAGACGCGCGGCGAGTAGAAGCCTTGCGGTTCGCGCACGTTGATGCGGCTGACTTCGATGCCCAGCACCATCGCGGGCTGCATGACGCCTTGGTCGTCCATGCGCGAGAGTGTGCGGCCTTGGTTCAGGACGGTGCCGAGATTGTCGCGGTAGCCAGGCTCGAGACGGATGTCTTCGCGCTTGGTGTCTTTGCGGAGCGGCTGGGTGAGCGGTCGCCACCAGAGAATGTCGTCGTACGCGGTGACTTGCGCGAAGCTCGGGCCGTCAACGCCGCGGACGAGGACCATTTCTTGACGACCTGTGGGGAGCTGAATGAGGCCGTAGGTTTCGATGATGGGTGCTGCGGCTTCGATGAGCGGATCGTTCTCGAGACGCTGGATGAGATCGTCGTAGTGAGCGAATCCGACGTTGGGCCAGGAGATGGCAACGTCGCCCGTGGTTGTCCGGCCGCTGCGGATGAGCAAATCGAGGAAGCCGCCCATGACGCTCCAGATGACGATGACCATGGCAACGCACAGCAGCACGCCTGTGCAGGCGAGCAGCGGCATGACCTTGGAGAAGAGGTACTTGCGGACGAGGAGTGCTTGGAACATGGGCAGCGCAGCGTATGGAGGAGGCACTGGGGACTGGGCACTGGGCATTGGGAAAAAACAAACGATCCGCGCGGGGCGGATCGTTTGGAGGTGAGTGGCGAGGGGGGCTGTTGGCGACAGGGCACAGGCGGGACGCCTGTGCCACCCGTCTGCGGCCGGACTTCAGGCTACGCCGACGGCGAGGGCATCCCGCTCGCTAAGCAGGCCGCCGTCGCTGCGTTGCTTGACGGTGCCGTCGCGCTTCCAGCTGCGTTCGCAGCGAGGCTGGGAGCGCAGGTCGATGATGGCGGGAGCCTGCACGCCGGCATCAAACTTGACGAGCGAAACGCCAAGCAGATCGGCGATGTCGACAGGGTCGAAGCCCTTGAGATCGTCGCTGGTCGGGAGGGAAAGACCAGCGTCGAGCGGGTTGTCGATACCTTGGGCCTTGGCTTGCTCCAGGGCCCGCTGGGCGGGTTCGAGCAGGGCGATGACCTTGGACCAGCGCGGGTCGGCGGAGATGCCGAAGCCGGGCTTGCCGTTTGTCAACGGCGCGGTTTCGAGGTGGACGCAGGTCGTTGTGTCCTTGGCATCTACCTTCAGAAGAGCCCGGTAGGCTTCGTCGGCGGTGTGGGGCAGGATGGGCGCGAGCAGCTTGCAGAGGCCGTCGGTCAGGTCCCACAGGGCGGTCTGGGTCGCACGGCGGCGGTCACTGCCCGGCTTGTCGCAGTAGAGGCGGTCCTTGACGGCGGCGAGATAAGTCGCGCTGAGGCGGTCGTTGCAGAAGTTGAAGAGTTCCTTCTGGGCCGTCTGGAAGTCGTAGTTGTTGTACGCGGCGACGACCTTCTCGGCGAGTTGGTCGAACTCACCGAGGATCCAGCGGTCGATGCTCGTGGCCGGAAGGGTCTTGAGATCAACGCAGTGGCCAGTTGCGCCGGGCTTGGAGCAGTCGAAGTCGTAGAGGTTGCTGAGCATGAAGCGCAAGGTGTTGCGCACCTTGCGGTAGCTCTCGCCTGCGAGGGCGAAGAGTTCGACGTCGACCTTGACGTCGTTTTCATAAGCGAGGCTGGCGACCCACCAGCGCATGACGTCCATGCCGAATTCGGTACAGAGACTATCGACTTCGTAGCGGTGCGCGTCAGGGCGGCTCTTGCTGAGTTTCTTGCCGTCACGGTCGACCATAAAGCCGTGCGTGAGCAGGGTCTTGAAGGGCGGGCGACCGGTGACGCCCAGCGCAGGAAGCAACGAAAGCTGGAACCAGCCGCGGTGCTGATCCGAGCCTTCGAGGTAGAGGTCGATGGGGTAGCCCAGGTTGCGTTCGCGCATCACGGCGTTCCAAGAGGAACCGGATTCGAACCAGACGTCGAGGATGTCGTTGCCTTTGCGGAGGGAGGCGAACGCGGCATTCGGCATTCGGGATTCGGCATTCGTGAAATGCGCACGGACGTCGCTGGCAAGTTCGTTGTCGGACTTCCAGTCGTAGTGCTTGAGTAGTTCGGTCGCATCCTTCGTGAACCATGCGTCGCTGCCTTGTTCGCGGAAGAGTTTGGCCACGGCGCGCACGCTGGCAGCGGTCATGAGACAGTTGCCTTCGGGCGTGAAGAAGGCGGGGATGGGCAGGCCCCATGCGCGCTGGCGCGAGATGCACCAGTCGGGGCGGCTTTCGAGCATGCCGCGCATGCGGTTGCGGCCCCAGTCGGGGACGAACTTGACGCCCGGCACGCCGCTGGTGCGTGTGGTGTCGTCGGTGCTCACGGCTTCCAACGCCATCTCGCGCAGGGACATCTTCTGGCCACTCACGGGCACGTTGGCGTTGTTCACGCCCACGAACCACTGCTCGGTGGCGCGGAACATGACGGGCGTCTTGCTGCGCCAGTCGTGCGGATAGCTGTGGCTGAACATGTGATCGTGGAACATGTGGCCACTGGCGCGGAGGTGATCGATGACGACTTTGTTGGCGTCCCAGATGAGTTTGCCGCGGAGCCACTCGGGCACGGTGTTGTCGTAGGTGCCGTTGGCGGTGACGGGGCAGTAGACGGGGATCTGCTCGCGCAGGCCCGTTTGGTAGTCTTCGGCGCCGTGGCCGGGTGCGGTGTGCACGAGGCCCGTGCCATCTTCGAGCGTGACGTAATCAGCGGCGACGATCTTGTAGCAGTTGGCGGGGTTGCCGCCGGCTTCTTTGGGGAAGGTGGGTGTTTCTTTGACGAAGGGATGGCGATAGCGCAGGCCGACGAGTTTGTCGCCGGTCGTGGTTGCGAGCACGCTGACTTCTTCGCTGCGGCCCTTTTGCGTCACGCGTTCGATGGCGTCTTTCGCCATGACGCTGATGTTGCCATCGACGAAGACGAGGGCGTATTCGTACTTGGGATTGACGGCGATGGCGAGGTTGGCGGCGAGCGTCCAGGGCGTCGTTGTCCAGATCATGAACGTGGGCCGCTGGTGCGGGCGTACGCCCACGGCGGG
>DATGWV010000077.1:0-17799 GCA_035299305.1 Phycisphaerales bacterium | reverse complement strand
AGCGGCGCTCGCGGTGTATTGGTTGCTGCCTGCGGAAGGTGCGGGTGTTGCGGCGGGGTTGACGCCTGCGGGGCGGATGACGCTGGCGGTGGGCGCGTGGCTGGCTGTGTGGTGGGTGACGGAGGCGATTGCGATTGAGGCGGCGGCGATGCTGCCGCTTGCGCTGTTTCCGCTGCTGGGCGTGGCGACGATGAAGGAAGCGGCCGCGCCGTATGCGGAAGAGGTGGTGTTTTTGTTTTTGGGCGGGATGCTGCTGGGTGCGGCGATGGAGCGGTGGCATCTGCATCAGCGGGTTGCGCTGGTGGTGATGTTGGCGCTGGGGGCGAGTCCGCCGAGATTGATTGCGGGGCTGCTGGTGTCGACGGCGATCATCAGCATGTGGGTGAGCAACACGGCGGCGGCGATCATGATGTTGCCGATTGCGGTGGGGGTGATATCGCTGGCGCACACGCAGCATGAGGAGCTGGGGCTGAGTCGAGAAGACAAGGCGGCGCGGAATTTTGCGGTTGCGTGTCTGTTGGCGGTTGCGTATGGGGCGTCGATTGGCGGGACGGCGACGATCATCGGGTCGCCTCCGAATGGCGTGATGGTGGGATTTGCGAGCACGAAGCTGGGCGAGACGGTGACGTTTGGCGAGTGGATGCGCGTGGGGCTGCCGGTGATGCTGGTGACGCTGCCGGTCACGTGGTTGCTGTTGTTGTCGTTGTACAACCCGCGCGGGCTGCAGGTGAGCGGGGCGAGAGAAATGCTGCGCATGCGGCTGCGCGAACTAGGGCCGCTTTCACGCGGGGAGATTGCGGTGCTGGGGGTGTTCACGAGCGCGGCGGCGGCGTGGATTTTCCGCGTGCAACTGGCGGACGTGCTGCAATTGACGCGCGAGCGCAACGGGAAGACGGAAGTGCTGCTGACGGATGCGGGTATCGCGATCATCGCGGCGATGTCGTTGTTTTTGATTCCGATCAGTTGGAAGCGCGGGGAGTTTGCACTGGATTGGAAGACGGCGGGGAAGATTCCGTGGGGGATTTTGCTGCTGTTTGGCGGCGGGCTGTCACTGGCGGCGGCGATCAGCGCGAATCATGTGGATGACTATCTGGGCAAGCTGTTTGAGGGGATGTCGGGATTGCCGACGATTGCGATCATTGCGATCATCGCGGCGAGTGCGATTTTTGTGAGTGAGATCGGGAGCAACACGGCGGTGGCGACGGTGATGCTGCCGGTGGTGGCGACGGTGGCGCCGGTGCTGGGCGTGCATGTGATGCCGCTGTGTTTCGCGATTGCGCTGGGTGTGTCGCTGGCGTTCATGATGCCTAGTGGCACGCCGCCTAATGCGCTGGTGTTCACGAGCGGGCATTTGCGTGTGCGCGAGATGGTGAAGGCAGGGTTTCTGCTGAATGTGGCGTGCATTGTGATTATCACGTTGGCGTGCTATTGGCTGGTGCCGACGCCGGCGGGCGCACAATAATCGAGGATGCGAAGTCTTGCCTCTGAGGTAGGGCGGCATGTGGTCGCGGTGGCGGGCTTGCTGTGGGCGGGCGCGGTGGCGATGCTGGGGTGGTCGCTGGTGATTGATCCGCCGACGGTGTGGCGCGAGGTGTTTCGGGGTTTGGGGTTTGCGGGGGTGGCGGGAGGGCAATTCGTGTTTCTGACTGTGTGCTCGGACCGATGGATACCGGACGCGAGCCCCGGTCTGCGCCGGTGGCTTGCTATCGGTTTGTTTACATGTGTTTTGTTTGGACTAGGCTTGGCCCTTGTCGCGGCGAGCAAACCGCCGACGCCGCCTGACGTACGTGCAACTGGAACGCCATGACTACTCGATTTGACATCGCTCTTTCGGCTCGTGTGTGTGTGCTGCTTGCGGGGCTGGCGGTTGGCGCGCCCAGTGTGGCGCAGACGGAGCCGCCTGCGACTGCGCCGGTGACTGTGCCAGCGGGGCAAGACGTGCCGGCTTCGATTCCTGTGCCCCCGCTGGGGCCGATTGATGTGAATGCGATTCCGGCGGGGCTGAAGGCGCGGCTGTGCACGGCGATGACGCGGACTGCGCTGCTGGATGTGCGCGGGATCGCGGAGCCGACGGAGACTGATCTTGCGCTGACATCGGCGTATCTGCGGCGGGCGTCGGAGATGAATCCGGGGAACACGCAGACGATTCGGCGGTGGATTGAAGCGGCGTTTGCGGCGGGAGACGACGCGACGGTGCTGGAAGCGTCGCGTGCGCTGGTGCGGCAGGACCCGAGTGACACGGTTGCGCTGCTGCGGGTTATCAGTTCGCAGTTGCGGAATGCAAACACTGCGCAGGATCGGCTGGCGGCGTATGAGCGGTTTCTGGCGAGCGGCAAGCTGGATGAGTCGGTGCGCAGTCGGCTGGCGCTGGACGCGGCGCTGCTGTCGCGCGAGGTGGGGGATGAGAAGAAGTTTTTGGAGCGACTGAAGCAGGCGACGCAGCTTGACAGCACGAACAAGGACGCGGCGGTGCTGCTGTTCACGTATGTGAGTCAGCGGGCCAAGACGGATTTTGAGCGAGTGGAAGCTCTGAACAATCTGCTGATGGCTGATCCGGCTGATGCGGGTGTGCATGCGCAGTTTCGTGATCTGCTGGCGCGGAATGGCGCGTGGAACGGGGCGGCGCGGTTTGATCAGAATGTGCGACGCATGGTGACGGCGGGTGATCCGGAAGGGCTGACGCCTGAGGACCGGCTGGTGGAGCTTGCGATTGTGGCGCGGCGCGACACTCCGGGTGTGTCGCTGGATGAACTGAATCGCGATCTGGATGCGGCGCGCGATCGGCAAGATCGCATTTTCAAGTCGACGGACAAGAAGGATCAGGAGACGTTCAACATTCGCCGGCCTGAGGAGATT
Organism: Phycisphaerales bacterium; assembly: GCA_035299305.1. Taxonomy (GTDB): domain Bacteria; phylum Planctomycetota; class Phycisphaerae; order Phycisphaerales; family UBA1924; genus BJHL01. The sequence goes on along the minus strand of DATGWV010000077.1, from coordinate 14,943 downwards.
CGGCTGGCGGCGGTGCTCGAGGAGCTGCGGCTGGCGTGCGCGGTGGCGGCGAGCCGGCCGGGTGATATTGACACGTCGCTGGCGGACATGCAGGCGAGTGCGGAAGAGGCGATTGCGACGCTGAAGGATCCGATTCGTCGCGGGCAGGATGTGAGCGAAGCGGATGCGGCGCTTGCGGCGACGGATATTGAGGCGAACTGGGCGCTGTGGCAGTTGCTGTCGAACCACAAGGTCAGCGACGCGCAGGCGCGGGTGGAGAAGCTGCTGGAGACGCTGGCGGAGGTTGATCCGCGCGTGCCGGAGCTCAAGGCGTGGAGTGCGCTGCGGAAGGACGATGCGGCGGGCGCGCTGGCAATTGCTCAAGGTGATGCGCCCAGCGCGTGGCTGGGTGCGGCGCATGCTGCCGCGCTGATTTCGCAGGGGAAGAAGGCGGAGGCGATCTCGCAGCTCACGGCGATTGAGAGTGCCGAGCCGCTGTCGGGCTTGGGCGTGTGGGCGACTTGGCAACTGGGTGTGCTGGGATATCAGGCCGACAACCCGCTGCGGAAGCAGATTGAGTCGTATGTGCGGACGATTCCGGCGTGGGTGGACAGCGTGGTGACCGCGCCGGCGACGATTCAGCGGCTGTCGATTGATCATGAGAAGAGCAACGCGACGGCGAGTGAGCGCGTGCCGGTGATTGTGCGGCTGAAGAATCTCGCGCCGGTGCCGCTGGGATTGGGGCCGCAGCGGACGGTGGATTCGCGCATGCTGCTTTCACCTGATGTGCGTGTGAATCCGACGGCGTTTGCGAATTTTGCACAGCCGGAAGTATTGGATTTCGCGCGGGTGCTGCGGCTGCGGCCTGGTGAAGAGATGCGGGTGGTGTTTGATCCGAGCGACACGATGATCGGTTGGGTGACGGAGACGATCAGCCAGGGGCCCAGCGCGACGCGGCTGCGGATCATGCAGGGTTTCACGACCAACGACGAAGGGAAGAATGTCGCTGGTCCGGGTTGCCTGGATGTGGCGACGGGGACGCTGACGCGGCAGCCGAGTTCGGAGGCGCGGCTGACTCCTGAGCAACTGGCGGAGCGACTGCGCACGGCGAATGACGAGGTGCTGCCTTCGCTGCTGCTGGGCGTGCGGGCGCTGTTCATCAATGCGCTGGCGCAGGGTGAGGGCGGGCCCAATATCGCACCGATTCTGCAGGCGCTGGAAGTTGGTTACGTGACGTGGTCGCCTCAGATGCGGCTGCTGGCGGTGCTGGAACTGCCTGCGCCGGGCGAGATTCCTGCGCTGGCGGGGCTGAGCGAACTGATGAAGAACGAGACGGATCCAACGATCATGAGCTGGGTGCTGCTCACGCGGGTGGGTGCGCCGGAGGATGCGTTCATCACCAAGTGCGAGCAGGCGGGTGATGCGAATCTTGCTAAGCTGGCGACGATGACGCGCGAGCGACTGACGGCGAAGACGAAGACGTATGCGATTCGCGGTGCGCTGGGCAGCGTGCAGACCGGCGGAGCGAGCAAGTGAACCGGAGCGTGCGCGGGGTGACGGCGCATGATTGATGTTGCGCGCACGGACTCGGTGTTTGCGCGCATGCGTGCGTCGCGGTGGCTGCGGGTGGTGGGCTCGCTGCTGGGGCTGGCGCTGTTTGCGGCGGCGGTGTGGGTGGTGGCGCACAACTGGAAGGATTTGTCGGAGGCGATGCGCACGGCGACGCATGCGCGGTGGTGGACGCTGCCGGCGCTGGTCGTATTGCCTTGGATGAGTTGTGCGCTGGCGGCGGCGATGTATCACCAGTTGCTGAATCGCGATGATCCGGCTGCGCCGCATGTGCGATATGTCGAGGGGCTTTCGGTCATTGCGTGCACGTGGCTGATGAACTACTTGCCGGCGCGGCCTGGGATGTTTGGGCGGCTGGCGTATCACAAGCTGGTGAATGACATGCCGCTGCGGCACAGCGTGAGCATGTCGCTGGTGGCGATGACGTGTGCGGGTGTGGCGGTAGCGTTGTTGATTGTGGTGGCGCTCGTTGCGCATGTGTTGCAAGGCGCGACGGCGGCGGTGGTGATTGCGCTGCCGATGCCTGCGGTGTTGCTACTTGTTGTGGGCGTGCGCGTGCGATCGCGTGAGCTTGTGCGGAGGTACTTGTTTGCGTGCTGCGCGCGGTATCTGGATGTGGTGACGTGGCTGGGGCGATACTTGTGTGCGTTTGCGGCGATTGGCAGGCCACTCTCGCTGAGTGAGGCGGCGGCGTTGACGGCGGCGAGTCAGGCGGCGATGCTGGTGCCGCTGGTGAGTAATGGATTGGGTTTGCGCGAGTGGGCGGTGGGGCTGCTGGGGCCGGTGCTGCCGGCGTGGATTCGGAGTGGGGGAGCGCTCACGCAGACGATCAGCATCGCGGGTGACTTGCTGCATCGAGCGGCGGACATTGTGGCGGCGATACCGGCGGGATTGATCGGCTCGGCGTTTGTCAGTCGTCGGCTGCGAGCGGCGAAGGGTGCGGATAACCGGGCGGATCGTGCGTGACGCCACCTGTCTGTACGGCGGAATAACCGCATCAGTTCGGGGCGGAAAGATCGATAAAACCGTTCGAGACATTTGCGTGAACTGCAATCGCGAACGAACCGACGACGAATAAGTATGTAGCTGAGAAGGAGGTCGTTCGCCAGGACCGGCGCGCGACGACAGGTCATGGTCAACAAAATCGAACAAGACCATCAACGCTTCCGCCAGATTGTCCGCGGCAAGATCCGCAAGGATCTGCGTCGCTTCATTGCGAAGAACGACTTCATCGCGCGCGAGGGGAAGCGCGTGGTGAGCGTGCCGGTTCACGACATTGATTTGCCGCACTTTCGGTATGGCGACAATTCGGGCGTTGGCATGGGTGAGGGGCAGGAAGGCAAGGGTGTGGGGAAGGGGCAGGGCGGCGAGGAAGATGGCAAGCACGTCATGGAAGTTGATGTGACGATGGAAGAGCTTGCGGACATTCTGGGTGAAGAGCTGAAGCTGCCGAGGATTGATCCCAAGGGCGCGAGCAAGATCACGACGCTGCGCGACAAGTACACGGGTGTGCGGCCGGTCGGGCCGGCGAGTTTGCGGAGCTTCAAGCGGACGTATCGCGAGGCGCTGAAGCGGCAACTGGCGATGGGGCTGTATGACCCGGAGAATCCGATCATCATTCCGATCAAGGCTGACCTGCGATTTCGCAGTTGGAATGAAGTGAAGAAGCCGCAGAGCAACGCGGCGATCATCTACATGATGGACGTGAGCGGCAGCATGGGCGACGAGCAGAAGGAGCTCGTGCGGCTGGAGGCGTTCTGGATTGACACGTGGCTGCGGCGGAATTATGAGGGGATTGAGAGCCGGTACATCGTGCATGATGTGAAGGCGGCGGAGGTTGACAAGAAGACGTTCTTCAACATTCGCGAGGATGGCGGGACGCGCATCAGCAGTGCGCTGCAGACGTGCAAGGAGCTGCTGGAGGCGCACTACGACCCGCATGAGTGGAACATTTATCTGTTTCACTTCAGCGATGGTGACAACAGCAGCGACAGCGACAACCGCTTGTGCGTGAAGATGCTGAAGGATGAACTGTTGCCTAGGTGCAATCAGTTTGGGTATTGCCAAGTCGCGAGCGCGTATGGCAGCGGGTCGTTTCACAGCGTGCTGCACGAGGCGTTTCCGACGGGGGACGCGGATGAGCGCGGGCCCAAGATCGTGCTGAGCAAGGTGGCGAGCAAGGACGACGTGCTGGAGAGTTTGCGCACGTTCTTCAAAGCGGGGCGGTGAAGCGGCTCGTGGTCATTCGGGCAGCTTGAACCAGATGTCGACGCCCAGCAGCGGGATGGGATAGCGCATGTCGAGGCGGTAGCGGCGGAAGGAGTCGGGGGAGAGTTTCATGCGGGCGAACGCAGAAAGGCCCCACGCGTTGTAGAGATCGGCCTCGGGTGTGCCTCGGCGCGAGAAGCCGGTGCCCATGGATTCGAACTTTTCGTCCAGGTCGACGGTGTCGGTGGCGGCGTGGTGGGGGCCGCGGAGGTGGTCGCGTGGTTCCACGGTTGCGACGTTGAAGACCGCTTCGGGCTCTATACCTTCGTAGACGCCTGGCGCCATCATGACATCGACGACGAGGCGCTCGGCGGGGCGGCGGATAGCCTGCATGAGGCAGACGTACGCACTTTGCTGCGTGCGGCGGGCGTAGAGGAATTCGCGATAGCGAATGCCGAACGCGAGATCGGTTGATTCATCGATGAGTGAGCGATCGGAGCCGAGCAGGAGCGTGCGCGACAAGTCGCGCTGGTACAACTGCACGTTTTGGGGCACATAAGACGAGCAATCGTCCATGATGCATGCGGTGGGATCGTCGCCCAGCGCTGATTCGTCCAAGAGCATGCGCTTGGGGGCTTCGTGAGTGGGTGATGCGTTCAGGCTGAACAAGACCATGGGCTTGTCGTTGCGCACGCGGTGAATGCCGGCCATGCCGAAGACCATGCCGACATCAAGTGCGCCGGCGGTCTTGCTGGGCATGAGCACATAGAGCGAGTATCGCGCTGTCATCCATGTGCCGGTGAGGGTGGCCCATGATTGGAAAGTCATGCGGCGAGCGTCGCGTTCGACGCTGGCGCGCACGCTGCCTCCCATGGCGCTCATGGCGGAGCGCAGGCCGGCGCGGCCGCCGGGGACGCGCTGGGTGGCACTTTCCATCGCTTCGATTGCTTTGGTGACTGCGTCGGCGCGCTTGGCGGTGGCGCCGGCTTTGACGAAGGCATCGACGACCAATCCGAGTCCGGCTTCGGCGGGCATGTCTTGGACGAGGGCGTCGTCGGTCTGGGCGCGCAGCACGCGCAGGGTTCGGCTGGCGAGCGATTTGTCGAGGCCGAGGCGGTAGACCCAGTCGCGGACGCGCGAGTCGTCCTGCAGGACTTCGCTGACGAGCTTTTCGAGTTGGGCGCGGACGCCCCAGGCGGCGTCGATGGCGGCGCGCAGGGTTTTGTCGTCGCCTCGTGTCGCACCATGCGAGAGCACCGATGTTTTTTTCGGTCCTTTCGCGGCAGCGTCTGTTTTCAGGGCTGGCTTGCGTTTGGCGGTTTTGGTACCCATGCGAGCATTATACAGACTCCTTAAAATTCCGCAAGAACTTCTTTCAAAGAAATTCTACAGACCACTGAAACCAGTTTCTCAGTCTCGCGAATCTTTTGGAGCACGCAGAATCCCTGGTGCGCCAAAGGACTCGATCATGCAACGTTTCTCCGCCGGTTTTGCCACTCCCGCTGCTCTTGTTCTCGCCGCTGGCGCGTGCTATGCGCAGTGGACGCCCGGCTACCGCGCCGAGCGGCTGGGATACTTCGGCCCGGCGTTCACCGCGGCGAGCGGGGAGCAGCAGTCGATCGTGCGCGGGCAGTCGCTGTCGCGCGATGGGTTGATTGTGGGTGTGTCGTATCAATATGCGGGCAATGACTACGCGGGCCTTGTGGGGTGGGCGTCGAGTACGGGCGGGGCGACGCAGCGGCTGGGGTTCTTTGATGCGGTGCACACGGGGCCGACGGGTGAGCAGTTCACGGAACTTGGTGCGGCGTATTCGGGGTTGAATGTCAATCGGGAAGGGATGAACGCGCTTGGGCAGGTGGTGGGGTATTCGCTTCGATATGGCGCTGATGGATCGAATGGCACTTCGCTGTGGTTGTGGGATCAGGCGTCGGGCACAACGGACATTGGCCTGCGAACGGGCGTGTTTGTGGGCCCGGAAGGGCAGCGAGAGAGCACGAGCTTTGGATTCAACGACGCGGGGCGCGTGATCGGCACATCGGTGCGGTACGACGTTGATCCGGCGAACCTGGGCGGCGCTGTGCCCACAAGTGCGTGGACGTGGACGCGTGAGGAAGGGCACACGATCATCGGTCTGGTGGATGCGCGGCACACGCGATTCGACGGGTTTCAGTCGCACACTGCGCGATGGATCAATGATGCGGGCATTGTGACGGGTGTGTCGCTTGCGTATCCGCCTGGCGCTGATTTCTCGGATGGGACGGATGCTTGGGTGTGGTCACCCGGGGAGCCGACTCGCAAGATCGGGCCGACGGGACTTCGGTACAACGACACGAGCGGGGAGAGCGTGACGACTCCGAATCGTGCGACCAATGCGGGTGATCTCATCGGCACGTCGCGGACGTTCTTCACTGAGCCTGATGGCGACTTTTCGCGCGGCACGGACGCGTGGGTGTATCCGGCGGGTTCGTCGCTTTCGCAGCCGCCCATTATCATCGGGCTGACCGGGCCTGAGCACACCGACAGTTTCGGTTTGCAGAACAATCGGGTGACGGCGTATCGACTTGATGCGCCGCTGCGAGTGAGTGGCATTGCGTCGATCTTCTTCCCGGGTACGACCTTTCCGTTCGGTCGGTCGGCGTGGTCGTGGGCGCCGGGTGAGGGCACGATTGAGATCGGGCTCTTCACCGGCGAACACCGGCGAAGCAATGGTGGACGCGACAACTTTGCGGTGAACGCGTTTCGCACCGGAGAGTTCATTGGGATCGCCGATCGATATGGCCCGAATGACAGCTTCGTGGGCAACTCGGCGTGGCTGTGGACGCCTCCGACGGCGGGCAGCCCGCAGGGGACGAATCGGCGACTCGGTTTGTTTGACGCGTTGCACACCAGCAGCGATGGATTTCAGCGCAGCGAGATTTATGGGTGGACGGACAGTGGCTACGCGTATGGCGTGAGCTATCGATACAACGGGCGGCCCAGCACGGACATTTATGTCGGGCGGACGATCTGGGTGTTCAACGTCAACACGGGTGTGCAGACGAATCTGGCGTTTGATCTGTCGTCGTCGAATGACGCGATTGGATTGCCGCTTCGGATGACGGAGTCGGGCGTGTTGACGGGGTACTACCAGTTCTACAACGGCAATGAAGGGTTGTTTGATCCGGGCTCCGGGCGTGCGGCGTTCATCTGGTCGGCCGAGCGAGGCGTGTCGAGCATTGATGCGCTGCTGACGGGCGGGCTGGCGGGGCAGCAACTCACGGCGACGGGATTTACAGACTTTTATGACGACGTGGCGGATGTCGGCATTCTCTACGGCGTGCCTGAAGGCGTGTCGTATGACCCGACGACAAACAACTACGGCTTTTCGACGGCGTACCGCCTGGTGCGCGGCAGCGCCGGCTGCGACTCGATTGACTTCAACAACAACACGGTGTTTCCTGAGGATCAGGATGTGATTGATTTCTTCAATGTGCTCGCGGGCGGCGAGTGCTCGACGGGCAACACGTGCGGCGACATTGACTTCAACAACAACACAGTGTTTCCTGAGGACCAGGATGTGATTGACTTCTTCAACGTGCTCGCCGGCGGTGAGTGCCCCTGATCCTCGGTTGATATTGCTCGGTGCTCGGGTTGAAGCGCTGAGTGAGGTACTGAACGCCATCAACCGCTCCCTTTCCGCCTCGTCACCCGCAGCTTGCGCGTCCGCGAACCCACTTCATCGCGCAAGCATGCCCTCTCCCGTATGTCATCCCTCTCTCTTGTTGGCGGGAGAGGGCGCGGGTTGACGAGGTCGTATCTCAGTCTGATTTCGGCACCAACGTTGGTGTCCCGATTGTCTCTCGATCAAAAGTGCTTGAAAGGATTTCCATGACTCGCATTGCTCAAACTGTCGTTCTATCCGCCGCGTTGCTCGCGACTGCGGCATTCGCACAACCGGTCGATTTCGCCGACCTGGGCGCGTTCGCGGCTCCGCTTTCGCCGCCCAGCCAGATCAGCGGGACGGCGTTCTCGCTGGGAGGCCGGTTCATTCCGGAGGAACTCACGGTGAAGTGGTACCGCTTCACGATCACGGAGGAGCTCAGCGCGCCGGCGTTCCTGCAAGTGACGACGACGGCATCGACGGGCTTTGCGGTACCGGGCAATGTGTCGTTGGCGTTCTATGACGCGACGGGCAATCTGGTGGCGACGGAGTTTGGCGGCGTGAGCGCGGGTTTGTCGTTCGGCTCAACGATCGCTGGGCCGCGCAGCAATGGCGGGCCGTATGGCCGAGACGGCGCGACGCTGGCGGCGGGCGAGTACTACGTGGCTGTGGCTGCGGGCGGCGCGGGCAACGTGACGGCGGGCGCGACGAACTGGGACGTGACGACCAACGCATCGCTGACGCTTGACCTCAACAACATCTTCACGAGCTACGCAGTGACTCTGGCGCTGTCGTTCGGCAACAGCGATCCGCGCAGCACGACTGGCCCCGCGAATGACACCTGCGCGAATGCGGAGGTCGTCACGGACGGTCAGTTCTGGATCGGCAGCAATGATCTTGCGAACGCGGATGCGGACTTCGCGTGCTTCCAGCCTCGGCCGGACGAAGTGCTCCGCGATGTGTGGTTCAGCTTCACGCCCACGGTGTCCGGCGTGGCGACGGCGTCGTCGAACGTGCAGGACGTGTCGGCGGCGGTGCTGCCCGCGCTCGCGCGGTATGAAGGCTGCGGGCAGCCCAGCGTGCAGTGCGGACAGATTTTCGTGGAGAACGGCAACCCGGGCACGCGGCTGGTGTTTGACGCGATCGCTGGGCAGCGGTACCTCATCGCGCTGGGCGGGTTTCAGGGCAGTACTGGGCCCATCAACTTCACGGTGAACGTGGCGCCCAGCGTCGGGTGCGATTCGATTGACTTCAACAACAACACGGTGTTCCCGGAGGATCAGGACGTCATTGACTTCTTCAGCGTGCTTGCGGGCGGCGAGTGCTCAGCTGGCAACACGTGCAATGACATTGACTTCAACAACAACACCGTCTTCCCGGAAGATCAGGACGTGATTGATTTCTTCAACGTGCTGGCTGGCGGTGAGTGCGTGTGATGTGAGACATGTGAAGAGCAATGAAAAACCCCGCGACTTGTGTCGCGGGTTTCTTTGTTGTTACTGGATGGAGCCGCCCGTGCCAATCGAACTGACGCCCCGCTGGGCGCGCATGAGCGAGAGGCTGATCTTGCGGTGTTCGTGTCTGTGCGGTGAAGCGGCGTTTACGAACAGCTTCCGCCCGCGAGCACGTTGAAGAAGTCAACCACATCCTGGTCGGCGGGAAACACACCGTCGTTGTTGAAGTCGATGTCGTTGCAGGTGGGGCAGGAGCCGCCCGCGAAGACGTTCAAGAAGTCGATGCTGTCCTGTGCTTCTGGGAAGTTGCCGTTGTTGTTGAAGTCGATGTCATCGCACGTTGTGACGCAGGTCCATCGGGCGAGGAAGGGAGCGATGCCGCCGCCAGCGGTCGTGAAGCTGCCTCCTGCAACGACATCACCGTTGGCGAGTGTTGTGAGCGCGTACACGTCGCTGTCCGTCCCGGTGCCCAACGGTGTCCACTGCCCGCTCACGGGGCTCCAGCGGGCGATGCGGTTGGCGAAGAAGCTGCCGGGGGTGACTAAGTTACCGCCCGCAACCAGATCGCCGGTCGGCAGCACCGTCAGGGCAAACACGCTGCTGCTGTACCTCGTGAATATCGGGGCCAAGGGTGCCCACAGCCCGCTCGCGGGATTCCAGCGGGCGACGTGGGCGATAAAGGCGCTGCCTATGAAGGTGAAACTGCCCGCAGCGATCAGTTGACCGTTCGGGAGTGTTGTGACGGCGGACACTGTGCCATTCATGGCCGGGCCCAACGATGACCATTGACCGGTCGCGGGATTCCATGAAGCTATGTATGGCCCCGTGACGCCGCCCGCGCTCGAGAAGTTGCCTCCCACGACCAGTTCTCCACTGGGCAGCGTCGTCAGCGCTAGCACGTGACCAATACCGACACCCGTTCCCAGCGGTGCCCACTGCGCGGATGCAGGGTTCCAGCGCGCGATGCCGTTGGCATTTATGGTGCCTGCAGTGGAAAACGCACCTCCCGCGACCAACTCGCCGCTGGGGAGAACCGCGAGGGCGAATACGGTGTCATTCATGCCAGCGCCGAACGCTGCCCATTGACCGGTGGCTGGATTCCAGCGGGCGATGCGGTTCGCACTGATGCCACCCGCGCTCGTGAAACTGCCCCCCGCGACCACGTCACCGCTGGGCAGCACCGTGACTGCTCGCACCTCACCATCCAGGCCCGTTCCTAACGGTGTCCATAGTCGAGTCGAAGAGCTCCATCGAGCGATGTGATTGGCGTTCACACCGCCCGCAGTGCGGAATCGGCCCCCCGCGATGAGATCGCCGTTGGGGAGTGTTGTGAAGGCGTACACGTCGCTGTTCAAGCCACCACCCAGCGGCGACCACTGAAGAGTGGTGGGATTCCAACGGGCGACGTTGGCGGCACCGCCACTGCCGGCACTGCTAAACATGCCCCCTGCGACCAGTTCGCCGCTCGGAAGTGTCGTCAGTGAAGTCACGTACCGGTTCACACCAGCGCCCAGTGGCGCCCACTGGCCGGTGGATACGTTCCAAGTCGCAATCCCGCCAGCCGCGATACCGCCAGCGGCGGTGAAAAAGCCACCTACAACCACTTCTCCGCTGGGGAGCGTTGCGAGGGAGGACACCGACGCGTTCAGCCCCGCGCCCAAACTCACCCATCGCCCGGTCACTGCGTTCCAGACGGCGATGCGGTTGGCACTCACGCCGCTCGCGGTCGTAAAGCCACCCGCAGCGATCAGTTCACCACGAGGAAGCGTGATGAGCGATTCCACCGTGCCATTCATGCCCGTGCCCATCGGTGACCAGGAATTGGCCGCAGAATTCCAGCGGGCGATGTTGTTCACAGGGACAGCACCCGCAAAGGTAAAGCTGCCTGCGGCTATCACGTCCCCGTTGGGAAGCACCAGCACCGAGAACACCGTGCCGTTCACCCCCGTGTCAAAGGGTGCCCACTGATTGGTTGCGGTGTTCCAGCGAGCGATGGAGCCGGTTCTCACGCCGCCAGCGTCGGTGAAGAAGCCGCCCGCGATGATGTCGCCATTCGGAAGCGTTGCCACAGTTCTGACCTCACCATTCAAGCCCGTGCCGAAAGGTGACCATTGGCGGCTCGAGGGATTCCATCGCGCGATCCGGTTGGCACTGACACCACCAGCGGCGGTGAAAGCACCTCCTGCGATCAAGTCGCCACTGGGGAGCGCGGTGAGCGCTGACACCCTTCCCGACGTACCAGAGCCGAAGGCTTCCCACTGTCCTGTGGCTGGGTCGTAGGAGGCAATGCGGGTGGCCGTGATATTGCCGGCGATTGAGAAATCGCCAGCCACCACGAGCTTCGAGGTGAGAGGACCTGGTCCATCGGGATCCCACATGATCGTCGCCCGCACTTCACCATTCGTGCCCGGGAACGATGCCGTGGTTGGATCGAACGGTTGCCAAGAGGGCTCGCACTGTGCGTGCGCGGGCGTTGATGCCAGCCCTGTTGCGACAAACGGCAGAACGGTGAGCAAACGGCATGCGAGTCGGACAAGGCGGCGGATATACATGGCAACCCCTTTTAGCGTGCAAAATCGGTTCGCAATATACCCAACTGCATGCCGCGCGGCAAGCCTCAATGGACTGCCGCTTTCGCCTCACGCTCATCAGTGAATCCCTGAATGCATGGCCATCGCTGGGCTATTCCCTGGTTATGAGTTGTGCGATTTCGCACGTCTCCATAACCTTGGTAACAACGCGCTCAAGTCATTCCGAAATAGAAAAACCCCGCGACTTGCATCGCGGGGTTCTTTGTTGTTACTGGATTGCGCCCGCCCCGGAGGGGCGGGCCACCTATGAGATCACTTGAACTTGATCTTGTCGGTGCCCATCGCGCCGTGGTCGTCCATGCCGCCGCGGGCGGGTTCCTTGCCCTTCTTCTTGGGGGTTGCGGGCTCGTCGCCTGCGTCGCCACCCGAGGAGCCGCCGCTGCTGTCGCCCCACTGGGCGCGCTTGAGCGAGAGGCCGATCTTGCGGTCGCTGCGGTCGACGCGGAGGATCTTGACGTCGATCTCATCGCCGGCCTTGACCACGTCCTGCGGGTTCTCGACCTTGTGGTCGGCCAGTTCGCTGATGTGCAGCAGGCCTTCCAGTTCGGCTTCGAGCTCGACGAAGACGCCGAAGTTCGTGATCTTGGTGACGGTGCCGCGGACGACCATGCCCGGCTTGTAGTGCTCGGGAATGGCGTTGAGCCACGGATCTTCCGTGAGCTGCTTGATGCCGAGGCTGATGCGTTGCTTTTCGCGATCGACCTCGAGGACCACGCAGCGGACCTTGTCGCCCTTCTTGAGGACTTCGTTGGGGTGCGTGACCTTCTTGGTCCAGCTCATGTCGCTGACGTGCAGCAGGCCGTCGATGCCCGGCTCGATCTCGACGAACGCGCCGTAGTTGGCGAGGTTGCGGACGTTGCCCTCGATGACGGTGCCGGGCGGGTACTTCTCGCCCACCAGCTCCCAGGGGTTCACTTCCGTCTGCTTCATGCCCAGGCTGATCTCTTGCTTGTCCTTGTTGATTTCGAGGACAACCACGTCGACCATCTGGCCCGTCGTCACCATCTCGCTGGGGTGGTTCACGCGGCGCGTCCACGACATTTCACTGATGTGCACGAGGCCTTCGACGCCGTCTTCGAGCTTGACGAACGCGCCGTAGGACATGATGCTCGTGACTTCGCCGTGGATGCGGCTGCCGACGGGGAACTTCTTCTCGATCTCTTCCCAGGGGCTGGCTTCCTTCTGCTTGAGGCCCAGGGCGATCTTTTCCTTTTCCTTGTCGATGTTCAGCACCTTCACGTCCACGCGCTGGCCGATACGGAGCAGCTCGCTGGGGTGATTGATGCGCGACCACGACATGTCGGTGATGTGCAGCAGACCGTCGATGCCGCCCAGGTCAACGAACGCGCCGAAGTCGGCGATGTTCTTGACTTCGCCGGCGACGATGTCGCCTTCCTTCAGCGTTTCGAGCAGGCGCTTCTTCGCGCTGTCGCGTTCGGTTTCGATCAGCTTGCGGCGGCTGACGACGATGTTGCGACGCTCGAGGTCGATCTTGATGATCTCGGCGCGAACCTTCTTGCCGATGTAGTCCTTGGGCTCGCCGGGACGGCGGACGTCGACCTGGCTCATGGGCAGGAAGACCGGCACGCCGATATCGACGAGCAGGCCGCCCTTGATGCTCTTGGTGACGGGGCCTTCAACCACGTCGCCTTCCTTCTGCGTGTCGACGATGCGCTGCCAGGCCATCATGCGATCGGCGCGGCGCTTGCTGAGGCGGATGAGGCCTTCTTCGTCTTCGAGCTGCTCAAGAAGGACGTCGATTTCATCGCCGGGCTTGACGATGACGCCTTCGAATTCTTCCTTGGGGATCAGGCCTTCGCTCTTGAGGCCCACTTCGACGACGACGTCGTCGCCGGCGTAGCCGATGACCTTGCCCTTGATGAGCTTGCCTTCGGTCAGGTCAGCGACCTGGCCCTTCATGAGCGTGTCCATGAACTCGCTCTTGGATGCAGTCTTCCCACCGGCGCCCTTCATGGCGTCCTGCATCATCTTGTCGAGGTCCATGTCAGCGATACCCAGCGAAGCAATCAGCGATTCATCGATCATGTGCGAACACTTTCCGATGTGCGAGGCAAGCCAGACCCGGTGCGGGCAGCCGCCTTCCACATCAACGCTTCGTTCATCGCGGTAGGACAACCCGCGACGCTCGCCGCGCCGTCAGCCTGACTTCTCTTCTTGAGAAGCAAAGCCCGCCCCGCTCACCCCGGGGCAGAGGAAAAAGCCAGTTCTCGCGGCGGCCCAACCACCTCGGCAGGCCACGACGCGCCCAGCGTCCTTCTGGGATGGAAGTTTAGGCCGAAAACGGAGGGACAGGGCTGGCGGTGGAGGGGGCAAAAATCGGCGAGACCGCAACCGACCGGAGGATGGGCGGTAGACCCTTCGTCCGCCCTTCTAGAAAGCAGCGCGGGCAACCTGGAGTATTCCATGCGTTCACTTTCCATGCTGGTCGCTGGTGGGGTTGTCGTTGTCGGTTCTTGCGCAGTTCTCGCACAGACGTGCGTTGTCCAGACGCAATTGCCGGGGTTGGGGCTTGGGCGGTCGTCATCGTTCAACATCGCGACGCCGAATTTTGCCACGACTTGGGATGCAGACGGGGCGGGCCCGGCGCCGGAGCGGCTGGTGATGCCGCGCGGGGCGTACTTAAACGGCGGCAACGTGCGAAACAGCCAACTGGTGGTGCTCGGCGGCACCGCGCCTGAGTTCTTGCCGCCGCTCGCTGGAGGCTTGCTGCTCTCCACGACATCGGTCGGATCTGATCTCTATGCGTTGTACATCGTTGGCAATGCAGGATCGCTGCGGCGCTGGGATGGCACGCAATGGCAGTCCGTTTCACTCCCCGCGTTCACCCTCGTAGTCACGGCTGAGATCGCCGAATCGGCTGGACGAGTGGTTCTGCTGAATGTGAACATGGCGGGTGCCAACACCGCCATCTACAACCCTCTCAGCGGTACGACCGTCACGACCACGCTGACGAATGTCAACGCACAACTTGTGGAGACCGGTGGCGAGGTCTACGCCATCGGGGATGTGACTGTCGGCGGCACTTTTCGGGGGATCGCTCGACTTGAGAACAACCAGTGGGTGACGATCGATGACAACAGCGTGATCCGGCCGGGTGGTGTGACGGGCGTTGCGCGCGATGGCAACCGTCTGTTTGCGACGTTCTTCACCCTAGCGACTCGTGAGGCCTTCTTTGAACTCACGTCGTCGGGCTGGCAGTTCATCGCCTCGACGGGCCTGAGTTCGGGGAGTTTTTCAATCCGCAATCATCTCGTGACGACACCCGATGGCGTTCTGGTGGTGCGCGATGGCGCGATTCACACGTATCGCGATGGTCAGTTCGTCTCCTCCACCCAGCCCATGCGCAACTACCGCACCGGGGGCACGGGGGGTAACACGGCGGGCGTTCGCTTCACGACCGTCTGGAACGGCAAGGCGATTTTCGCGACCGACGCGAACTCGCAGCAGATTTCCGTGGGTACGCCGCCCGCCACGACCATCG
>DATGWV010000076.1:0-2837 GCA_035299305.1 Phycisphaerales bacterium | reverse complement strand
CCGCGCCCGACTTGATGCCCCCGAGTTTGTCACGCATGTTGTCGAGTGCCATGCGGAATCATAACTCTGTATAAACACAAAGGCGAATGGCCACTTGTTCAAGGCCCGCCAAAAACCCAGTCGGCACGCGTGGCTTGATCGGCCCAGCGGCGCATGTCTTGGATGTCGTCCCATGAGAGGGTTTTTGCGTGCCCGTCGAGCTGGGCGGCGATGGCGCGGTTGCTGTGGCGCAGGCTGACGAAGCCGCTGTTGGGGCCGGGGTCGGTTGTGAGCGGGTCGTAACCGGAGGCCCAGCGGCGGCCTTGATTGGCGGCGAAATAGGGCGGTTCGACGCGGAAAAATCCGTCGAGATTGCGGAAGACGGGAATCTCGCTGGGCGGATTGCCGCGTGCGCTCGCGAAGGTGATGAGATCGCTGGGCCGGCGTGATTGATCGAGGCGAGCGACGTGCTGGCGGCCAAAGGTGCGCTGGAAGAGCGGGTCAAATGCGCTGAATTTCTCGCTGCCACCGACGAAGGCGACGTTCATACCCAGCGAGGGGAAGAGCGTGACCATGTAGTCGTAGGTGACGCCGTAGCCGCTGTATTCCTGCGGATTCTCGCGGATGTCGCGGAGGAGTTTGGGACTGGGGTAGAGGCCGCGGAAGTCGTAGTTGAGGTGCGGCGCGAGGCGGTACGGGTAGCGCTGCGCGTCTTCGTTGTAGAGGCGCTCGCCCAAGTCGTTGTAGACGGGCATGCGCGTATTCACCATGGTTGCGGTGGGATATCCAGGCAATACGTTGTCGCGATTTTCGTTGGCGTAGGAGTGGAATGCGAGCATCATCTGCTGACCAGCGGCGAGTTCGGTCGTCTGGCGTCCGAGGGCGCGGGCCTTGGCAAGCGACGGCAACAGCAAGCCGATGAGCACGGCGATGATGGCGATAACAACCAGCAGTTCGATGAGCGTGAAACCGCGAGCCCGCGCGGAGAGAAAGGACGCTCGTGCCTCGCGCAGTGCGCACATCACCGGGCAGTTGGCGAGGCCAACGTACCCCATGAGGCGGGTGAAGGGGCAGGGGCTGGACGTGCATTGGAGTGATTTCACAGACATTCGGCAATCCTTGCGGAATCGTATTGAGACTGTAGACTCAATACCGCGAGACAGCAATGATTCTTGTCAGACAGGATTATCCCAAACCCAGAAGACACACAACTCCGATATGATACAATCGGACATGGAACTCGTCAATATGAGCAAGACCTTTTGTTTTCTCGCATTTTGTGCCCTCAGTGGTTCGGCCGTCGCGCAAACTTTGATCAATGGCGGGTACACGTCGCCCGCGATCGACCGCTGGATGTATCCGTTCGCGGGGACGCCCGGCGCGGAGTCGTCGGCATCGATCTTCCGCACGCCCAGCGATGCGACCATCTCGGGGGCTCCTGCGTTTGACGACCGAGACGCCGAGTTCTTGCTGATCTTCAACACTTCGTCGCTTGTGCCGACGGGCAAGGGCTATGGCACGTATGACGTGTCAAGCCTGCGCGTGCGCGTGTTCACGAGCAACGAGCCGCGGTTTGCGTATGACCCGACGTTTGACAGCGTGACGACGTGCTACGCGACAACTGATGCGCAGTACACGGCGGACACCGACGCGGGCAAGCCGATTGAGTTGTTCGCGGCGGGCTTCCGCAGCGGCGCGCAATTGGGCACATGGGCGGAGAACAGTGCGTTTGCGCCCACTGGCGTGCCGGGCTTTCTGGAAGGCGTGCGGCGCGTGTATCCCGCGCTGCTGAGCGCGAGCGGCACCCCCACCACTGACGTTTCCAATCAGGTGCGCGATCGCTTTGAAGCGACGCCGCTTTCGATCGGGACGACGACCGCCGTGCCGGCGGGTGAGCTGGTGCCGCAGGGCAGCGAGTTTGTGTTTGACATCGATCTCACTTCGCCAGCGGCGAAGGCGTACTTCGCGCGCGGGTTTGATCAGGGCCGCGTGGCAGTCATCATCAGCGGGTTGCACCTGGCGGCGGGCGGACCGGGCGGCGGCGTGGGCGATGCGACCTATCCGGCGTTCTACACGAAGGAGAACATCACGGCGGTGACGCTGGGGCTGGAGAGCAAGCTGAACTTCAGCGTGACGATCGGCAACGTGATTGACTTCAACAACAACACGGTGTTTCCGGAAGATCAGGACGTCATCGACTTCTTCAACGTGCTGGCGGGCGCGGAGTGCGAGACGTGCCGCACGATTGATGTGAACGGCAACGGCGTCTTCCCGGAAGATCAGGACGTGATTGATTTCTTCACGATTCTGGCGGGCGGGCCGTGCTGTAACTGATAACGAAGTGACGAAGTGACGAAGTGACGGAGTAACGAAGTAGTTTGCGGCCGTGCGACGGGTGTCGTGCGGCCGTTTTTCATTGTGCAGGCGTCAAATGCGTGTGGGATGCGCGAGGAGTTGGAGGCCAGCCGACACAGTCTCGCTGCTTGTGCGAGCGAGTGTGCTTACGCCTTGGGCCGCTTGTACACCATCGTGAGCTTGTTGCCCTTGTGGTTGTACTCGACTTTGGACATGTAGGCCTTGATGAGCAAGAGGCCACGGCCGCTGCCGCGTTCGATGTTTTCTTCGAGCGTGGGGTCGGGCACGTCGTCGGGGTTGAAGCCCGGGCCCTGGTCTTCGACTTCCATCGTCACGTGCGCGTCGTCGACGACGTAGCGGAGCGTGATGGGCGTGGTTTCAGGCAGGCCTTTGTGGCCGTGCTTGAAGGCGTTCATCAGCGCTTCGTGCAAAGAGAGCTTGAGGGCGAAGACGCTGGCCTTGGGGTAGTTGTGGCGTTCGACGGCGCCGATGACTTCGACGTG
>DATGWV010000075.1:0-1000 GCA_035299305.1 Phycisphaerales bacterium | reverse complement strand
CTGCGACGCCGAAGATGATGGCGTGCCAAGGCAGCACGTGACCGGCGGCGGGTGTGATGCAGACCAGACCCGCGACGATGCCGGAGGCGATGCCCAGCGTGGTGGGCTTGCCTTGGTGCAGCCACTCGATGAGCAGCCACGTGATCGCGGCAGCTGCGGCGGCGGTTTGTGTGGTGGTGAAGGCGAGGCCTGCTGTGTAGCCAGCGGCGGGAAACTCGATGGCGACTGCGCTGCCGGCGTTGAAGCCGAACCAGCCGAACCAGAGCAGGCCCGCGCCCAGGAGCGTGAGGGGCAGACTGTGCGGCAGAATCGCGAAGCCTTCACCTGAGAGGCCCGGGATGTAATCGCGGCGCTTGCCGATCATGATGGCGAGGATGAGTGCGCTGAAGCCGCTGGAGATGTGCACGACGGTGCCGCCCGCGAAGTCGAGCACGCCTTTGGCGAAGAGCCAGCCTTCGGGGTGCCAGACCCAGTGGGCGAGGGGGCAATAGACAAATGTGGTCCAGAGGAGGCTGAAGAGCAGGAAGGTGCTGAACTTCATGCGTTCGGCGACGGCGCCTGCGATGAGTGCAGGCGTGATGATGGCGAACTTGCCTTGGAACATCACGAAAACAAGCTCGGGAATTTGCTTGTCGGCGTAGGTGCTGTGCCAGTCGATGCCGCGGAGGGCGATGAGGCTGGGATCCCAGCCGATCCAGCCGCCTTGTGACTTGCCGAAGGCGAGGCAGTAGCCGATGAGGATCCATTGCACGCCGATGACGCCCATGGCGGCGAAGACCTGCGCGAGCGTGGTGAGGACGTTTTTGCGGCGGACCATGCCTGCGTAGAAGATGGCGAGGCCCGGCACCATGATGAGCACGAGCGCGCTGGAGACGAGCATCCATGCGGTGGAGCCGGAATCGATGGGAGGCAGCGTGGGGACTGCGACGGGAGTGGACATTGCGATGCACCTCGGAGTTTGCGCGAATGCGCGGCGATGCACGTTACAGCATGATGCGCG
>DATGWV010000074.1:0-19206 GCA_035299305.1 Phycisphaerales bacterium | reverse complement strand
GTCTTCCGCAACGTGCGCAATCAGATCGACCAGCGCATCCAAGCCTGGCTGGCGGAGCAGCCATGAGGCCGCTCATCGCCGAAGCGTTCGGCACCTTCGCCCTCGTCTTCGCCGGCACCGGCGCAATCACCATCAACGCCGTCACGAGCGGCTCCGTCACGCACGTCGGCATCGCGCTCACCTTCGGCCTCATCGTCATGGCCATGATCTTCGCGCTGGGACCGATCTCCGGTGCGCACATGAACCCCGCCGTCACCTGCGCCCTCGCTCTTGCCGGACGCTTCCCACGCAATCGCATCGGAAGCTACATCATCGCCCAATGCATCGGCGCACTCGCCGCAAGCCTCACCCTGCGTCTCATGTTCCCCGCCGCACCCACCCTCGGACAAACGCTCCCGCTGGGTGAGGGCATGCACGCCCTCCTTCGCGCCTGGACCCTCGAAGCCCTGCTGACCTTCGTCCTCATGCTCGTCATCCTCCGCGTCACCATGCCCGGCCGCGAAGTCGCCATCACACCCGCCATCGCCATCGGCGGCGTCGTCGCCCTCGAAGCCCTCTTCGCCGGTCCCGTCACCGGCGCATCCATGAACCCCGCCCGCTCACTCGCCCCCGCACTCATCAGCGGCGTCACCCAACACCTCTGGATCTACCTCACCGCTCCCATCGCCGGCGCATGTCTCGCAGTCTTCATCGCGCGAAGCTTCGAGCCCGCAAATCCACCGGCATTCCGCGCCTGAAACTCGTCGTTTTTCGGGCCTTCCCCGCGCAGCAACCAGCCCAAATCGCCTCCAATCTCCGTTCGGGCTCCCCAGACACCCGAATGCCCCAAAATCCGATTGACTTCTCGCCAATTTGCCCGATGATGCGGACCCGGACCGCCTTTCCCCTCGAAAGGCTGTCTATCTGTTGGCGCCCTTCCGGCGTCGGTTTGTCTCACGTGCATCACCAGGAGCGTCACGGAGGTTCGCATGGCTCGTGCGTTTGCATTGATGTGTGTCGCCGGTATCGCATGTGGCCTCGCGCCCTCAGCCGCCCTCGCCCAATCCATCGCTCAGCTCGAGCACATCAGCGAGCACACGGGCGTGCATCATCACTGCAACTCGCCCACCTGCGGCAAAGCCAACGCCCTCCGCCTGCGCATGGAAATGGGCGAGATCGTCACCGATGCCGACGAAGGCCCCGCCGGCTCCTTCACCCGCCGCGAAGCCTTCACCGACACCGACCTCATCAGCGTCGATCTCGACATCGAAGTCACGCCCCAGCCCAATCCCTTCATCGCTGGCACCAACGAAATGGTCGTGCGCAGCAACGTGAACGGCCTCACGCAGTTCACCTTCATGCTTCGCCGCCAGTACACCATTTCCAGCATCACCGTCAACGGCGTGAGCGTCGCCGTCCCCGCTCTCCCCGCCACCAACTCCTACGCCCGCACCGTCACCCTCAACCGCGCGTACAACGCGGGCGAACAGTTCACCCTCCGCATCGCCTACAGCGGCGTCCCCGCCAACGTGGGCTTGGGCTCCATCAACTTCACGACCCAAGCCAACGTCCCCGTCATGGCCTCGCTCAGCGAGCCCTATTACGCCGCCACCTGGTGGCCCGTCAAAGACGGCGACGTCTTCCAGCCCGGCAACAACATCGACAAGAGCATCGGTCGCATCTCCATCACCGCGCCCGACAACCTCAAGAGCGTGAGCAACGGCCTGCTCGAAAGCACCGACGTTCCCGCCGCCGGCAAGCGCCGCTACCGCTGGCGCACCAACTACCCGACCGCCACCTATCTCTACGCCTTTGGCACCACCAACTACAACCAGTGGACCGTGCCGTACAACTACCCGCTCCCAGGCGGCGGCACCGGCACCATGCCCGTCGAGTTCAGCATCTACCCCCAGAGCGACACGCCGCAAAACCGCGCTGCATGGGAACAGTGCGTGCAGATGCTCGCCACCTTCCGCCCTCTCTTCGGCGAATACCCCTTCATCAACGAGAAGTACGGCATCTACCAGTTCCCCTTCGGCGGCGGCATGGAGCACCAGACCTACTCCGGCCAAGGCGGCTTCGGCGCATCTCTCAGCGCACACGAACTCGCCCACCAGTGGTGGGGCAACGCCATCACCTGCAAAACCTGGAATGACATCTGGCTCAACGAAGGCCTCGCCAGCTACAGCGAAACGCTCTGGGCCGAGTTCCAACCCGGCAGCACCGGTGCCGCAGCCCGCAACGCCGCCATTAACGCTCGCCGTCCCAGCACCACAGATGACTCCGTGTATGTCTACGACGCCAGCAACGTCAACCGCATCTTCAGCGGCACCTTCACCTACAACAAAGGTGGCTGGGCCATGCACATGCTTCGCGGCATCCTGGGTGACGCCGCCTTCTTCCAAGGCCTGAAGGACTACCGCGCTCAGTTCGAAGGCTCCGCCGCCACCACCAACGACTTCCGCGACGCGCTCGAAGCCAGCAGCGGCGTCGAACTCAACCCCTACTTCGACGCCTTCGTGTACGGCATCGGCGCACCCGTCTACAACGCCGGCTTCCAAAACACCACGATCAGCGGCCAAAACTACGTCCGCGTCTCCCTCCGCCAGTCACAACCCACCAACTACGGCGCATCGGGCGTCTTCGCCATGCCCGTGCAACTCGGTCTCACGACCGCAAGCGGCAGCAACATCGTCACGGTGCAAAACACCGCACGCACGCAGCACTTCCTGCTCCCCACCAGCGCACCCGTCACAGGTCTCGCCATCGATCCCGAGAACTGGATTCTCACCGACGGCAAAAACACCGAGGCCTACGTCAACGGCCCTTCAAAGATCGTCGCCGTCGCGCCCGCCGCCGGTTCCTCGCTCGCGCAAAGCGCATCCAACACCGCCCTCGCGCTCACATTCAGCGAGAACATCAACACCAGCGCCGCCGCCTTCACCCTCACCGGCCCCAGCGGCTCCGTCGCCACCACCTTCGGCCTCATGGGCAACGTCGCGACGATCACCAGCGCCGCCCCGCTCGCGCCCGGCGCATACACCCTCACCGTCAGCTCCGCCGCCGTCACCACCCTCGCCGCCGGCATCTCGCTCGACGGCGAATTCACCACCGCCCTCCCCACGGGCGACGGCCTTCCGGGCGGCAACGCCGTCTTCGCCTTCACCATCATCGGCGCACCCTGCACCGACATCGACTTCAACAACAACGGCGTCTTCCCCGAAGACCAAGACGTCATCGACTTCTTCAACGTCCTCGCCGGCGGCACCTGCTAACGGTGGCCCGCCCCTCCGGGGCGGGCGCAATCCCATCGTCTCTCGCACGCAATCATCAAGTTTGCTGTCGCCCCACGCGCCCATCTCTCGCTTGAGTTTGCATGATGTCCTCTCGTTATCTCACGCTCGCCGCCCTCGTTGTCTCCCCCCTCGCCGCCCTCGCCCAGTGCCCCGGCACCTGGCTCCAATCTCCCATGACTTCCACCGGCGTCGACCGCCGCGTGCTGGGCACCGCCCTCTGGGATCCCGACGGACCCGGTCCGCTCTCCGTCACGCCGGTCATCGTCGGCGACTTTGAAAACACCGGCACCCAGCCCCTCTCCCGCGTCGGCATGTGGAACGGCAGTGCATGGGTCAATCTCGGCGCGGGCTTCGACACTTTCGCCCAGTGCGTGCACGTCACCGCATCCAACCAGCTCATCGTCGGCGGTTGGTTCTCCTTCTCAGGCACCACGCCCGTCAGCCGCATCGCTCGCTTCGACGGCACAAACTGGCAACCACTCGGCACGGGCACCAACAGCGTGGTCTTCGCCATCACCTCCACGCCCAACGGCGCGATCTACGCCGGAGGCTGGTTCACGCAGGCCGGCAACGCCTTCAACTCGCGCGTCGCGATGTTCATGAACAACCAGTGGTTCGTGCCCGGCGGTCAGCCTTCCAACGACTGGGTCTGGGACCTGACCGCGCGACCCAACGGAGTGGTCATCGCAGGCGGCGCATTCCGCTTCATGGGCTCCGCCAACACGTTCAGACTCGCCCAGTTCAACGGCGTTTCATGGAGTCAAGTCGGAGGCAGCCTCACCAACGGCTTGGAGGTCTACGAGACATTCCTCATGCCCAATGGTGATCTCATCATCTCGGGCAACTTCACCGAAGTAAACGGTGTCGCCGCGCAGAACGTTGCTCGCTTCGATGGAACCCAGTGGCACGCGATGGGCAGCGGCTTCCTCGCTCCCGCGCGAGACTTCGCCGTCGTGAATGGCGACCTCTACGCCGTTAACGCCCGACTTTCGCCCACGACAGTCGCAGGCAACCTCGTGAAGTGGACCGGCACGACATGGACGGAACTCGCTGTCTCAAACGGCACCGTCTTCGAACTGCTCGCTCTTCCGAGCGGCGAACTTCTCGTCGCAGGTGACTTCACCCAGTTCGCCGATCAGCCATACACCCGCATCGCCCTCTACCGCCCTGGCTGCGCCTGCGACAGCATCGACTTCAACAACGACGGCGTCTTCCCCGAAAATCAAGACGTCATCGACTTCTTCAACGTCCTCGCCGGCGCGACATGCGCCACCTGCAACGACATCGACTTCAACAACAACACCGTCTTCCCCGAAGACCAAGACGTCATCGATTTCTTCAACGTCCTCGCCGGCGGCACGTGTTGATGGTGGCCCGCCCCTCCGGGGCGGCCGCATTCCAACAACCTCTCTACCACTCCACGCGCCGAATCCTCGCGCACTCCTTCACCCCTCTTAACAACTCCCTCCCGCCAACACATTGAAGAAATCAATCACATCCTGATCTTCCGGATACACCGTGTTGTTATTGAAATCAATGTCACACTGCGGCAGCGACACATCCGTCACCGTGCAATCGCCGCCCGCCAGCACATTGAAGAAATCAATTACGTCCTGATCTTCCGGAAACACGCCGTTGCGATTGAAATCAATCGGATCGCACCCGCACCCCAGACTGCTGCAGAAGAACGTGATCTGCCCCACGCTGCTCAGCGCAACGCCGCCCTGAGCCGCCGGGTCCAGCACCTGCCACTGCACATACACCCGCGCACCCGGCTGCACATTGAACAGCGTGATATCCCAGTGCTCCGTCGCGACGCCCATCCCGTTCCCCGCGCCGCTCGTCTGCTTCTCACTAAACGTCCACTCCGGTGAAATGACCCCGTTCACCGGCGCGCTGCGCGACACTCCAAGCCGCGCGGTCGTGTTCCCCAGCGCCATGTACACACCCACACGGAATCCAACGCTGTCAATCATCGCCGGCGCCTGCACGATGATCTGCGGCACCACCCCGCCGCTCCCAGGCGTGCCGCCGCCCAGCACCACACTCTGATCCCCCGGCCGCTGCGAGAACAGCACAGGCCGATCAAACGGCGCCGTCTCATTCGCGACGCGCGGATCAGTCAATCCGTTCAAAAACGCGATGATGTTCTCCGACTCCTGTTGCGTCAGCGGCACAATCAGATTCATCACGCCGTCAAGGTTGTCACCCTGCTGCACCGGCGCACCCGGCGCGCGAGCATAGAACGCCATCACCTCCGCCAGACTCTGAAACTGCCCGTTGTGCATGAACGACGCCTTCAGCGCCACATTCCGCAGCGTCGGCACCTTGAACCGCCCGCGATCCGCGAAATTCCCCGTGATCGCCTGCCGCCCCGGGTCTTCACTCACCGGCCGCAGCCCGATGTTCCGAAACGAATGATCCGTGAACAAGTCCTGCGACGCCGTGTGGCACACCCCGCAGTTGTTCGCCTGAAAATCAATGAACCCCTGCCGCTGCTGCGTCGTCAGCGCATTCACATTCCCCGCCCGAAACGCATCAAACGGCGACTGATTGCTGATCAGCGTGCGCTGATACGTCGCAATCGCCATACCCACCCGCGCCGCCGTGATCTGTGAATCCCCAAACGCGGCCGCAAACAACTCCGGATATGTCGGCCGCGCCTGCCGCGCCGCTTCCACATCCGCCGGCACATTCGTCGCCAGCGCAAGCGGCGTCACACGCTCCAACTTCGCAATCACCCGCGGCCAGTCCCACGACGAATGCGCCATCTCCACCGCATTCAGCGGCGGCCGCGTCGCCTGCGACTCCAGTGATCCGCCCGACGCAATCACCGTCACGCCCGTCTGCGGATCATAAAAAGGCCCCTCGATCCGACCATCCCAAAACAGCCGAGGCAAGTACGCCGCGTTGATGATGTTCATCGCCGCCCGATCCGACACCTGCGGCTGCAAGCCAAACACCGAATCGCGCACGTAGTTGTTGTTCACATCACTGCGAATCACGCCCGGCGAGCCCAGCACATCATCCAGCGTGTTCGCGATCCCATCATCACCCGGATTGCGACCGATGCGCGGATCAGACCCCGACCAGCGAAACGAGTGACACGTCCCGCACGTCACCACATTGCTCGCGCTAAGTTGCTCATCCCAAAACAGCATCTTCCCCAGCACCCGCTTGCTCTCCGTGATCGGATTCTCAGGCGGCACCGGCAATGGCGGCAGAGCAGCCTCAGCCCGATACTGCACATGGGCCGCCAGCAGCACCAGCCCCGTCAAGACAGGCACGCCCACAACCGCGCTCCGCACAAGCACGCGCCCCAGCCGCTCGCGCGACCGCCGCGTCAACCTCGCACCTCGTTCACACCACTCGCGCATGTCGTCGGCTCCATGACGTCCACCAACCGCGCCGACCCACCCGGCGTCCCTCCAGTATCGCACGCCTGTCAAGCCCGCGTCCCGTCCGCGAACCGTGGTTTACACCAAGAAAAAACGGTCGGCAGCCCCGCGAAGCTGCCGACCGTCGGGTTCCTCTACTTGTCACTGCTCAGCAGCTGCCACCCGCCAGCACGTTGAAGAAATCAACCACATCCTCGTCTTCCGGGAAGACGCCGTTGTTGTTGAAGTCCATATCGCACTGCGGCAGACTCACATCGCTCACCGTGCAAGGCCCGCCCGCCAGCACGTTGAAGAAGTCAATCACATCCGCATCCTCAGGGAACACGCCGTTGCGGTTGAAGTCAATCGGATCGCACCCGCAGCCCAGACTGCCGCAGAAGAACGTCAGTTGACCAACGCTGCTCATCGCAACGCCGCCCGCCGCCGCCGCGTCCGTCACGTGCCACTGCACAAACAGTCGCTGCCCCGGCTGCACATTCACCAAACTCAGCGGCCAGTGCTCCGTCGCCACGCCGTTGCCATTGCCCGCGCCGCTCGCGACCTTGCCGGTCATGAACCACTCGGGCGTGATGCGTCCGTTGACCGGCGCATTGCGCGACACAGCCAGCCGCACATTCGCGCCGCCCAATGCACCGGTCAGCCCGACGCGATACTCCGCGTTGTCAATCATCGTCGGAGCCTGCACGATCACCTGCGGCACCACGCCGCCGCTGCCGGGCACGCCGCCGCCAAGATTCACGCTGCGATCACCGGGCCGATCAGCAAACAGCAAAGGCCGATCAAACGGGAACGTCTGGTTCGCCACACGCGGGTCCGTCAATGACGACAGGAACGCCACGATGTTCTGACTCTCCTGAGGCGGCATCGGCACAATCGTGTTCATCACCGGATCACGATTGTCCGCCTGCTGCACCGGCGCTCCTGGGGCTCGCGCATAGAACGCCAGCACCTGATTGAGATTCTGGAACTGCCCGTTGTGCATGAACGTCGCCTTGAGCGCCACATTCCGCAGCGTCGGCACCTTGAACCGCCCGCGATCATTCACATTTCCCGTCACCGCCTGCCGACCCGAGTCTTCCGCCACAGGCCGCAGACCAATGTTGCGGAACGTGTGATCCGTGAACAGGTCTTGCGTCACGCTGTGACACACCGAGCAGTTGTTCGCCTGGAAATCATTGAATCCCTGCCGCTGCTGCACTGTCAACGCATTGATGTTCCCCGCGCGGAACGCGTCAAACGGCGATTGATCGCTGATCAGCGTGCGCTGATACGTCGCAATCGCCATCGCGATGCGCGATGCCGTGATCTGCGAATCGCCGAACGCCGCCGCAAACAGCGCGGGATAGTTCCCGTTCGCCTGCCGCGCCGCCTGCACATCCGTCGGCACATTCGTCGACAGCGCAAGCGGCTTCACGCGCTGCAGCTTCGCAATCAGTCGCGGCCAGTCCCACCCCGCGTGCGCCATCTCCACGTTGTTGACCAGCGGCCCCGCCGCCTGGCTCTCCAGCGCGCCGCCATTGGCAATCACCGTCGCACCCGTCTGCGGATCAACAAACTGTCCGCTCGCGCGACCATCCCAGAACAGCAGTGGGGCATACGCCGCGTTGATGTTCACATTCGCCGCACGCTCCGTGATCTGCGGATTGAGCGCGAAGATCGCATCGCGTTCAAAGTCGTTGTCACTGTCGCTGCGAATGATGCCGGGCGATCCCAGAATGTCATCCGCCGTGTTGAGCGCACCGTCATCACCCGGATGCCGCGCAATCCGCGGATCAGCGCCAGCCCGCGACGGGCTGTGACACGTCCCGCAGCTCACCACGTTGCTCGTGCTCATCTGTTCATCCCAGAACAGCATCTTCCCCAGCACGCGCTTGCTTTCCGTGATCGGATTCGCCGCCGGCACCGGCACGGGCGGCAACGCCGCCTCCGCGCGATGCTGGTAATACGCGACGCTCAGCAGCGCCGTCGTCACGATCGGCAGCCCGACCGCCAGTCCCGCCACCAACACCCGGCCCATTCGTGCCGACCGACCGTGCGCATTCATCGCGCCCGAATCTATGTGATTCGACATGCCCTACCTCCGCTTTGTCGTTGTGTGACGCACAACTCGGTACGTGTTGCTGTGCCCGATGACCAATAAACGGCCTAGATCATCCGCCATTGCACCCATCTGCAAAAATTCTCACATCTCACTCAAGCGTCTCGTAACCTGCCCCATGCCCTCGCTTTCCATCGCCGCGCCCACAGACTACCAGCTCGCTCGCGATGTCTGCTCCTACGGCTACTTCGTCCTCGCCCCCAACCACTGGGACCCCGCCTCGCGCACCCTCTATCGCATCCTCAGCCTGCGCGAAGGCACCACCAACAGCCGCCCCGTCCTCATCGCCATCACCCAGCGCCGCACCAAGCTCAACCTCACCCTTTCGCGCGCCGTCACCGCATCTGAGCGCGACATCATCCGCGCCCAGGTCACGCGCATGCTCCGCCTCGACGAATCCGCCCAGCGCCTCGCCCAGTTTCACTCGCGCGACCCGCGCTTCAAAGCCTCCGGCAAAGGCCGCCTCTTTCGCAGCCCCACACTCTTCGAAGACGTCATCAAAACCGTCACCAGCTGCAACGTCCAATGGCCCGGCACCGTCACGATGAATCGCCGCCTCTGCGAAGTGATCGGTTCCCCCGTCTCACTCGCAGGCGTCACCGCACACGCCTTCCCCACCGCGCATCAAATGGCCCGCGCCCGCCCCAGCACCCTCCGCAGCCGCTGCCGTGTCGGCTACCGCGACACCCGCCTCGTCGAACTCGCCAAGCTCTTCACGCTCCCGCCCACCAAAGGCGGCATCGATCAAGCCTGGCTCACCAGCGACACAACCTCCGACGACGCCCTCTTCAAATACCTCATCAAACTGCCCGGCATCGGCCCCTACGCCGCCGCCAACATCATGCAGTTGCTGGGCCGATACGCCAAACTCCCCCTCGACACCGAAAGCGCCCGGCACGGCAAGCACGTCCTGGGTTTCAAAGGTTCCGCCGCTCAACTCGCCAAACAAGTGCGCGAACACTTCGCCCCTTTCGGCATCGATGCCTTCCGTAGCTACTGGTTCGAACTCTGGACCCACTACGAAGCCACCAAAGGCCCCGCTCACACCTGGCAACGCGAAACCATCGGCCGCACCTTCGTGAACGACGCCGCCAAAGCCATGAAAACCAAACCCGCGCGCTAATCCTCATACCCCGCGCACATACGCCAGCGTCGCCCGCTCAATCATCGCCTGCATCGCATTCAGCTCATCCGACAGCGCAACCAACCGCTCCACCGCCGCCTCGCTCAACGCCTCCAGCCGCTCACCCCGCGCTACTTCATCCGCCGCTGGCCCACCCATCAACTTGTTCGCCTGCCGCACAATCTCCGCGGCCTGCGCGACACCCATGCGCGTAAACGCCCCCGGCACTTCCGCCGCCCGATCCCCATACGAGCTCTCGTAATACGCCGTCAGCGACCCATTCAGCGACTGATTCAAACACACATGCGCAATGACAAAATCCCGCTCCCGGCTCGAAAGCCCGGTCATCGCGTCATCATGCCATCGCGACATGATTTCCTGATATACATCACCAAACGACGCGCTCATCCCACCCTCCCGCGCGTCTCACACCCGATTCAAAAACTCATTCATCGCCGCCGCAAATTCATCCGGCTTCTCAATCATCGGCGCATGCCCGCAGTTCTCGAGCCACACCACCTTGCTCCCCGCGATCTTGCTCGCAAACTGATCGCACGCCTCCGGAGGCGTCACAATGTCCTGCCGACCCCAAATGATCAGCGTCGGCGCCTTCACATGCCGCAGCTCTTCGCCCAGATGGTTCTTCCGCGCCGTCCTGCTCAATCGCACCATCGCCCGCGCATGATCGCGGTCCATCAGTTCCTTGTACGCCCGGTCCACATCCTCCGGGTTCATCTTCGACTGGTCATAGAACAGCTCGCCGATCTTCCGCTCCAGCCACTCTCGGCTCGGGCGAATCTGCACATCGCTGACCATGCTCTTCTCAATCACCCCGCTCGCCCCCGCCAGCACCAGCCCGCGCACCAGGTCGGGTCGAGCAATCGCCATCTTCGCCGCCACATGGCCGCCAAAGCTGTTGCCCACCAGCACCGCCGGCTGCTTGAGATGCGTGGAAATCAGCCGGATCGTCAGCTCCGTCGCGCCATGAATCGAGCAGTCATCGCCCGTCAGCCCCAAGAGCGGCATCTGCACCAGCACGCACCGCGAGCGATGCTTGATCCGGTGAACCACATCTTCCCAGTGGTCATTCAACCCCACCAGCCCGTGCAGAAACACCACGGGCACACTCGGCGCAGGCTGTCCGACTTCCACCACCTCACACGTCACGTTCACGCCCGCAAGCCCCGACACCACCACACGCCGAGGTGACGCCAGTTGCGGCATCTGCGACGCGCCCGACGCGCCCGACGCGTTCGAAGCGCCGTTGACTCCCGGATGCGTGGTGGGCGAATTGGCCGGCACTGACGTCATGACGCGCAAAGTTCCTCGCCTTCCCGCCCGGCTCCGTGCGCCGCGCAGGTTTGTGGATAATAACAAGCATATTCCCGCCGATCACCGCTCGGCAGCCCCACCCCAGACAGATCGCGTCGTCTGCACCGCGCGATAACCACCTTCCCACATTCGCGTTGCTGGCATTCCCGCCAGCATCGTGCATACTCCCGCATACCAGTAGTTTCGCTAGTTTTCGGCCTCGATTTCCGACTTCTTGATCTTCATCGGCAACCTTTCCCAACAAGCAGGCGAACAATCCTGCACGCTCATTCGAGCGCTCCATGATGGGAAGACACGGAGAGATCTGCATGCACAGCGAAAACGTCGTGAGGGTTGTCCCTTCCAAACGCAGCCTCTGGGCCACGCGCCTCGTCGCCGGTCTTGCCATTGGCGTGCCCACGCTCGTCGCCAGCGTGCTCGGCGCCGCCTACCTCAACTCCAAAGCCGACGCCTCACTCCCGCCCGTCCCCGTCCCGCCGGAAAACCCCATCACCGAGCAAAAGCGCGTGCTGGGCAAAATCCTCTTCTGGGATGAGCAGTTCTCCTCCAGCAACGTCGTCGCCTGCGCCACCTGCCACATTCCCGAAAAGGCCGGCGCCGACCCGCGCATCGCCCGCAACCCCGGCATCGACGCAACCCCGTTCACCGACGATGACATCCTGGGCTCCATCGGCGTTATCAAGAGCGACACCAACAACGACTTCGCTCCCTCCATCGTCTTCGGCAGCGAAGCCCAAATCACCGGCCGCGCCGCCAACGGCGTCATCAATGCCGCCTACTACGCCGACCTCTTCTGGGATGGCCGCGCCCGCTCCGAGTTCCGCGATCCTCTCACCAACGACGTCGTCATCGCCGAAGGCGGTGCGCTCGAAAGCCAAGCCGTCGGCCCACCGCTCAGCGGCGTCGAAATGGCCCACGCCGGCCTCTCATGGAACGACCTGACCACCAAGCTCGCCAACGTGCGCCCGCTTGACCTGGCCACCGACATTCCTCCCGATGTCGCCGCTGTCCTCGCCAGCAAGCCCAGCTACGGCGATCTCTTCGCCGCCGCATTCGGCGATCCCGCCATCACCCCCGTGCGCATCGCCAAAGCCATCGCCACCTACGAGCGCACGCTCATCAGCGATCAAACGCCTTGGGACGCCTTCACCGCTGGCGACGATCAAGCTCTCACGCCGCGTCAGCAAGACGGCTTCGCCCAGTTCGTCGCCAGTAGCTGCATCACCTGCCACAGCGACCCGCTCTTCAAGGAAAACGACTTCCGCAACATCGGCCTGCGTCCCAACTCCGAGGACCTGGGCCTCGCCGGCATCACCGGCAACCCCTTCGACAGCGGCAAGTTCAAGACGCCCACCATCCGCAACTCCAAACTCAAGGCCACGTTCATGCACAACGGCATGTTCACGACCTTGGGCGACGTTGTCCGCTTCTACACCCAGGCGCCCGGCTCGCCCCCGATGTTCCAGGACAATCTCGACACCATCATGCAGTTCACGCAGGTCCCCGCCAACATGATCACACCCATGGTCGACTTCATGGGCAACGGCCTGCTCGACCCGCGCGTCCTCAACGGCACCTTCCCCTTCGACAAGCCCCTCCTCTTCACGGAACGCAGCGAGCACGCTCCAGTCGTCCTCGGTGGCGGCATCCCAGGCACGGGCGGCGTCGTCCCTCAGATCATCGCCGCCAGCCCCGCGATGATCAACATCGACGAGTGCCGCGTGGGCGTCGCCAACGCGCGCATCACCGCCACCGCCGCCCTCATGTACTCGCGCACGCCCCCCGTCGGCGGCGTCATCACCCCCGAGTACTACTACTCGCCCAAGACCGTCTCCGCCCTCGGCGCAGCCACGGAGAAAATGTCGATCACCATCGACATGTTCCAGCCGGGCGAAACCATCTACATGCAGTGGAAGATCGAAGATCCCCTCGCCGCTGGCGGCTTCGCCTATAGCAGCGTCGCGGCCTTCCCCATCTTCTGCGGCAGCATGGGTTGCCCCTGCGACGCCATCGACTTCAACCGCAACGGCGTCTTCCCCGAAGATCAAGACGTCATCGACTTCTTCAACGTCCTCGCCGGCGCCGACTGCCCCTATACCAGCGTCGGCGGCTGCGACATCGACTTCAACAACAACGGCGTCTTCCCCGAAGACCAGGACGTCATCGACTTCTTCACCGTCCTCGCCGGCGGTCCCTGCAACTAACGGTGGGCCGCCCCTCCGGGGCGGGCGCATTCCAACCCCCACCCAACTCACCCTCAACGCATTTCCCCCGACGGTGCAGCCCAAACGCTGCACCGTTTTCTTTCCCCTACACCAAAATGCACATCGCATCCCCATACGAATAAAACCGGTACCCCCGCTCCAGCGCCACGCGGTAATACCGCTTCAGCCGATCCACCCCGCGCTCACTCGGATGATCTCCCAGCAAACTCGCGATCATCGCCATCAGCGTGCTCTTGGGCAAGTGAAAATTCGTCAGCATGCAGTCCGTCCACTGCCACTGATACCCAGGCGAAATCAATATGTTCGTGTCCAGCCAGTCCGCCGGGTGCTGGGGCAATCGCGCATAGCTCTCCACCGTCCGCGCCGCCGTCGTCCCCACACACAACACCCGATTCCCCGCCGACCGCGTCGCCAATATCCGCTCGCGCACGCTCGAAGGCATGAAGCAACGCTCGCTGTGCATCGCATGTTGCTCGATGTATTCGCTCTCCACCGTCTTGAACGTCCCCAGCCCCACATGCAGCGTCACTTCCTCGCGCTGCACACCCTGCGCCGCCAGCGTCCCCAGCAATTCAGGCGTGAAATGCAGCCCCGCCGTCGGCGCAGCGACCGATCCCTGCGCCGTCTGCAGACTTTCGCGGTGGTCTACCCGCTTCTCGCTCGCATCATCATGCGCATACACCGTCTGATACCGCGACTTGTCGTACGCCTGCGACTTCTCCTGCCCGCTGTGCTTGCGCGCCCGCACGATATAAGGCGGCAGTGGGGGCCGCCCGATCGCATCAAGCAACTGCGTGTCATGCGTGTCGCCTTCGCGCAGCGCCTCGCCGCTCTCCCGCTCAATCGCCACCAGCCACGCCCCCATCTCACGCTCATCTTTGCTCAGTAGCCGCAGCCGCAGCCCGCTCGCTGTGTCATCCGCGCGATGCAGCGCAACCGACACGCCCTCCTTCATGCGTTTGCCCTGCAGCAGCACACCCCACGTGCGCGCATCATCAATGATCGGCCCCGGCCCCAGATACAGCCCCTCCACCCGCCCGCCTGTATCCGCGCGCACGCCCTCAAACCGCGCCTGCATCACCTTCGTCGCGTTCACGACCATCAAGTCGCCCGCCTCCAGCAGCAAAGGCAGATCGCGCACGTGCATGTGCTCGAGATAATGCGGATCACTCCGCCGCACCACCATCAGCTTCGCGCTGTCCCGCGGCTCCGCTGGCGACGTGGCAATCGCGCTCTCAGGCAGGTCATAGTCAAGATCACTCGTGCGCAGCATGCGGCTCATTCTTGCGTCGTTCATGCTCGCGGAATCATGCCGTGTGTCACTTCGTCCACACTTCACCCAGACCGCGTCCCACGACGCGGCCCGCCTGATCCCCCGCAATCGCAAGCAACCGACGCAGCGGTTCATCGACCGGCTCATCACTCAGTTCAAACGTGCTGTGATGCATCGGCATCAGAAACGCGCCGCCCGCCTCGTTATGCATGCGCCACACTTGTTCCGGGCTGGCATGCGCATGAATCCACGGGTCATACGCGCCAATCCCGAAGATACTCAGATCAACAGGTCCGAGCCCTGTATATCCCCGGCTGTCCGCCGTGTCGCCCGCAAACAACGCCGATTGGTCGCCCGCGCGAAACACATAGCTGTTGAACCCGCGATGCTTGTCCCACATCGTCCGCGCGCCCCAGTGGTTGGGCCTGATCGCTCGCAACCGAATCCCCTCCGCATCCAGTTCCTCCTGCCAATGCATCTCGCGCACGCTCCCAAACCCGCGCGGAATCAGCCCGCGCGTGTGCAGACTCGTGATGAGCTGCGTCTTCTTGCTCGCCAGTCGCTTCAGACTGGGCCGATCCAGATGATCAAAGTGCGCGTGACTGATCAGTATCGTGTCAATCGCCGGCAAGCTCCGCGGATCAATCGCAGGCGACAACCGCGACACCCCCAGCGTCAAAGGCCCCGCCGACACCCCAATCCGATGCGAAAACACCGGATCAGTCAGCACCCATCGCCCATCCACCCGCAGCAGCACCGTTGCATGCCCCAACCACATCGCCGCCAGTGGCGCCGCCGCCATCCGCTCCAGCGCAGCCCCATCAATCACCGCGCCCTCGCCCCCGCGAACCATCAACGCGTTCTTGATCGCCTTCGGATACCGCCGCGCCGCGCTCCGCGCCGCCTCCCCGTTATACCCAGGCGGCGTCAGCCCCACCAAACTGAGCAGTCGCGCCGCCTTCCCTTGCTTGCTGAAGGGCACGTCGCCATTGCGTGCGGACGGAGATGGATCAGGAGCAGTCACGACAAAAACGCAAACTGTGCCGCGGCAGTGGTGGGGCACCCACATGAAGCCAGCCTGAAACCACGCCGCTCAAGCCAACCCTGCAAAGGGTAGAACGTCCTACGCGACGTCCCGCCCTCACTTCGATGCCAAAACTCCCACGTTCACGCGCCAAACAAAACGAACACGCGAAAACAAACAAAACCGGCGTACGCCAAACGCGCACTGCCGGTTCGTGTGTCAAACAGTCAAGCTTTCCCACGCGGGCTGATCCAGTCACGCTCGCCGCGCAACTCACTGCCGCAGCGACATATCAATCCGCCGGCTGCTAGGAGGCGGCACCTGCATCACATTGCCACCGCTCACCGTGTCATCGCCAATCTTCCGCACCGACCACCGCAGCGTGTCGCTTCCGCGCTTCTCCGCCGTCTCGATGTCGCTGTCAAAAACCATGTTCAGTTGCTGGCCGACAGGAATATCGACCGTGAGCAACTTCTCGCCGTTGCTCGTGTCCAGCAACGTGATCGTCTTCTGGCTGTGCACATCGCTGCGATACGACACGCTTTCAAACTGCTGGCAGCCAGGCAACGCGAGCAGGCTCGCAACCGCCAAAACGCCAGTGATGAACGCGACAGACTTCCGGCTGGAAACGGTGTGACGCATAAAGGCCTCGCGAAACCTGCCCTCCGGGCAGGTGGATTGACAAGCCAAGGGTATCGGCGGCCACCCCCGCCCAGCGTGAGTTTTCGGGCGAGGGGGGCCAAATGGCCAAATGGCCAAATGGCCAAATCGCCAAATGACCAAATTCCCAAATGCAAGACGCTCCCCCAACACCTTTGGCCATTTGGCCATTTGACCATTTGGCAATTTGGCTCCCGCCCTCCACTACCCTCCCCCCATGCCCCTCCGCATCGGCCACGGCTACGACCTCCACCGCCTCGAACCCCGCCCCCCCGCCGGCCAAGGCCGCGAACTCATCCTGGGCGGCGTCCACCTCCCGCACGACCGCGGCCCTGTCGCCCACAGCGATGGCGACGCCCTCTACCACGCCGTCACCGACGCCCTCCTCGGTGCCCTCGCCCAGCCCGACATCGGCCAACTCTTCCCCGACACCGACCCGCGCCACGAAAGCCAAAACAGCGAGATCTTCCTCGCCGAAGCCGCCAAGCGCGTCGCCGCCGCTGGCTACCGCATCAGCAATCTCGACTGCACCATCATCCTCGAAAAACCCAAACTCAGCCCCGTCAAAGATCAAATGCGAGCCAACCTCGCCCGCGTCCTCAGCCTCGACCTCGCGCAAGTGAACATCAAAGGCAAAACCCACGAAAAAGTCGACGCCATCGGCGAAGGCCGCGCCATCGAAGTCCACGTCGTCGTCCTCCTGACAACGTAAATCCACCGCATCACCGCACCGACGCACCGGTCACCACGTTGACGCAGTGCTCGTCCCGACACATCGCGCTTCTTTTCTTGCTGCCTTTCTTTGTGCTCTTTGTGTCTTCGTGGTGAACTGTCTTCTGCCTTCCCTACCGTCCCTCGCACGGATGCACACCCACGCCGCCATCCCAAGCGAGATCGAAGCCAAGCCGCTGCCGCACGCCGCCACCGACACCATCCGCGGCCTCTGCAGCCTCTGGACCCCGCGCGCAAACTCCGCCGCCAACGCTCCTCTCGTCCAGCGCGTCCTCGCCGCCCGAGGCGTCCTCACCGGTGAAGCCGCCGACGCTTTCCTCAATCCCAAGATGACGATGCTGCACGATCCCGCGCGCATGCCGGGCCTCGATCGCGCCGCCGCGCGTCTCCTCGCCGCCGCGCGCACAGGCGAGAAAATCGTCATCTACGGCGACTACGACGTCGACGGCATCTCCGCCTCCGCCATCCTCTTCCACGCGCTCCGCGCCATCGAGCCGCAGGCCAACGTCCACACCTACGTCCCGCACCGCCTCGAAGAAGGCTACGGACTCAACACCGACAGCCTCCACGAACTCATCAAGCAAGGCGCGCAGCTCATCGTCAGCGTCGACTGCGGCATCACCGCCGTCGCTCCCGCCGCCGCCGTCAAAGCCGCCGGCGCCGATCTCATCATCACCGATCACCACAACCTCCCCGTGGGCGACAACTGCACGCTCCCCGACGCCTACGCCCTCGTCCACCCGCGCCTGCCCGGCAGCGCCTATCCCTTCGGCGATCTCTGCGGCGCAGGCGTCGCCTTCAAACTAGCCTGGCGCGTCATGACCCTCGCCAGCGCACCGCCCGGCACAACCACCGCAACCAAACTCCCCGACCACCTCCGCGAAACCCTCCTCGAACTCCTGGGCCTCACGAGTCTCGGCGTCATCGCCGACGTCGTCCCGCTCGTCGACGAAAATCGCGTCATCGCCCGCTGGGGTCTCTCACGCATCAAGTACAGCAAGCTCGAAGGCCTCCGCGCCCTCGTCGAAGCCAGCGACCTCGCCGGCGAAAATGTCAAAGCCGAAGACGTCGGGTTCAAGCTGGGCCCGCGCCTCAACGCCTGCGGCCGCATGGGCCACGCCCGCGAAGCCGTCGAACTGCTCACCACCGCCACCGGCCCGCGCGCCATCGCCATCGCCGAACAACTCTCGCGCCAAAACGACCAGCGCCGCGCCACCGAGCGCGCCATCTTCCAGCAAGCCTGCGACCTCGCCGAAGCCGCCGGCATGACGCGCGACGATCGCCGTGCCATCGTCCTCGCTCACGAAGACTGGCACCCGGGGGTCGTCGGCATCGTCTGCTCGCGCCTGGTCGAAAAATACCATCGCCCAGCCATCCTCATGCGCGAGCACGATGGCATCTGCCACGGCTCAGGCCGCTCCATCGACGGCTACAGCCTCCACGCAGGTCTCCACGCGTGCTGCCATCACCTTACCAAGTTCGGCGGCCACGACATGGCCGCAGGTTTGACCCTCTCGCGCGAAGCTCTCGACGCATTCGCCGCCGACTTCACCGCCCACGCCAACGCCGCCATCACCGTGAGCGACATGATCGCCAAGCATCGCTACGACACCACCGCCAGCATCGACGAAATCTCTGTCGCGTCCGTCGCACAACTCGAAAAGCTCGCCCCCTTCGGCCGCGACAACCCCGGCATCCGCCTCCGCGTGCAAAACGCCAAAGTCACCACGCGTCCGCAGCTCCTGGGCTCAACCGGCAAGCACCTCGCCTTCGCCGTCTCCACCCGCGGCGCCGCCATGCGCTGCGTCGCCTGGAACTGGGGCGACCGCGTCATGCAAATCCCCCAAGGCGCCACCCTCGACCTCCTCGCCACCCCCAAAATCTCCACCTGGAACGGCCGCACCAACGTCGAACTCGAAGTCATCGACGTCGCAGGCGTGTAATAGGACGCAATAAAACGCTAAACTGAAATCCGAAAACCGAAGATAATCAACTGACGCCCCGTTCTCCGTTCTCCGTTCTCCGCGCTCCGTCCCCCCCATGCCCCACGCCGCCCCCTACCCCCT
>DATGWV010000073.1:0-19489 GCA_035299305.1 Phycisphaerales bacterium | reverse complement strand
TTTTGTTTGATTCGTGTGTTTACCGCGTCGCCCACTCAATCGTCCGCGTCTGCACGCGCACATCACTGGGCACACATTCGCTGGCCGCTTGGAAGGCGCACGCCTCGTCGCAGTTGCTCGAAGGCACGCAGCGAGCCAACTCGCGTGCGTCGTCATCGTGGAAAGGCAGCAGCATGCGAGGGCCCGTGATCTTCACCAGCGTCAGCGCGCTTGCGTCAAGCATGCACGGCTGGCGCAGCGCCTGCTCCAGCACATTGCCCTTGGCAGTGTCCCAGTCGCCAGGCTGTTCCACGCTCCACGCGATGCAATCACAGTCATGCGGCGCATCACCTTGATATACCGCCAGCACAACCGATCGCTCCGACGCCAAACTGGGCAGCCCCGTCGCGATGTCAGGATCGAGATACGCGAACTGCTGCAGGTCATCATCGCGCACAGGCTGCGAGACCGTGCGAATTACAGCACTCGCCGCATCCGCTTCTTCACGCGTCGCAACCGTCGTCGTCGGTTCCGCCGCATCGCTCGCGCGCTCGGCGTGATTCCCGCCGCTATGCGCCAGCGTGCCGTTCGTACCCGCCGGCTTGCTGGGTGGCAACATAATGACCGCCAGCGTAACCGCCGCCGCAGCCGCAAGACCCGACCCCAGCCACAGCGCGAGATTCCGCCGCGAGCCACTCGTATGCACCACGGGCGACTGCATGCGCAGGGGAGCCGGCGCAGCACATGCTTCGCGCTCAAACGCTTCAAGCTCGAGCGTCTGGCGCACAAGATCATCCATCACGAAATCGACTGGGGTGTCGTCGTGGGGTTGATGCTGCGGGTTGGGCGTGTGCGTGCTCACAGCTGACTCCGGCGATTCCGCGCGGCACAAGCTCGGCGCCCGTGCCAGCCCCTCGGGGCATCATGTTCTTCGCCGACTAAGGCGAGGTGTTCAGGCTGCTCGCGCCGGCAAAACCCGAGCCTTACTCAAACCCCAGACGCTGCAAATATGCCCGCAATTTGGCATATGCCCGTTGTTTGCGGACATTCACGTTACTGGGGGCGATGCCCATCACCTTCGCCAGGTCGCGGTCCGACTGCCCGCTCGCCCAGTTACGCACCAGCCAGCGTTCTTCGTCCGTCAGGTCAGTCTCCGCACTGCCCGTCAGAGCAGAGCGCAAACTCTCCAGCAACGCCGCGTGCTCGGCAGGCTCCGCCGCATCAGGTTGCTCGCGCTGCTGTCCCACGGCGACCAGCCGCGTGAATCTCCCCAGCGCAGCATCAGCCCGGCCCGCCGCCCGAATGTGCTGCAGCCACACCTTGTGCGCCACCGCATACGCAAACGTCGTCACTGCGGAGCGCGATTCGTCATACCGACCATTGGTCAGCGCTTGCCACAACCCCACCAGCGTGCGCTGCGCCAAATCTTCCGCAAGATCAGGCTTCGCTGACATCTTCTCGGTGAACAGCCGCACCAGCGCGGGACGCAATCGGCTCGCAAGATCAGCAAACGCCGCCTCGTCGCCTCGCACACACCGGGCCGTCAGAGCGCGCAGTTCATCGCGACGAGCGGCGGATGCTGGAGGTTGGTCGTCGCGCGAGGGCATGCAGGCATCGCATTATCGGCTGAAACGCAGCGAGGGACGGAGCGAGAAGCGACGCGCCTCGCATGCTGCCTCGAACAACAGGCAGACGCTGCGCAGCGAACGCAGTTTGTGCGGGAAATCACGACATGTTTGCGCATCCTGCGTTCTGCAAAACCACGCCACGCGCGCAGAGCAACCGCACGGGTGGTCGTTAGGCGAGTGCTATCTGCCGGCGGGAACAGTGCGCTCAGCCGTCAGCGTTTCGCCTGTCGCGAGCAGTAGCGACGCCTCCAGCCGAATCGGCGCGCTGACAGCCTCCGCAGACACCGGCACCTCAATCGCATACCGCGTTCCCATGATGCTCGAGCGATACGCATCGCGCAGCTCCACCGGGCTCAGCGTCACATCCGCCAGCGTGTTGCCGTTCTGCGTCGCGATCACACGCAATCGGCCGACCGCGGGCACAAATCGGTCCCGTCCATCGCGCGTTTCGATATCCATCACCAGCCGCGGGCTGGCCGGGTCGCGCAGATCAAGCCCGGCCCCCGAGTGAAACGCCACCTTCACCACACGCGGCATCGCCAATGCCAGTTCTTCGGGCGTAAAGATCGGCGTCACTCCCTGCATCTGCTGATTCACGCGCGTATCGCTCGCCTCGCGCGCAATCAATTCCTGCAACTTGCCCTGCGTCTGCGCCAACTCGTCGCGAAGCTGCTGATTCTCCGTGCGCAAGTCCGCCAGCGTCTTATCCAGCGACTTCGACCCGCCCAGCCGAACTGAGCAGGCGCAGAAAAGCAGGGGGGTGACAGCCAAAGACACGATGAGCGCGGTGCGAGCCATGCACAACCGTACGAAGCGAAAGCTCCCGCGAAACTTCCGCTACACTGGCGCGAAAGGAGCGGCTATGCGCATCGCACTGTCGGCGGACCATCGCGGGTACACGGGCATCAAGCAACTGCAGGAGAAGCTGCAACGCGAGGGGCACGAAGCCGTCATCATGGGCGACATCTCAGGCCCGCCCGCCGATTATCCCGATCGCGCCTTCCAAGTCGGCAAAGCCGTCGCCGAAGGCAAAGCCGACCTTGGCGTGCTCCTCTGCGGCACAGGCATCGGCATGAGCATCGCCGCCAACAAAGTGCCGGGCGTGCGTGCCGCTGTGGTGCATGATGAAATGACCGCGCACCTCGCTCGCAGCCACAACAACGCCAACGTCGTCTGCATGAGCGCCGATCTCCTGGGCCAGCGACTGATCGAAAAGATCGTCGACTCGTTCCTGGGCAGCAACTTCGAAGGCGGCCGGCACACCCGCCGCATTCACAAGATCGAAGCCATCGAAAAGGGCAAAGACCCCGCAGGCGTCGTCGAGTGATCGTCGAGAAATAATCGTCCTTCACAACCGACGAAGACGACGGATCAAGGACCTCCGACGCGTCATAGTCGCGCCCCACTTCAGGCAGGCCCCGCCAGTCTCACACGACGCAAGGTACAAGTTCACATGAACATACCTGTAGAGCGCGCGTGACACGAGATTCCCGCAATTCCGTACAATCTGCCGAGGAGGTGCTTCATGAAGAGCGTGTTTCTCTCGTGCGTGTTGACGGTGAGCGGCCTGATGGGTGGCATGTCGCAGCACGCGTTCGCCGAGCCCCAGTCAGTCACGATCACACCTTCCCTCCGCGTGGGCGATGTCGCGCACTGCAACGTGCTGACCACAATGGTCTTCGACATGCCCGACCAGACTGACCGCTTCATGTCGAGCATGGTGAGCGATGCCATGATCTCAGCGTCACAGCGTGCGACATGGACAGTGCGCCGCATCGAACCCGACTACAGCGTCATCATGCAGGAATTCGCCAACGTGCAGACGGCGTCCGCCGAGACCCGGTCGATGATGGCCGACATGCTGCTCGCTCGCTACAAGACCGTCATCGGCCCGATGGAAAGTCGCGTCGGCAAGTCTGGCGAGATCGAAGACATCCTGAACACCGGCGAAGTCGTCGAGCAATTCAAAGAGTTGATGAAACAGAACGCGCCTCGTATGCAGGAGGCGACGAAAGAGTTCGCGAAGGGCGCGGCAGCTCCCGACGCCGGCGCGACAGCGGGCAAGATGTTGAGTGAGATGATGAACTCGCCTGAGATGTA
This sequence comes from Phycisphaerales bacterium, assembly GCA_035299305.1. Taxonomy (GTDB): domain Bacteria; phylum Planctomycetota; class Phycisphaerae; order Phycisphaerales; family UBA1924; genus BJHL01. The sequence continues at coordinate 15,782 of DATGWV010000073.1, read as the reverse complement.
CGAGAAGATGGTCTCCGCGAACATCGGCAAGCCGCTTTTCTCAGGGGCGTGGATCTGGGGCAAAACACTGACAGTCGGCCAGCCGCAGACTTCGAAGGTACCGCCGTCGGAAATCGCCTTTGATCAAGTCGCTCCAGGCGGTTCGGTCTCAGCCGAGCGCACACTCACCCTGCGCGACATGAACGATCACGAAGTGCGCGTGAGCTGGGTGACGAACATGACCATCACCATCAAAGAGCCGCCCAGCGCGGATGTTGACACGTCAAAGTGGGACGAGAAGTCGCGACAGGACTATCAGCGCTCTCGCGACGCCATGCGTGCGGCCCTCGAGCCCCAGCGCGTTGTCGAAACCGGCGAAATGCGGCTGGATCGTCGCACCGGCATGCCCATCGAGGGCACGGTCGTGACCCACGGTGGTAACAGCACCACCAGCATGCAGATGGTCGTCGTCTACAGCCCCGTCACCAAGTAACGCCGCGCACGGTGTACGCTCCCCGCGTGCCTCCCCCGCTCGACATCATCTTCGCCGACGAGCATCTCGCGGTCATCAACAAACCCGCGGGCTTGCTCAGCGTGCCCGGCAAAGGCGAAGCCAATCAGGATTGCGTCGCCGCCCGCGTCGCGCGCACGTTCCCGCACGCGACAGGTCCTCTCATCGTCCATCGCCTCGACATGGACACAAGCGGCTTGCTGGTCGTCGGACTCACCGCCGACGCGCAGCGAGCCCTCTCCAAACAGTTCGAACAGCGACTGACTGAAAAGGCCTACATCGCAGTCGTCGCAGGCCACGTCGCTCGCGACGCCGGCGAAGTGTCGCTCCCCATCCGCACCGACATCGACAACCGCCCGCGCCAAATCGTCGACTGGATCCACGGCAAGCCATCCATCACCCACTTCACCGTCCTCTCGCGCGACGACAACGCGACCTTCCCGCGCACACGCCTGCGACTCATCCCCGTCACCGGCCGCACCCACCAACTCCGCGTCCACTGTGCCGCCCCAATCACCACCGAAGGCGGCGGACTCGGCACACCCATCATCGGCGACCCCCTCTACGGCGACAAATCGCTCTCTCCCCGCATGCTCCTGCACGCCGCAGAACTGACCTTCACACATCCCGCGACCAACGCGCGCATGCACATGCACTCAGACGTGCCGTTCTAACCCACAAATGAAAAACGGCGCGAGCAACGCCCGCGCCGTCACGTTCATGCGTCAACTTCTCACTTCTTCTTCGCAAAGAAATTCGCAATCGCTTCCTTCGCCGCCGGCAGGTTCCGCAGCCGCACCAGCTGCTCCTGCTCCACGCGCAAACACGCCGAAAAGCCCTTCGTCACCGCGGCGTCCAGCGCCATGATGACCGCCTTGCCCGCGTCGGTCTTGCTCACTTCATCGCGCACGCCGTCAATCGCCGGAATCACGCGCGCCGCGATCGCCGGCCGGCCGCTGTGCTTGAGCGGCGCACCATCGCGCACCGTGCGACCTTTGAACGTCTGCTCCACAATCCACTTCTTCGCCGCAGGCAGCAGCCCTTCGGCGTCCGCCGCGACGATGTCAAACAGCCCCGCCTTCGCCGCGTCGTCCAGCATCATGGGCTTGCCCGCCGCCGTCGCGCGAATCGCCGCCGCCGGATCAATCCGCGCCGCCAGCAGCGTCGTCCCGCCCCAGCCCGGACAAATCGCCAGCCCCGCTTCGGGCAGTCCCACCGGATACGGCTTGCTCACGCCATCAACTTTCGGCGCCGGCGCCGCCACCAGTCCATCACAGTGCATCGCCAGCTCAAGCCCGCCGCCCAGCGCCGCACCGTTGATGGCCGCCACCGTCGGAAACGGCAGCCGACTGAGCTTGATGTACACGCTGCTCGCATACGCCAGATAGCGATGCAGATCCGTGTCGTTCATCTCCTGAATGCTCTTGAGATCAGCCCCCGCGACAAACGCACGCGGCGCGCTGCTCGCAAGCACCAGCCCCCGCAAATCACGCGGCAGCGACGTCAACGTCGCATCCAGCCGCCGAATCAGATCATGATCCAGCACCACCACAGGCTTGGGACTCTGCTCCAGAAAAATCGTGGCGATGTGCGCAAAAGGACCGGACCGCTCGCGAACGACAGGAAAGGGAGTGGGCATGCGCCAAGCGTAGAGGTTGCAACCAGCCTCGGTCAGGCGATCGTCGGCGTGGTGTTGGCAAGCGCGCTCGCCTTGAGTCTCGCGACAATGGGCCTGCCCGCGGTCTGCATGAATGCACGACGCCTCGTGCGGCTGATGATCTGCTGCAGCGCGATACCCACAACCAGCACGCTGATCGCGACGATCCACCCGATCTGCGGAATGGCCAGGCAGCCAATAGCCGTCAGCCACACAGGCCACTGCGGTGCGCGCAGCAGCTTCAAGACTCGACTGGGCCGCCAGTAGCTTTCGTCGCGCGTGTGATTGACCGCGAACATCACGCCCGCACCGCCCTCCGCGAAACGCTTGCGAGCGGGCCACACCAGCGTCATCGTCTCGCCCGCGTTCATCGGCACGTCAAAGTCCGTGAAGTGAAACGAACGTCTGCGGCCATCGCCGAGTTCAAGCAGAAACTCCCGATGATCTGTCGTCGTCGTGGAAGTGCTCGTCGTCGGCGGTGCGTTGTTGTGGTGCGTCGTCGTGGTCGTGCGCTCGATCACGGTGTATCGCTTGTCCCCGGCGACGATGCCCGTGACAAAATCCAGCGTGCCCGCTCGCCGACCGACAAGTCGCATCGGGTCATCCGGCGACTGCCGCGTCGAGCGCCAAGTGAAGATCCAGCCGATCACACCGACCATAACGCACGCACCGCCCGCCGTGGCAATGACAAGCGCGGTTGATGAAGTGGACTGCAGAAACGACCGCAATTGCATCGATCGCAATGTCGCTTTCTCCTGCGCGACGATCGGCTCAAGCCAGCTTTCACGCCACGCAGCCGGAAACACGCGTTCGTAAACGCTCAACTGAAATCGCTCATCGGACATCGCGGCATCCACCCGCGTCCGAAAGGTCGCCTCGGTGAACTTTGCAGACGCCGCCTGATCATGCGCCGCTCGCGCCTGTTCGTATCGCTGCAGCAGCGCCTGCGTCGCTTCAGTCGCCGGGCCCGGCTTTGCTTGCAGCACGCGAATGAGCTGTGCAACATGCCGCAGCCCGGCGGACTGCTTCGCAGCCGTGTCCAGATCGCTTTCGCCGGAAACAGCGCGCATCACCGCGTCAGGTTCCGGAAGTTCACCAGCCCACGCTGGCACCTCAGGAGTGACAGCGTCGGTCGACGCTGTCTGCGCAGTTGCCACGGGCGAGCAAACCACACCCAGCATCACGCAACCAACAACAACACAGCACTGAACGATGCGTTGCATGAGTCCTCCGCTCGACGCGGCGTGCCATCACGCTCCACGCCGCAATCACGGCGGCGATCACGGAGCGAATCACCCGCGTGGCAATGTATTCTCATGCAGTTGCAACCCGCCACCCTGCTCATGCGAGTTCACACCACGGGGTGAACCGTGATGAACAACGCTCTCGCCTGCCGCCCTCGTCCCCCTCACCCCACATCACTCCTCATCATCACTCGCGCCGCCTCCACCACCAATATTGATGCGAATCCCGCCGCCCGGCCCCGCTTCCGACTTCTTCTTCGCCGGCAACCGCTCTTCCTGCGCCGTCGTCAGCACATCATCCAAGCGCGACCGCAGCCGCTTTTCCAACTCGCGCCGCGCATCGCGCGCCGCCTTTATCTCCGCATTCCCGCCGCCGCCGCTCCACTGCCGAATCTGCAGTTGCAGCGACCCGCCCGACTCTTCCTCCGCTTTGGTGATCGCCTCCGCCCACGCCTTGTTCAATGGCTGCGACTCGCGTTCCCACTGCTCCTTCAGCTGCGCAATCGTCTCCTTCGCGCTCGCATCCAGATCACTGAACCCGCTCGCCGCAGCGATGCAATCCTCAATGTGCGTCGCTTCGTACACCTGCGGAAACGATCGCTTCGCCAGTTCCGCCTCAAACTTCGTCCGCATCTCCGCCGGCATCAGCGCCGCCAGCCGCTTGCCATAGTCGCGATTCAAATCGCGCAGCGCCTTCCCGTTCTCGCCCATCACCGTCATCACTTCTTCCTGGTGCCTGGGGTCAAACACCTTGTCGTCTTCCGCCTTGGGCAAGCTGCTCACCCGGCTCGCGTTCTCCACAAGCTGGCGATCAATCGCCATCTCATAGTCGCTCAGCAACTGCGAGAATTCGCTCGTCTGCGGATGCGTGCTCGTGCGATCCACCACGCGAATCAGGTCAATCCCCGCGCCGCTGTAGCTCGACATCCGCAGCCGCGTGTCGCGCCGCCGATGCCGCTCCACCGCAGGCCACTTCTCCGCCTGCTCGTTCGTCAGCGTCGCCTTGATGTCCTCCATGAACTGCGTTTCCAGCTTCGCCGTCTTCTCCGCAAACGCGTCCGTCGTCTCGACGATCGCTTTGTTCATCGCCTCAAAGTCGCCGTCCTGCATCTTCTCCTGCGCGGCCTCCTGCTTGCTCTCGCGCTCCTCATCCGCAGCTTTCCACGCCGCGCGATACCCCTCATGCAGTGTCTTGATCGTCTCATGCTGCTCCGCCGTCAGCCCCAGCAGCTTCGCATACTCATCCACACTGCGAGTCGTGATCAGCGTCGTCCCGCTCGCCCCGCTCCGATTCGCCGCCCGCACCACAATCTGCCCCCGCGCCTCCGCCACCCCCATCGGCCCCAGCCCCCACACCCCGGCACACGCAAGCACAACAACCAACGACCGAGCGGCGAATGACTGCATCGAACTCTCCGATCAAAATAAGCCGCGCGCACCACACGCACAGCATGGCATGCCCACACTGGATGCAGCTCTCGCCCCAATCCGTCAGTCAATCTCAAACCGCCTGCCACCGTGCCCCGTGCCACCGACCGTGGCTCTGCACGGTCGGTGCTTCGTCTTCGCCAAACGCACCGACCGCTCAGAGCAGCGGTCGGTGGCACGGATGCAGTCAGTTCGTCACGTTGTGCCACCCGCCGACGAGTTACTCTTGCACGATCGACCACTCAATTCTCGATCCTACAGCAAAATAGTTTGATGAAGCCTGGAGTTGAGCGAGCGATTGTGGAGTGTCACCTGAATCACTGACATCGACAGCCACCTGCCCATCAAACCAGCCAAATGAAATACCCATGCAATATGTGACGGCGCCGTACTTTCTACTACACGCGAGACGAAAGTCTGTCACACCAAGAACATCCAGACGAACAAGAACCCACGCGTCATTGCCGGTTGCGTAATCGCAACCTTCGAGCCAGAATCGCACAACTTGGGGAGTTGCTTCTGGAAACGAAACTTCGATCTTGCGCAGAACTCCATCGTTAAACTGGTCGAATCGCCTCAAGAACTCCAGCGTGTTCTCAGGCGTGAGAGTCCTCTGCATTTCAATCTCCGAATGGTGTGTGTGGCTCATCGTATCGCCGCACGCCGTGCCACAGCCCGCCTGTACCACCGGCCTAGCCATGACCCTTACAAACTCGAGCGACTTTCACCCGGACTCTGATCTTCCTGTTCGATGATCCGGATGAATTCGCTGACCTTGTTCAACAAAACCCGCGCCTCATCGAGATTCAGCTCAACCGGGTCACCCAAGGAAGTAACCGCCTTGATGCAAATGACACTGTTCGGATCGATCCACATGTGAAGATCGGTACCAATATTGAACATTATGGTGCTCCATTCATTGGAATGTGGCGGGTGGCACCACTTCCGCAGACCATTATCTGCGTGCCACGGGCTGCTGGCTCGCAGCTGCCCGTGCGGTCTTGGAATTGAGCGAGCGGCGTGCGCGAGGCCGCTCCCGGCGAGAGCGCTGCCGCAGGCCGGTGTGGTGATCGCGACGTGTTTGCGGGGTTATGCCGCGCGTGCAGCGACAAAACACAGGCAGCCGCAAAGCCGGCAGCCTGTGGCACGGATGCAGTCAGTTCGCCACGTTGTGCCACCCGCCCGGTATAACTCGCAACATCTTTGAAAACCAGCTAGACCTTACGGATCAAGATGATCAAGCAGTTCTGGCGGACTAAGCGTAAGTTCGTGAGGCTTCTTGCTAACCTTAAGAATGAGACTTTCATGCCATAGACATGCATCATCATACTCGATAGCATTCATTTCGTTTTCAGTCCATATAAAGAAAATGCTCTCTCCCGAGCTTGTATTCGATGTGCCGTATACCGCGTTCTCTGTGAAACCGATACTTGAGATAAATGTATCCTCATGAAACGGATAGCTACCAACTCCTCCCTTGGTACAATACCACTTGTCATTGCCGCGAAGATCAAGACCATTTCTCAAGACAAAGCTTGATTCGTTTCTCAAAATTGCAACCGCCGACATGCGTACACCGTGCGATCCAACGAAGAGGCTGAAAACACCCACCGCCAAGATCAGCAAGGTGACCAGAATTAGCTTTCCGAGTGTTTTCATTTCAAGGCTCGCTGTGGGCGTCTACGATAAAGGTAAAATTTCTCGTAGTCCTTCTAAACTGTGGTTTGCGAACTTGGTTTACAGCCGAATATGCTAGACTCCACACCGACCCGAAGACTGTTTCTAGCTTTCAGACTCATCAACAACCGCCTCATTCCATCCAAGCAAAATCCGAAATGGTCGGCCCGTAAGTATATCGGAGGTGCTACCCCAACCGGCAGGTGGCACGTCTTCGCGAACCGCATAATCACGTGCCACAGGCTGCCGGCTCTGCGGCTGCCTGTGCGAGTCGCTTGCGACCGCCGCTGTCTCATGTCGCCTGCGATTGCGCTCCTCGCGCCGCAGAGAAACCACATCACCACCCCGCGCGCGCACAAACCCCCGACATCCACCTTTGTGCGCGCGCATCTGCACGCGCACGCCAAACGCGCGGGGATTTTTCCAGATTTTCTTCTCCCTGCCGCCCAACCACTTGCGCACCAACTTCCGCCCAAATGTGCGTTCTTGTGCGCGCGCAACACGTCCACCCCCTGTGAATACGGAGGGCGCGCTGTGTGCCTCTCCATGAACCAACTGCACCGACTCTCGCCATGCGCGGAGCCAGTGCAAGTCAGTGTCGATCGCAGAAAGGGGTTTGTCATGGACAATCACATCGAGTACATCACGTTCAATCACCCGCTCGCCGAGGCTGTGCTGCCCGTCTTCGCGCAGCCTGATGTGCCCTACCTCACCGAGGCTCGCAGCCGCGCGCAGCCGTACATCGATCCGCATCTGGAATTCGTCCCCACCACCCACGAGCATCTGCGCGCCATGTGCGCCCGCACCGACTACAGCAAACTACGCGGCAGCATTACCCCCGCGCATCTCGTCGATCTCGACATGATGGACATCCGCCGCATCTTCTGGCTGGTGGAGCTGCACGGCAACCTGCGCGAGCTCTGTTGCATCGATCGCACCAAGACCTACGACGAGTTCATCCACTGGTCCCACACGCCGCGCATCTGGAGCATCCTCCAAACCCTGCGCCTCCACCCCGATTGCTATGTGCCAACTGCATTGGTGGCCCGCGCCTCCGGAGCGGCCGCATGCCAGCCGTCAACAAACTCACCAACCACTACCACACCAACCACGACCACATCTCCCCAGCCCACCACACCCCCACGCGCCCGCGCCGTGCTCGCACCCCTCGCCGCCTTTCTCACCCTCGTCGGCACCGCGCAGCAAGTCGTCGCATCGCATGGGCGGCTCGAAAAAGTCGGCCAACAATCACCTTCCCCTGGTTTGTCCCCCGGCGGCGGCCGCGCGAGCGTCTCTGCGGGGGGTGTGTGTCATCCTTCGAGGTTCATCATGGCCCATCCCGGCAAGTCCACCGATCCCAATGTCTTCATCCTGCCTGACCTGGGCGAAGGCGTGCACGAAGCCGAACTGATCAAGTGGCGCGTCAAGGTGGGCGACGCCGTGAAGGAGCACGACATCCTCGCCGACATGGAAACCGACAAGGCCGTGGTCGAAGTCCCTAGTCCGCGCGATGGCACCATCGCCGAACTCCACGGCACCGAAGGCGAAATCCTCCACGTGGGCAACGCCCTCGTGACCTACGTCGGCGGCGCGACAAGCAAAGCAGCCAGCAACGGCAAACACGACAAGCCCGAAACCAAACCCGCCCAGCCCCCGCGCAACGTGATGGAACACATCCCCGAGCCCGAAGAGCGCACCGAAGACGCCGGCACCGTCGTCGGCCAGATGAGCGCCGACACCCCCGGCCTCAACGCCGCGCCGGGCAAGGCCCTCGCAACCCCCGCCGTCCGCCGCCTCGCGAAGGACCTGGGCGTCGACATCGACACCATCGCCGGCACCGGCATCGGTGGCCGCGTCCTCGAGAAAGACGTCCGCGCCGCAGGTGGACCGTCCGTCCGGGGCGGCAGTGCTCCTGCCAGCAAGCAGCCTGCAGCCGCCGCGAAACCCGCCGCCTTCGTCGAACCCGCGCGCACCGCGCCCGCCAGCAAGCCCGCGGCCCCCGCCGCGCCCGCTGCTCGCCCCGCGACGCCCACCGGCGACGAAGTCACGCGCGTCCCCTTCCGCGGCGTGCGCCGCACCATCGCCAACCGCCTGCGCGAAAGCGTGAACCAGGCCGTCCACTTCACCGTGATGGACGAAGCCGACGTGACCGCCCTCGACAGCATGCGTCGCAAGCTCGCCGCCGCCAGCGGCGAAAAGGTCAGCTTCCTGCCCTTTGTCGCCAGCGCAGTCGCTCGCGTGCTGGGCCAGAGCCAGTTCCGCGCTCTCAACGCCACCGTCGATGAAAAGCCCGGCGACGCCAACTACGAAGCCAGCATCAATCAGCATCGCAGCGTGCACCTGGGCATCGCCGCCGACACCGACAGCGGCCTGATGGTCCCCGTCATCCGCGATGCCGATCGTTTGGGCGTGCTCGAACTCAGCCGCGCCATCGGCACAGTCGCGGATGCGGCCCGTAATCGCACTGCCTCGCGCGAACAGCTCATGGGCAGCACGTTCACCATCAGCAACGTGGGCAGCCACGCGGGCCGATTCGCGACGCCCATCATCAATTATCCCGAAGTCGCGATTCTCGCGGTTGGTCGCGGCCGCGAAGGCATGGTGGTGAACAAGGGCAGCTTCCGCGTGGGCCTGCTGCTGCCGCTGAGTCTGGCGTGCGACCACCGCGTGGTGGACGGCGCGACAGCGGCGCTGGCGCTGGCCGAAGTGATCAAGTTGCTGCAGGATCCCGACAGTCTCCTCACGCCCGCGCGCGGTTGAGTAAGCGGAACACGTGGGCACGAAGGCACCAAGTGATGAACACAAAATTGTTCGGCGTGATGTTGCTGGCGGGCACGGCGGTGCTGAGTGGCTGCACTGCCGAAGGCAACAACAGCAACACGCTGGGACGCAAGCAGGACCTGACGCCCTCGCTCGAGGCTGTGCAGTTGTCGGGCCTTGCCGACAACAACACGCGGCCCGACACCGGCCCGCGCGGCGATGTCGCCAGTCTGACCGGCCCGGGCTCGCGCCTGAGCCGCGCGAGCTGGGAACCAGTCGCGTTTGTGGTGCCGGTCGATGGCGTTGACGGCTATCCCACGTACTCGCGGCAGCATCTCTTTGCCGACGCAACCGCACGCCAACGCGGCGAGTTTCCCACGCCCATCAGCTCGCTCGAACTCGCTGGCGATTCTCTCGATGACCGCCGGGATGAAGCTCTCTTCGCGCCGCTCGATTCGTTCGCGCAGGCGCTCTTGATCGTGCCGCGTTTCTTCTTCGTGCAGCCGTGGGAAGAAACCCGCCACGAACCATCGCGCTACTGGATGGCTCCGGGCACGACGCAGCGCATCACCAGCGAAGATGTGGCGCGATACGCCGAGCCCAAGACCGACGCCGCCGAACCCGCCGGGAGCAAGTGATGGCGCAGCCGATCAATCCTGAGATAGAACTGACGCCGCAGCAAGCCAAGCAGTTGCTGGATGATGGCAAGCTGCTGCTGATTGACTGCCGCACGCCCGCCGAGTTTGAGTTGGTGCATGTCGCCGGCGCGCAGCTGCTGCCGCTGGATCAGATCGAATCACGTCATGATGAGGTTGAGCCCGAGCCCGGTCAGACAGTCGCTGTCATGTGCCACCACGGCGTGCGGTCGCTGAAAGCCGCGCACGCGCTTCGGGCAATGGGTCATGGCAAAGTCATGAGCGTCGCCGGCGGCATTGATCTGTGGTCGCTGCAGGTGGACAAGAGCGTGGGTCGCTATGAGCGATCGACGGGCGTGCCGCGATTTGTGAGCTGAGCAATCACAAAAACGAAAACGCCATCACGTCCTTGCGGCACGTGATGGCGTGATGCGGATCGTCATTTCAGTCCGGCGTTACGGGCAAGCGCCGCCCGCGAGAACGTTGAAGAAGTCGATCACGTCCTGATCTTCGGGGAAGACGTCGTTGTTGTTGAAGTCGATGTCGTTGCACGCGGGGCATTCCGCGCCGGCGAGAACGTTGAAGAAGTCGATCACGTCCTGATCTTCGGGGAAGACTTCATTGTTGTTGAAGTCGATGTCGTCGCATGCGAGCACGGGGTTGACGACGACGGTGAACTCGCTGCGCTGGCTGAAGTATGTCGCGACACGGATGTAGAGCGGCGAGCCAGCGGCGGCGTTGAAGGCAAGCGAGTTGGTCGGACTGATGTTGCTGACGGTGACGCAGCCAAGTTCGGCGTTGGCCACCGGCGGGCACGTGTCGAAGAGCGAAATGCCCGGCGTGTAGATGCCGTTGGTCAACGTGACGGTCGCGACGTAGTCGCCGGCTTGCTCGGGTGTGAAGGTGTACCAGACGTCCCAGCTTGTCTGATCGCACAGCGTGATGTCCTGACCTGTCGCGCCGAATGTTGTGGCGACTTCGCTTTCAACCACACCCAAGGCGAGCGGCACCGCGCTGGGACACTCGTCGTTCGAGGGAGTCTGCGGCGCGGGGCAGGTCAGGTTGGTGCAGCTTGTGCCTGCGCCGTAGAACGTGCGGCCGAGCGCTTCGCACGTTGATTGCTTCGTGGTGATGCACGTGCCGTTGGTGGCGCAGCATGCGCCGAAGGGTTCAGACGTGATATCGAGACGGAAGGGGCCGCCGGCGACACTGTCACCGCTTGCGGCACGAGCGACACGGATGAGATATTGCGTGCCGGCTTCGAGCGGGGTGTCGAAGATGGTCGAAGGGCCGCCGCCAATGAAGACTCGGCAGGCGAACTGGTTGCACGCGATGGATTGTCCGGTGAGATCAGTCGCGTTGGCGGGCGGGCACGCGGTGAAGAGCGAGAGGTGCGTCGCGACACCGGTCAGTGATGTCGGAGCCGTCACTTCGTTGCACGTGGTGATGGTGTAGAAGCCGGTTTCCATCGGGGTGAAGGAATACCACACGTCGCGGCTGGTGGCGGGTGTGGTGGCGCACGACGCGGTGATGGGTGTGATGGGCGTAGCCGAGACGATGTTGCCGGTCGCGGAGACGTTTACGGGCAACATGGATGAGGGAATGAACTCGGCGTTGGCGCACGCGTCGTTGGCGGGAGGCGTGGGCGCGAGAATCAGCGGCGCGAAGCCGCGACCGATGCGACCGGTCGAGTCGCTCGCGGCGATTTCGATTTGATAGGTACCGGTGGGCGCGGTGGGCGGAAGCGTGTGCACATACGTGTAGACGCCATCGCCTGCGGTTGCATCGCCTGCGAGGCCATCATCGCGCATGGTGACGCTGACGCCGCCGCCGATCGGGCTGAGGTTGATGCGGACGGAAGTGAGCGTGCCGCCGCACGAGACGGGCTTGGTGGTGAAGCTCACGGACTGGCCTGCGTAGCCGGTGGTGATGCTGGTGCCTGATTTGCCGATGACTTCGGTGATGCCATTGACGGCGGGCTCGTCGGGCAATCCGACCCAGAAGGAGTTGCGCGGCGGGCGGTTGGTTTCCATGAAGTCGACGGCGTTGTTGTTGGAGTCGACGAGGCCGCCGCAGCGACGCGTGACGGCGGTGACGCCGATGCCCGAGAGCGAAGGAATCACGGCGATGCCGGAGCCTTCGAAGCAGCCGGAGGTGGAGGGCGTGGTGCCCCAACTGACGAGGTCGATCACCTGTGCGTTGTTGGGAGCGGCGCAGCCGTTGGTGGTGAAGAGCGTGGTGGTATCGGCAAGGACCATTTTGCCGAAGTTGGCGAGCACGGACGAAGTGATGGGCTGGCCGTTAAAGCCGGCGGGGATGGTCTGATCGGCTTCGAAGGGGATGCCCCAGGTGAAGGGAAAGTGTGATGTGATGCGAATGAGGCGGTAGCGGCCTGCGGCGATGGTGCCGGTGAGATCGATCTTGGCCCAACTGCTGCCACCTGCGCTGCTGGCCCACTGCACGGACTTGCCATCAAGCACGACATCGGTGGTGCCGGCGTTGAAGAGCTCGACGAACTGGCCGTTGAAGTCGTTGACGTTGGGTGAGTTGTCTTTGCCGACCATGCTGATGCGGACCTGCGCGAGCGCGCTGGTTGCGGGGAGCATGAGAGCGAGACAGGCCAGTGTTCTGGCAGAGAGCGATTGCATCATGAGGCGGAACTCCTGAGTGGGACCAAAGCGCACGCGCGGCTTTCGCCGGACGTGCGCGCGAGAGGGGATCGCATCAACGACGACGACGCATCGCGAAGGGGACAGCGAGTGCGCCGAGGGCGATGACTGAGGGGCTGGGGACGACGTAGCTGACGATTGCGCTGGTGGTGTCGCTGAAGGTGACGCGCACGGCGAGGACGCCTGTGTCGCTGAAGCCCAGCGAACCACCATCGGCGTTGTGGCCACGGGCGATGCCGAACGATGAGATCGTTTTGAACACGCCCGGCGTGACTTCGAGGGATTCACCGGCATATGCGATGGGGAAGACGCCGGTCGCGGAGGTGTAGGCGAAGAGGGCCGACTTGTTGTTGAGGTTGGTGTCGGAGCTGACCATGGTGCTTGTGAAGACAAGCTGATCGAGCGCGTTCACGCTGATGTTGACGTTGCCCAACGCGCCGAAGGTGGCGTTGAGTGTGGGGACGGCGTCACCTTCGCGCACGACCAGCGAGAGCGAGCCCGCGCCGCCGAGCCAGATGCCTGAGTCGTTGGCGGCGGTGATGGAGCCGCCTTGCACAAGACTGGCCGGGAGCGCAACCGAGCCGGAGTTGCTGAGCATGTAGCCGATGGAGTTGGTGGAGAGGAACGTGCCGCCCGCGATGCCCGGAGCGGCGGAGCCGTTGCGCCAGAGCAGTGATGTGCCGGAACTGCCCGTGATGAAGACGCCGGTGTTGTTGGTGGTGCCCGAGACATCACCCCCGGTGAGCGTGGAGGTGAAGAGGGCTTGGCCCTGGTTGTTGAAGTTGGCGGAGAAGACCTGGGCTGCACCGCCGTAGGTTGCGCCGGCGGTGCCGGGTGCGGCTTGGCCCGTGGCGTGGAGCACGGTCACGCCGGTGACGGGGTCATAGCGATAGAGCGCGGGGCTGGCGGTGAAGAGGACTTGACCACTGGCGTTGGCTTGCAGCGTGGGGTTGCTGACGGAGGCGTAGTTGCCGCCCGCGGGTGATGCACTGCCTTGGCGGACGAGCGTCGTGAAGGCGTTGCTGGTGCTGCGGGTGATGACGGAGTTGTTGGTGCCTGTGACTGTGTCGCCACCGACGGTGGAGGAGCCGAAGTAGACGGTGTTGCCGATGACGGGGACGCCAGTAGCGAAGGTTGATCCGGTGTTCGTGCCGGGCGCGGCGCCCTGCACTTGCTGACCCGAGCGTGCGATCATGGAGAGGGAGCCGTTGGCGGGTCCGGCGAAGACGCCCCAGTTGTTGGTGTTGGGCACGGTGCCGCCGCCGGTCATGAGTGAGACGAAGCTGACGGTGCCGCTGCCGTTGATGCGGACGCTGTTGGTCTGGAAGCCGTTGGAGCCGCCGTTGAGATCGAGGGTTGCGCCGGCGGGGCCGCCCGGCGCGGCGGTGCCGGATTGACCGGCGATGGTGACGTTGCTGCTTGAGGTGGCGACAAACGCGGCTTGGTTGTTGACGGCGGGGACGCCTGCGAGTGCGCCGCCCCAGGCAACGATGCCCGAAGATGAGATCGAGGGGTTGTTGGCGAGCGTGCCGTAGGTGACGCCCGGGGCCTGGCCGGGCACTTGTTGACCGGCGACGGCGATGACGTTGGAAAGCGACAGCACCGAGCCGGCGGCGCCGGTGACGGCGGTGGCGAGGGTGAGCAGGGATGGAACGAGGGCGATCATGGGAAGGCGGGGCGCGTGGGACATGTCTCTCTCTCCGTGGCCCTGCATTTGGCTCGCACTCTCTCATGCGGGCGGCTGCGCGGAGGGTCACACGACCGATGCGCAGAACAAGGCGTGCTAACAAGCTACCAAGGGGCGAGACAGGTGTCAATACGTTCTACACTAGTTTAGAACTTTTTGTTGCACTTCTTTCGGCGACCGGGTATATTGCTCGCCCGGCGGCACCCGATGACTAGGCTCAGAGGTCGCCGGATTGGCCTTTCAAGGACCGTACTTGTGCTGAAGACTGCTTCCATGCCGATTGCCGTTGAGAGCCCGACCTTTGAGGATGTGGCGACGGGGGTTTTGAGCCGGCTGCAGTTTGGACTGGCGCGGCTGGTGGCGAGTTCGACATCGGAGATCAAGAAGGCGGGCGATGTGGAGCGGGCGTTTGGGATTGACCATCGCCTGGGGTGGCAGGTGTTTCGGCTGGCGAATGCGAAGAACCCGCTGGCGGAAGGGGCGAATGTGCCGGCGCGGGTGTCGATGGAGAAGCTGCTGCGCATGGCGGAGAAGCGCGGCGTGCCGGGTGATGTGATTGATGAAGTGCGGGTGGCGTTTGAAGATTTTGAGCGGCTGGTGAAACAGCACGCGGGCACGCGGCAGGCGTTTGAGACGCTGATGGCGGGGTGCATTCCAGAGCGGCAGTTGCAGATTGAACGTGAGGCGCGCGAGGCGATGTATCACGCGGCCCGCACGCTGCGCGGGGCGTCGACACGCGTGTCGATGATGACGAGCATCTTCTATCCGACTGCTGGTGGGACGGAGACGATTGACTCGTGCAACATCATGGGGAACTACGGCGTGCAGCGACTGCGGGTTGGCGCGCTCATTGAGACATCGGCGTTGTTTCGCGATTTGCGCGGGTCACGTGTGTCGACGGTGACGGGTGAGCCGATCACGGAATCAACCGACATCATGCTGCCGCAGTTTTGCTCGACGCCTCGGCCCATGCTGCAGGTGCACCGCGGTGTGCAGAGTGCGCGGTACATGTTGGCGGGCGAGAGCGTGGGTTTGCAGAGTGCGGTTGATCTGGTGTTTGCGGATTTCCTGGCAGCGGGACGCAGTCGATTTGCGACGCCTGAGCGGCCGCTGATCGGGTGCGCGCATGCGACGGACACGCCTGCGGAGTTGCAGGTAGTCGATGTGCTGATGCACGAAGAGTTGGTGGAACAGCAGCGGCCTGAGGCGGCGATTTATGACATGGTGCCGCACGGGCAGCTCACGAAGTTGCCTGATCCGGATCGCGAGTTTGATCGCGTGGCGCACAAGCCGGAGGCGCGGTCACTGGGGCGCGGGCCGACGGCGATGCGGATGATTGCGTTGCCGAGGTATGTGGAGATGATCGAGTACGTGTGCGGGCAGCGCGGGTGGGACATCAACAAGCTGCGGGCGTATCGGATTGAGATTGAGTATCCGGCGCATACGTGGCAGGTGGCGTTGACGTTGCGGTTGCCGGGGCCTTCGGCTTCCAGTTCCAGGGGCTGGCCGTCGCAGCGCCTCTTCTGACGGGCGAG
>DATGWV010000072.1:0-22295 GCA_035299305.1 Phycisphaerales bacterium | reverse complement strand
CCCTCTAGGTGATTTCCGACGTGAAAGTACGGACGAACAGACGAACGACCGCAGGTTTAGCCCTGCACTTGCTTGTGCTTCGGATCTGACTTGCAGATCACTCGAACCTTGCCGCCGCGACGGACGACTTGGCACGAGGCGCACATCTTCTTGACGCTGGCCTTGACCTTCATACAGACGCCTTTCTCAACCGACCCCATCCACGCACACCACAACCCTGGCTGCCCGACGGGGGAGGGGATATTAGGCACAACCTCTTGAAGAGTCACGCCCAAAAACTCAAGTCACAACCCCCGGCTGCACACCAGATACCCAAACAAAACACTTGTTTCTGCCTTTACCCCAGTGCCCAGTGCCTAGTGCCTAGTGCCTAAACGTAATCCGCGCCTTGCTCAGGTCGTACGGACTGATCTCCACCGTCACCCGGTCACCCGGCAGAATGCGAATGTAGTTCATCCGCATCTTCCCGCTCACGTAGGCAAGCACCTCGGTCTTCTGCTCGTTGGGCAGACGCACCTTGAACATCGCGTTAGGCAACGCTTCTGTGACCTCGGCTTCAAACGTGAACTTGTCGTCCTGCTTGCTCATGCGAAAAGAGTGATCCTGGGTCCCAACCGACGCGGCACGCGTCACGGGTGCCAAGCATAGGCGCGGGGACCTCACTCCGCACCCATTTGCTCGCGTCCGCCACTACCGTGCGTCTTCGGCAGCCCGCAAGAGCGGATCGCTCGCAAACCAGCACTGCCCGTCGGGGTCAAGATCGTGGTAAGCAACACCCTCTCCAACGTGAAGCCCACGGAAGTCGAAGACAACGGCATGCGGCGGCAGGGTTGCGGCGAACTTGGCAACCGCCTCGTCAGCCGATGCGCGAGCCTCGTCTACCTGTTGCCCGCAAGGCGGCTGCTCATGAACCGCCCACACGCGCTGATTTAGATCCGGACCATACGCGGAATGCTCGTATCGACGCTGCGGTCGAAAGAAGTCGATCACGCGGTCCAGAAACTCTGCCAGCGATCGCGCCTGCAACACAAGCACTTCCGGGTCGTGACAGGCGTACCAGACTGGTGACGTGGCCGCATCCGCGTTCACTTCGGCGATGAAAGCGTTGCCGTCGTAGTCCGCGAGTTCCAAGCATCGGGGTGCCAGCATTGACGCTGGACCCGACCACGCCCGCGTGAACTCCATGCATTCCATCGTCTGCTCGCCCCGCTCAATCGAGAACCCGCTGCATCGCCCAACAAGTTCAGTGATCTCTGTTGGCAAGTCAACCAGTCCTTGCTCGACAAGCAGCTCTGCGATGGAGTCCTCCGGCTCATGCAGGACTAACTTGCAAGGCGTCCCCTCACGAAACAGTCGCTCCGTCTGAGCCCCCAAAAGCACTGCGAGTGGAGTCTGTACCATGCAAAATTGTACTTCGCAACGCGGAGGCAGATCACCGCTTCACGCGGGCATGCGCTCGATTGCCTGCGTGATATCATGAAGATCGAATGAAACTCCCCGCCGACAAAGTCGCCCGTCTGCGTTCGTTCTACAACGGCCGCGATGTCTGCGTCACCGGCGGAGCCGGTTTCATCGGCGGCCACCTCATCGACGTCCTCCTCGCCGTTGGTGCCAACATCGCCGTCATCGACGATCTCTCCAACTCCTCCATCGAGCACCTCAGCAGCATGATGGAATTGGAGCCCGAGCGCCTGCGTTTCGTCCACGGCTCCATCTTGGACGACGAAGCCCTCGCCGAAGCCGTCAAGGGCGCCAAGACCATCTTCCACCTCGGCGCGTTAGGCAGCGTCCCGCGCAGCGTCGCCGAACCCCAGCGCACCTGGAGCGTGAACGCCACCGGCACTGTGCGCGTCCTCGAAATGGCCCGCCGCTACCAGGCCGACCGCGTGATCCTCGCCGCGAGCAGCAGCGCATACGGCGATCAACTCGAACTGCCCAAAGTCGAAACGCAGACCGTCCGCCCCATGTCGCCCTACGCCCTCAGCAAACTCGCGGGCGAACAAGCCATGGCCACTTGGTCGCGCACCTACGGCCTCTCCACCGTCAGCCTGCGCTACTTCAACATCTTCGGCCCGCGCCAATCCGCCGACAACGCCTACGCCGCTGTCGTCGCCGCCTTCGCCAAAGCTCTCTTGCACGGCGAAGCCCCAAAAATCTACGGCGACGGTCAGCAATCGCGCGACATGACCTTCGTCGCCAACGCCGTTCTCGCCACACTCCTCGCTGGCCTCTGCCCCAGCAAACTCATGGGCGAAGTCATCAACGTGGGCACCGGCCAGCGCCTCACGATGCAAGAGCTCGCCAAGAAAATGGCCCACGCCTGCGGCATGCCTCACCTGCACCCCACGTTCCTCCCCGAACGCGCTGGCGACGTGAAGCACAGCCTCGCCGACATCACCGTCGCCAAGCAACTGCTGGGCTACGAACCCGTCGCCAGCCTCGATGACGGCCTCGCCGAGACCATCGAGTGGTTCAAGCGCGCGTACACGACGGCGTAACTGCGGCCAGGCCGACCGTGCCGCGCCGCCGATTGCCGGAATCGCGCGTGTCCCTTCTCGTCAACGCGCCTCACCCCAGCGACCCCTCCCCCGCCAACACCCTGCACCCCGTCCGCGTCACCTCAATACACCGCTCCTCATGCGCCGCCCACGCGCGGTTTGTCGTGATCACCGTCCACGCATCATCCAGTGTGATGAGTCCCGCTGGCTCCACACCTTCGCACACGATCGGCTCCACGCACAGCACCATGCCAGGCTGCAGCGTGAAGTCCTCCCCACTGCGCGACCAGTCTCTGCTCATAAACGCCAGCCTCGGCGCTTCATGCAGAGCCTCACCAATCCCGTGCCCGCAGTACCCGCTCACAAGGTGACAACCGCGCGAGCGTGCAAACGCCGCTGTGCTCTCGGCAATCGCCGACCACTTCACGCCGCCCCGGCACATGCTCAAGGCATGCCGAAGCGTCGCCGTCGCCGCACCCGCGAGCTTCACCGCGCGCTGTGCCTTACTCGCATCGCTTCCCACAATTGGCACACTCCACGCGGTATCAATGCACCACCCGCCCACGCGCAGCGCCACATCAATCGTGACCAGATCACCCTCGCGAATGATCCGCGTGCTGGGCGGCGCATGCACCACTTCTTCGTTCACGCAAATGCACACCCCGCTCGGAAACGGCGTGGCGATCCCCGCCTGCGTGTAGCCCTTCAGCAGCAACTCCCCGCCGCGCGCGAGAATCATCTTCTCGGCCACCGCCCCCACCTCCGCCGTCGTCCGACCCGCCCGCAACTCACGCAGCGCGAGATCATCGATCACCGTATCCAAAACCCGCCCCGCCCGCGCGATGCGAGCAACCTGCGTGGGAGTTTTGAGCGTGATCGCCATGGGGAGGAGAGCGGAGAGCGGAGAACGGAGAACGGAGAACAGAGAACAGAGAGCGGAGAACAGAAAGCAGGGAACGGCCGACAAGCATCCCCCAAACACCCGTTGTTGTATGCCCACATCCCAACGATCTACCCACAGCCATCCGTTCTCCGTTCTCCGCTCTCCGTTCCCCACCGCCCTACCTTCTCACGTCAGGAGGAGCACCATGCCCGAAGGCACGCACGCGGCGGAGACCGCAACCCAGGAAATCGAACAGCCCGCGACCAGTGACGCCGCGCCCGCGACGGAAATGCCCGTGGCAGAAGTGCCCGCCCCCGTCGCAACGCCCGTAGCACCGAAGCGCTCGCGTCGCAAAGCCGCTGACCCCACCGCTCCCGTCACGGTCGACATGGCCCTCGCGCCCCATCTGGAAGCCCTTCTCATCTCCCTCGACCGCCCCACGCCCGCCGAGCGCCTCGCCGTAGGTCTGGGGCTCCTGCCAGCCCCTGAAGGCGACGACGCTCCGCCGCCCGACAAAGCCCTCGTCGCCATCGCCGATCAGCAGATCGAAATGCTCGTCGCCGAACTCAACAAGCAGTTCGAAGCCACGTCCCGTTCCTTCCGCGTCGAACTCCTCGCGGGCGGCTATCGCGTCATGACGCTCCCCGCCTTCGCCCAAACGCTCGCCACCTTCCACAAGCGCCAGACCAGCGCCAAGCTCAGCCGCCCCGCCGTCGAAACCCTCGCCATCATCGCCTACAAACAGCCCATCACCCGCGCCGAGCTCGAATCCATCCGCGGCGTCTCCTGCGGCGAAGTGCTCAAAACCCTCCTCGAAAAGCGCCTCGTCACGATCAAGGGCCGCGCCGAAGAATTGGGCCGCCCCATGCTCTACGGCACCACGACGCAATTCCTCAACCATTTTGGTCTTGCATCAATCAAAGACCTCCCCGCGCCAACCGAACTTAAACTTTCAACGTAATACATGGAGTGACGCTGCCTGATGTCCCCAGCTTCTTCCGACCCAAGGTCGACGGCGCGCCGGTCATCGCCCGCCGCTATCACTTTTCCCTCGCTGGTCTCGCTTACGCCCTCACCACCGCCGTCCTCGTCATCGGCGCCATCAACGGCCAGAACAACCTTCTCTTCTGGCTCTTCGGCCTCGCCGTCGCTGGCCTTGTCGTCTCGGGCATCCTCAGCGGCTGGTCCCTCATGGGCATCCGCATCCATCGCGACATCCTGACGCCGCAGCTTCACGCAGGCGACACCCTGCGCATCCGCTACCGCATCACCAATCGCAACTACATCTTCCCCGCCTTCGCAATGACCATCGAAGAAATGCCGCAGGCCCGCAGTTGGCTGGGCAAACTCTTCGCTGCGACCTTCACCGACCACGTGCGCACACCCGTCGCCTACATCGGCTACATCGGCCCGCGCCAAACCGTTACGGTCGAAACCACCGCCCCAACTCACACTCGCGGCCTGTGCACCTTCAACGCCCTGCGCATCGCCAGCACCTTTCCCATCGGTCTCACGCGCAAGAGCGTGACGTTCGCGCAGCAAGCCGCCTTCACCGTCTGGCCCGCCAAGTTCATGCTCGCCAAGTCCTTCACGCGCGAAGGCCTCGAAGGCCGCTCCACGCAGCGCCTTCGCCCCAGCCCCTCGGGCGATGAGTTCTTCGCCCTCCGCGAGTTTCAGCCGGGCGACAGCACTCGCAGCGTCGCGTGGCGCGCTACCGCTCGCGCCGATCGCCCGCTCGTGCGCAGCATGGCCGTCCGTCCAGGCCGCCGCATCTGGCTCACCATCGACGACCGTGCCTCGGGCGACGACCTCGAACGCATCGCCGCCTTCGCCGGCTCCCTCGCCGCCAACCTGCTCCAATCAGGGAGCGAAGTCGGCCTCGCCACCGTTGCTCAAGGCGCGCTGCTCACGCCGACAGCGGGCGACCGCAACCGCGTGCGCATCTTGAACGCACTCGCCACCATCACCGCCGCCCAGCGCGACAACGCCGCCGTGCGCACGCACACGGGCGACACATCCATGTTCATCCACGCCGGTGCATCCGCCCCGGCAAGCTCCGGCCGCACGCTCCCAATCGACGTGCGCTCTCCGCAGCACTATCACCCCGCGCAGCTCCCCGATCTGCCCAACGCTGACGGAGACACCGCATGACGCGCGTCCTCCGCAAAATCCGTTGGTGCCTGCTCATCAGCGTCATGCTCGCCTTCTTCGCGTTCGCCAGCGCCGAAGGCACATGGCCCGGCTTCGCCCTGCTCGTCCTCTTCGGAGGCCTGGGCTGGTACATCACCGAAGGCCGCCCCATGCTCGCCCCGCAGCGCAAAGGCTGGGAAGGCCTGCCGCGCTGGGTCGCCCACGTCGTCCTCGCCGGCGCTCTCATCGCCGCCTTCTATCGCGGCAGTTCAGGCGAAACCGTCGTCTCCGCCTTCATCGCCTTCCTCGCCAGCATCGTCGTGCTCAAGCTCTGGCAGAAACGCGATCCCAGCGACTACGGCCAGCTCTTCACCATGTCGCTCTTCCTCACCATCGGCGCGACGCTCAACAGCAACAACGTGGGCGTCGGCTTCGCCGTCCTCGTCCAAACGCCCGTCCTCTTCGCCAGTGCGATGCTCCTGCAAATCTGGAACGCCCAGCGACGCGGCGAACTCCAGAACGACGCAAGCGATTGGAAACGCCTGCGCAAACCCCTCGCCGCCGTCGCGACCATCTCGCTCCTCGTCGCCGTCATCATCAGCGCCGTCGTCTTCGTCATCGTCCCGCGTCAACCCGCGCAAGTCCCAGGCATGGGCAGCCTAGGTCGCCTCGCGGGCGGCAGACAAATCGGCTTCAGCAATCAAGTCGATCTCCGCGCAGGCGGCATCACCAGCGAATCGCGCGAAGTTGTCCTCCTTGCACAGTTCGCCGCCGACAGCGATTTCGAGAAGCCCATCGGCTCTGCTGACATTCCCCAATATCTCCGCGGCGCAGTGCTCGATCTCTACGAAGACGGCACGTGGCGCGAATCGCGCAGCCGCAATCGCGATCTCATAGGCCCCACCGCCTTCGTTCTGGGCAACCTCGACGATTCCTCCGTCACCAGCAGCACCGAACGCGTCTACCAGCGCATCATCGTGCAATCCGGCGCCTCGCGCGAGCAGCCCGTCTTCCACATCTATCGCGGCTTGAGTTTCACCAGCCCCTCTCCCGCTCGTTACCTCACTGACTCCGCTACCACCACCGCGCGCATCAAGTCCGAGTCCAGCAATCTCACCTACACCGTCATCTCCGCGCCACGCCGCGCCGCTCGCGCAAAGGAAACACGCGGCACGCGGGAATCCGCACCCGAACTCGCCGCCATCTCCCACGCCGTGCTGCGCGAGCGCAACATCGAGCCCGACTGGATGCTCCGCGCACAGGAAGATGACGCCGCTGCCGTTGTAGCTCTCACCAACTACCTCAAGACCAACCACGCGTACAGCTTTGATCGCGTTCCGCCTCCCGCCGCGCGCGATCCGGTCGTCTGGTGGATCCAGGAAAAGCAAGCCGGCACCTGCGAGTACTTCGCCGCCGCGCTCGTCGCCATGTGCCACAGCGTCGGCATCGACGCGCGTGTCGTCGCGGGCTACCTCGCCGCGGAGTTTGATGCTTCCACCAACACCTACATCGTCCGTCGCAGTGACGCCCACGCGTGGGTCGAAGCCAACGTGGGCCCGGGCGTCTGGCGCACCTACGACGCCACACCCATCGCCGACAACATCCAGGAACGCATGCGCGAGCGCTTCACGCTAACGGGTCGCTTCTTGGGTTTCCTCGATGGCATCCAAGCCAGTTGGAACACGCGCGTCGTCGCCTTCGACATGACCTCGCAGCAGCGTCTCTTCAGCGTGCGAGGCGAAACTCCAGAGCTGGTAGATCGCGTTGTGCGACTTCTCCGCCGCGCCGAGGCGGGCGACGCACCCGTCGTCTCCACGCTCGCCTTCACCCGCGTCATCACCAGCCTCATGGGGCTCATGCTGCTCGCGGGCGGCATCGCCATCATCGCGTGGGGTGTGCTCAAGCTCTGGCGCAAGCCCGACAAACAAACTCGCGCCGGCTGGGGCATCACGCATCCTCAGCAGCGCAAACTCCTCGACGAAATCGTCACGCGTGCCGCCGCCTCGCGCGACGGCACGCCGCTGCGCGAGTGGATCACCCGCACCGCCCCCGCCAACCAGCGCGACGCCCTGCTCGCCTCCGCCGACGATCTCTACGCCGCCCGCTTCTCCCGAGGCGAAACCGACATCGCGCAGGCTCTCGCCAAACTCGAACGCACAAGCCCTCGTGCCTGAACGCCGCGCATGCCGCCCATGCCGCCTGCACCGCGCACACCGCGCGTTCGCGGACCCGCAGCGCACGATGTGCATCGATTCCCGCCCAGTCCCCTCTCCGCGTTTCCGATGTTCTCCTGACGGCGCACGTCCGCGCGCCGCTGGAGTCTCATCATGCCCGCAAACCGGTCACGCAATGAACGTTGGCGCGAATCGCTGCATCAGATTTACGAACGCAGTGGCTGCCTCGAGTTCTCGCTCGCGCCCGATGCCACGCACACCGACCAGACGCCCGACCTTGTCTGGCGCGTTCGTCTGCTGGGCGTGAAGGACAATGAACTCCTCGTCGAACGCCCCAGCGCGTGCGGCAAAGCCGTGCCGCTGCAAGAAGGCTCCAAACTCGTGGGCGTCATGATCATCGGGCAAAATCGCTGGATGTTCAACACGCGCATCCTCACCCGCGCCGACGGCCCCAACCCCTGGCCCGCCAGCCTCAACGGCCTGCGCGTCAAAATGCCCGACACCGTCGAACGCTGCTCGCGCCGCGAGAGCATGCGCGTCTCCACCGCCGAGCTGCACGCTCCGACCGTCGAGTGCTACAAGCTGCTTGAGCCCTCCACCGTCGCGACTGCCGAGCTCGCCAGCAAAACCCAAATCCTCGAGCTCGAGCGCACCGGCCAGACGCTCAACTTCACCGAAGCCTCGCAGCTCTCGCTCCCCGAAGTCGGCCCCAAGTTCACCGGCAAGCTCGTGAACGTCGGTGGTGGCGGCATGGGCCTCCTCGTCGACAAGTCCGAGGCCTCCGCCGCCAACAACGCCAAGCTCGTCTGGATGCGTATTGACCTCCGCCCCACCATCCCCGCGCCGCTCAGCCTCGTCGGCAAAATCGTCCACACCCACATGGATAGCGCCCAAAACGTCTACGCCGGCGTCGCCTTCGAATTCGCCTTCAACCCCCAACACCGCGACTTCGTCGTCCAACAGGTCGAACGCTACATCAATACCTTGCAGCAGAAGCGCAAAGCCGCCTAACCAATTTCTAACGATTCCGATAAATCGCTGCCTGCAATAAACTTGCGCGGCAGCGACGTCTTTTTGTGAAACTCTCACCCCACTTTGCCGTCTAAAGTTAGTGGAGGCTTACCCTCCACAGCCACGACGGGCAAACGAAATCCCCCGCCGTGGCCCAACGAACTCAAATCGGCGTGACCCACGCACCCCACGCCGCGACCGCTCCGAGGAGCTTTCCATGAAGACGCAAACCACTTCCACTCCCCGCATCATCAAGCGCCTGGCCATTCTTGCGCTGGGCGCCAGCCTCACCACCCTCTCCGGCTGCAACAACGCCCTCGAAGGCGGCGCCAGTGGCGCAGCCCTCGGTGCGCTCGCCGGCATGGGCATCGGCAGCCTGACGGGCGACATGGGCAAGGGCGCAGCCGCCGGTGCCATCGGCGGGGCAGTCCTCGGCGGCATCATCGGCGATCAAAACCGTCGCGGCGGCGGTGGCGGCGGCTACTGAATAGCCGACCTTCCCACGTAACACAATCTCAACACACGCCAACGCTCGCGCCTCCGCGCGAGCGTTGTCTTTCCCGCTTGTCGTTTCAGTCGTGCCCGCGGTCTACCATCCGCCCCGCCTCAGCGACTTTCGCCCGAGGCGGTATACGTTTGCATGGGGCCGAACGACCCTCGTGGGATGGACGTAGTCTCCAAAGGATGTGCGCGTTGAATAGGCTGACCCGTCACACTCGCTCCGTCACAGGCCTCCTCGCCGCTGGCTTGGTCGCTCTCGCCCTCACTGGCACCGCCCACGCGCAGCCCTCGTTGCTGCCCCCCAACATCGTCACCGCCACCTCGCTGTCAGGCGATGACCTCTCGGCGATCAACAAAGCCATCAAGCCGCTCGTCGACGCTCTCTCCGGCCCCGCCGACAAACTCAGCGACGCGCGCAAGCAGCTTCTCAGCCCCCTCGTCGCCGCCAACAACCCCAGCGTCCCCTTCCGCCTGCGTTACGCCGAGGAACTCAGCAAGGCCCTCACGCCCGCCCTCAGCGGCACCAACCAGATGGCCAAGATCAACGCTCTGGTCATCGCGGGTGAACTAGGCACCGCCGACGCGGCCCGCCTCGTCAACGCCGCCCGCAAGGATGCCGACCCCAGCGTGCGCTTCCAAGCCGCCGACGCCTCACGCGGCATCCTCGCCACCTACGTCAACTCCCGTGGCGGCACGCTGCTGGGCGACGACGACGCGCGGAACTTCGTCACCGAAACTGCCAAGTCCATGACGGGCGAAAAAGACCCGCTCGTGCTCGACGCCCTCCTGGGCGCGCTCGAGACCGCCCTCGCCAACGCCAAGTTGCAGGACGCCGCTGCCAAGGGCCTCGCTGACGGCGCCAACGGCGTCGCTCGCACCGCCGCGGCCTCCGCCGCCGACCTGCGCCTGCTCGAAGGTCTGCAGCGTGTCTGCAACACCGCCGTCGATCTGCTCAACCGCCAAGGCCAGAGCATGAGCGCCCCCGCTCGCTCCTCCATCGCCGACTTCGCCGCAAGCTGCCTCTGGCACATCCGCCAAGCCATCAACGGCAAAGCCGTCCCCGCCGGCGCAGGCGGAGCCACGCTGCGCGAGTCCTACGCGCGTCTCGCGGGTAGCTGCGAAAACATCATCATCCTCACGGCGACCAGCCTGGCTCCGACCACCAAGTTCACGCCCAAGGGCCTCGAAGCCAATCTCAAGCAAGGCAACAACCAAGGCGACGCCGCCTTCATGGCCTCGGCCAATGAACTCATCGCCGCCGTCACCGCCCAGCCCTTCGTCGGCATCCAGGCCTCTCGATATAAGTGAGCGGCACGAGGACATCCGTCTTCGTTGTCGCACCCTCACGACTCACGCGCCGCAAGGCGCGTTGTTTTCGTTCACTCATTTCGATCTCCTGTCTTCTCGAATGCCGAATCACGAATGCCGAATGCCGCCCTCCGGCCGCTTCGACTCACCAACGAGGTACGCTCCACCATGACCACGCCCGACCTCACCCCGCGCTCCGCCTTTCTCAACGACATGCTCTGGCGCGGCCAGATCAACCAAGGCACCGACCTGCCCGCGATGGACAAGTGGCTCTGCGATGGTGACCCCGCAACCAAAAAGGCCTACGTCGGCTTCGATCCCACCGCCGACAGCCTCACCATCGGCAACCTCGTGGGCATCATGACCCTCGCGCGCTGGCAACAAGCCGGCCACACGCCCGTCGCCCTCATGGGCGGAGCCACCGGCCTCATCGGCGACCCCAGCGGCAAGAGCGCCGAGCGCACGCTCAACAGCGAAGAGACCGTGCGCAACAACGTCAAACGCATCGCGACCATCTTCGCCGGCGGCGAGCTCTTCAACAGCAACGCCACGACCAACGCGCTCAAGATGGTCAACAACATCGACTGGCTTGGGACAATGGGTTTCCTCGAAGCTCTGCGCGAAATCGGCAAGCACTTCTCGGTCAACATGATGATCCAGAAGGACAGCGTCAAAGCCCGCCTCGAAAGCCGCGAACAAGGCATCAGCTACACCGAGTTCAGCTACATGCTGCTGCAGGCGTACGACTTCTTCTGGCTGCACAAGCACGAACACGTCGCCACGCAGATGGGCGGCAGCGATCAGTTCGGCAACATCGTCGTTGGCAAAGACCTCATCGACAAGAAAGCCGCCGCCGACGCTTCGCACGCGCCCACACACAGCGCGCACACCTTCGGCCTCACCTGGCCCCTCGTCACCAAAGCCGACGGCACCAAATTCGGCAAGACCGAATCGGGCGCGATCTGGCTCAAAGCCGATCGCACGTCGCCCTACGCCTACTACCAGTTCTGGCTCAACGCCGCCGATGCCGATGTCGTGCGTTTCCTCAAGACCTTCACCTTCCTCAAACGCGAAGAAGTCGAAGCTCTCGCCGCCAGCCAGCAGGCAAACCCCGGCGCACGCGAAGCCCAGCGCGCTCTCGCGCGCGAAGCGACCCGCATCCTCCACGGCAAAGCCGCGATGGAAAACGCCGAGGCCGCCGGCAAAGCCTTGTTCAGCGGCGAAGTCGCGGGCCTGGACCTCGCCACGCTGCGCGATGTCTTCGCCAACGTGCCCAACAAGTCGCTGAGCAAAGCAAGCCTCGAAGGCGACGGCATCCCCGTGCTCGACATCCTCGTGGACCCCGATCTCAAACTCGCCGCGAGCAAGCGCGAAGCCCGCGACTTCCTTACGGCCAACGCCGTGACCATCAACGGCAAACCCGTGACCGCCGACTCGCGTCTTACGACCCGCGACCTGCTGCACAACTGCTTCATCGCCATCCGCCGCGGCAAAAAGCAGTGGGCAGCGACCGAATGGAAGTAACGCGAGGCATGAACAGCCACGAAGGCCCCGAGGCACGCCGGCCCAAAGCAACGAACCCGAGCGCCAGCGAGGGACACCAACCGCGCCCGTCCCCTCATCGCGGAGCGATGGAAGGTGAGTAGCCGGGGGTTGAGCGGAGCGAAACCCCCGGGATGCGAGAGAAGATGCGGTTGCACCGCGTCGCGGTGCGGGCAGGTGCGGCGGGCAACCGACCTGCACCGCTGCGCGGTGCGTGGGTGCGCGATCGGGCGTCCGGGGGTTTCGCTGCGCTCAACCCCCGGCTACTCAACGGCGTCGCTTCGCGACGCAAGGCGTGGCACTTCTCCTGCGCTGGTTTGCTGGCTTGCTCGCTGTTTCATCTCTGCGCTCTCAGCGGGCTCCGCGGTGAATCCGTCTTTGGCATACTCAACCAGCAGCGGCTGAAGCGGGTCGATCTGCGCGAGCGTGTAGCCGGTTGCGATACGATGTGCGAACTGCAGGGGAGCGATGCGTGGCGGAAGCGAAAGTTGAACGTGATGATCGCGGGCCACGAGCAGCAAAGGTGTGGGCGGCGTGGGCGGTTCTGTTTGTGCTGAGTGCGGTGGTGTTTGCGTGGTGTTTTCATCGGACGTACTACGCGGTGATGGACCGCGCGTTTGAGTCGTTCGTGCGGGCATTTGATAAAGAGAACTCTGAGTTGACGAGACGCATGGGAGAAGGAGCGTCCACCGATTCGACGTGGGACGCGTTACAGAAGGCCACGCGGCGGTTGCGCCGGCTCAGTACGTACAGCATGGGTTACATCGCACCTGTATCCCTCGGCCGAAACACGTACCCATTCGATCTCGCGGCCAATCGCACGACACTGCTGCTGGTGCTGCTGTCTGTGCCCGTTGTTCTCTTGCTGCTTCGCTTCGCTCGGGCGGGGATGCAGCTTGGTTCGCTGGACAACGACGAGCGAACGTTCCAGTTGCGCATGGTGATGTGGCTTGCCGTGCCGCTCCTCGTGTTGGCGGCGGCTGCGGGCGCGCTGGCGGCGGCGGGATTGTCTGGAACGCGGCTGCTGCAAATCCACTATCAGGCCGATTTCAACGACAGCATGGTCCCAAGCGAGCTGATCACCTATCACCGCGACTATCTCGGGCGTGGCCTTGCAACGCTCATCAGTTGCGCGGCGATGCTCGCCATTGTGGCGTGGGGTTTGTATCCGTTCTTCGCTCGCCGCACGCTCAAGCAATTGGGGCGATGCCCTAAGTGCGCATATCCACGCGGTGATAAGCCCACCTGCCCCGAGTGCGGCTCATCGCACGCGTGATTGCTTTCATCTCCGCGCTCTCCGCGTGCTCCGCGGTGAACCTGCCTTTGGCCTTTCAGACTTCTCGAACGGGCTAAAAGCCCGTTCCACCGGGGGGAGGGGTTTCACTGCGTGCCTTCGTGCCCCCGTGCCTTCGTGCCTGCCCCCACTACTTCACTGCCCTCATGTTCAGCGAGATCGGAAACCCCGCGAACACGCTCGCGCTGGTGTCCTCGAACAGGTCAAACTTGTCCACGCGCTCGATGTTCGTGAAGCCGACCTCGCGCAGCATCTGGTGGGCGATCTGGAAGGTGAAGCCGCTCTTGTGATAGTCGAATGCGTTGGTCTGACCGCCGTAGATCATGCGGACGAGGAGCCATCGTCCTTCGAGCGTCATCTGCGGCGAGCCCAGCAGCCACGCGATGAGCTGCAAATCAGGCACGCTGAACTGCAATCGCCCGCCCGGCACCAGCACGCGCCGAGCTTCGGCCCATGCAACCGGCAATTCGCGCACGTAATCCAGATGCTCGTACACGTGACTGGCGTAAATCTCCGTCACCGAGTTGTCAGCGAACTGCCGCAGGTCGTACGCCTGCCCGATGAAGTCCACGCCCGGCATCTCGCGAACGTTGAGAATCTTCCAACCGTCTTTGACGATCTCGCCGCCAATGTGCAGCCGAAGCGGAGAAGCCGAATTCATCATGCCCGAAACAGGTGCGCTCATGCCGCAAGACTAGGTGCTGCTACCGTTGCCCATGGCCGATCCCGAGGCGCGTGAGGTGAAACTGGAAGACACGACTCGCGCTTTGCGAGAGAAGGCGGACCGTATCGCCGACGCTCCCTCCGCCGAAGCGCCCGCCATGCCCGCCTTCCCGGAAACCGCGCAGCTCCGCGACCGCGCCCGCGAGGCTGGATTCATCCCCAAGGCCATCAAGCCAACCAACATGAGCGGCCTCTCCAAGGGCTACGCACTCGCCATCGAGTTCCTTGTTTTCCTGCTCGTCTGCGGCGGGGCCGGCTGGGCCATCGATACCTACGTCGTCGGCTCCGGCTCCCTGTGGACGGTCATCGGCGGTGCGTTCGGGTTGTGTGGGGCGATTTATCGCGCGTACAAGGCCTCGCAGTCGCTCACGCGCTGAACGCCAAACGAGGAAATCCCATCTCCTCCGGTCTACGCTTGCGACCCCAAACAAGGAGCAGATTCCGACATCAATCGGGAGGCCCCTGTTTGGTGCATCTTGGTCCGGGCTTCCTCGATTCGGTCGTTCGTCGTCGTTCACCCGCATGCACACTGCAGGTACCAACCTCGCCTCCAGCCCTCGTGGCAATTCCGTCATGCCTGCGCCCCCCATGGGCCGGCTTGCGGGTGCCATCATCGGTGCATGTCTGGTCGGTTTTGCCGCTCCTGTCGTGCTCGCACAAGCGAACCAAGGCACCACCGATGCCATGGTCAAGGCATCGCTGCTGGGCGTCATTCCGACGCTCATCGCGGGCCTGGGCGCGATGTTTGTCCTGCGAACGATGTCCACCAGCACGCACGAAGGCATCAACATGGGCACGGCCGTCCTCGCCTGCACCATGGTCCGCCTTTTCGGCTCTCTTGCCATCGGCCTGCTCCTTTTCATGTCCCTGCAGCCCGACAAGAAGACGTTTACCCACGCATTTCTCATCAGCGCCCTGATCGCGCTGACCCTTGAGACTTTGATCCTGCGGTCTTGGTCGGCGATGGACAATCGCCCGATCGCGCCCGCCGGTGGAGATTCCTCGCGATGAGCATGTTGAGCGCGGTCATCGAAGTCACCAGCCTCACCCTCGCCGGCACCAACCCCGTCGAGCACGTGGCCAACCACAAATTCAAGAGCGTCCCCGAGCTCTTTGGACTCAAGGACGTCTGGGTGTGGTCGGGCCACATCGGCAACCTGCTGCTCACCCTGCTCATCCTTTGCATCGTCGGCCCGTGGGTCGCGAGCAAGATCGCCACCGGGCCCGAAAGCCAGGGTGCCGCCCGCTACGTCACCAAGAACAAGTTTGCGCACATGATCGAAGTCCTGTGCGTCTACCTGCGCGACGAAGTCGTCCAGCCCCTGCTGGGCTCGCGCACGAAGAAGATGATGCCCTTCCTCTGGACCCTCTTCTTCTTCATCTGGGTCAACAACCTGCTGGGCATGGTTCCCCTGCTTGACCTCCAGCTCATCGGTCAATACCTCCAGAACCCCGACATGAAGCACGGCTGGGCCCTCTTCGGCGGCACCGCCACCCAGTCCCTCTTCGTGACCGCCGTCCTCGCCGTCATCTCCTTCCTCGTCATCAACTTCGCCGGCATCCGCGAACTTGGTCTGGGCGGCTATCTGGGCCACCTGACCGGCGGCGCTCCCTGGTACATCTGGCCCATCATCGTGCCCGTTGAAATCGTCGGTACCTTCGTCAAGCCCTTCGCGCTCGCCATTCGTCTCTTTGCCAACATGACTGCGGGCCACATCCTTCTCGCCACGCTGCTGGGCTTCATTGGTGTCGCCCTCGCCAATATCTTCAGCGGCAACATTGGCCTCTCCCCCATCGCCCTTGTCGCCGCCAGTGCGGGCGCCATCGCCATCTTCTTCCTCGAGGTCTTCGTCGCAACGCTCCAAGCGTTCGTCTTCATGTTCCTCACCACAGTGTTCATCAGTCAGCTTGCCCACCATGATCACGATCACGAGCATGGTGACGCCCACGGTCATGAGCACGCTCACGCGTGAAAACCGACCGCCGCGTGAGTCTCCTCACGCACCAGCTTTCTTCGTGATCGAACTGTTTTCCGAAAGGTGTTTTCCATGTTCAAGACTCTCGCAGGTAAGGCTCTCTTCGCCGCTATGGCCGTCGCCACCGCCGCCCCCACCATGGCGCTCGCTCAGGAAGTCGCCCAGCGCGGCGCTTCGATGGGCAAGGGTCTGGCGGTCATCGGTGGCGGCCTCGCCGTCATCGGTGGTGGTATCGGCATCGGCATGATCGGCAAGGGCGCGGTCGAGAGCATCGCTCGCCAGCCCGAAGCCGCCGGCAAGATCGGTCCCAACATGATTCTGACCGCCGCCTTCGTTGAAGGTGCGACCCTCTTCGCCGTTCTCGCCGCCTTCCTGGCCGCCGCCTAATCAGCTATCTCGCCCGGCGACGCGGACACGCTTCGCCGGTGCTTTGCCTCTCACATCCGTTTGCTGTTTCCGATTCAGTTCACCCCCGGAGCATCGCATGCACCGCTGCATTCAGTCTCTCCTCGTTCGTACCGCTCCCGCCCTGTCGCTCGCCCTCGTGGCCGGCGCCTTCGCCGCCGATGAGCACGGCGCCAAAGAAGCCAGCCCGATTCCCGGCATCAACGAAGGGCTGATGACGGCCGTCGCCGCTGTCCTGGTCTTCCTCGTATGCGCCACCGTCATGGGCCTGAAGGTGTGGCCCCTCATCGCCAAGGGGCTTGACGAACGCGCAGCCAAGATTCAAGGCGAAATCGAAGCCGCCGAAATGGCCCGCGCCCAGGCCAAGGACGCCCTCGAGCAGTATCAGCAGAGCCTGAGCCAGGCCCGCGCCGAAGCTCAGAAGGAAATCGACAAGGCCCGCGCTCAGGCCCAGGCCATCGCCGCTGAACTCAAGACCAAGGCCGATGCCGAACTGAACGCGATGCGTGAAAAGGCCATGCGCGACATCGACAACGCCAAGCGTGCCGCCGTCAGCGAGGTCTACGCCCAAGGCTCCGCCCTCGCGTCGACCATGGCTGGCAAGATCCTCAAGCGCGAAGTCAACACCAACGACACCCAGCGTCTCCTCGACGAAAGCGTCCGCCAACTCGAAGGCGCGCGGAACTGAACAGAAGTGTCAGTAACGAAGTGACGAAACTGCCTTCCCCTAGTGCCTAGTGCCCAGTCCCTAGTGCCTTCTGGATCCCCCCCATGCCCCTGCCCCAAATCGCTTCCAACGCCACCACCCGCGTCTACGCCAAGAGCCTCTTCGAGATGGTGATGGCGAAAGGTGGCCAGCAGAAGATCGCCGAAATCGGCGACGAGCTCGAGCAGATCGTCGAGATGGCCAACGCTCAGCCCGCGCTGGGCGAACTCTTCGCCAACCCCAGCATCACCACCGCCGCTCGCAACCAGAGCCTCGACAAGATCTTCAAGGGCCGCATCAGCCACGAGACCCTGCAATTCCTCCACGTGCTCAATGAGAAGGGCCGCATCGGCGCTCTCACCGGCATCGTCGACAGCCTTCAGGAAATCGTGCAAGAGCAGTTCGGCGTGATCGAAGTGGACGTCTACACCGCCCAGCCCGCGACGCCCGACATGGTCAGCGACATCACCAATCGCCTCGCCCGTGCCTTGGGCAAGCAGGTCGTTGTCCACACCTACACCCAGCCCGAAATGATCGGCGGCGTCAAGATCCAAATCGGCGACCAGCTCCTCGACGGCTCTGTCGCCACCCAGCTCCGCAAGCTCACCGACAAACTCAACACCGACGGCAGCAGCGCCATGCGTGCCAAAATGGGCCGCATCCTCGACGCGTAAGTCAGCCTTCACCGCAAAGCGCACGAAGCAAGGCAGGCGTTGTACCGGGCTACCAGCCCGTCACAACACCTGCCTTTTTCATTCACCCACCTTGGCGCATGCTCGGGCATCTGCCCTCAGGGACATTCGCCGCCCGCCAGCACGTTGAAGAAGTCAATCACATCCTGCCCATCCGGGAAGATCGCATCGTTGTTGAAGTCGATGTCGTTGCACACCGCGCACTCCCCGCCCGCCAACACGCCGAAGAACTCAATCACGTCCTGATCTTCCGGAAACACTGTGTTGTTGTTGAAGTCGATGCTGTCGCAGAATCGCTCGGCAGTCAGCATCACC
Source organism: Phycisphaerales bacterium (assembly GCA_035299305.1). Lineage (GTDB taxonomy): Bacteria > Planctomycetota > Phycisphaerae > Phycisphaerales > UBA1924 > BJHL01. The sequence continues at coordinate 4,137 of DATGWV010000072.1, read as the reverse complement.
GGTGCCGTGGTCTCGCTGTTGCAATACACACCCGCCGTGACCGGCGTCACCGTGCACGCATACATCCCGTTCACCGCACCCGTCGCGCCAGTGATCGTGAGCGTCGCCGTCGTCGCCCCGCTGATCACCTCACCCGTCGCCAGCGTCCCATCGCTCACCGCGACCCCATCGCGCGTCCACTGATACGTGAAGCTCCCCGCACTCGCCACCTCCACCGCCAGCACCGCCGTCCGCCCCGGCTGAATCCGCGTATCCACAGGCACATCACTGAACACAATCCGCGGCGTCAATCCAAGCAACACCTGAAAGTCATGACGATTCGAGGCCGAAAGGAACGGGCCGCCAACCATCACCCCGCCCGTCGCAGCATCGCGAGCGAGCGTGACAGCCTGTGGATCCTGCTGCCTGGTCTCGAACGCCATTGCGAGCGGACGGGTGGAAATCCCAACGATCACTTCGCGCTGCACCCACGTGGCGCCATTCCAACTCGAAAGAGTGACCCGATCACCAGAGCTCAGAAGCGGCGGCCTGAACGCGACAATGAGCTCGCCGTTTACATTGACACTGACCGTTCGATTCAGCAGCGTCGTGCGCGGGGCCCGCACCACCCAGCCTCGTGCGCCACGCACATACGTCCCATCGGCATTCACTGCCAGCGGCGTGCCATCCGCAGAATCCACGATGGCGACAGGTTTGCCGGAATCGCTGGCGATCTGCTCAATCCAGTTGTTCCCCTGGCGTACAAACGAGCCACGTGGATCTTGGTAAACCAGTGAACCGCCGATGCGCTCGACTGTGCCATTGCCGTTGAGCACCGGGCCGCTCGTGCGCGACGAAGGCATCACCATGGGCTCCCACGTCTGTCCCTCGCTGCGATAAATGACTGGCACCGTAGGCGAAAACGGAACACTTTCACGACGCACGGTGTGCAACTTGCCCTCAAACGCCACAAGCCCTCTCGCCATGAAGCCCCTCGACAGCGCCGGCCACTGCCGCCACGTCGATCCATCCCACAGCGACACTCTCGGCGTCGCGCCGAACGCGTCCAACTCATGCCACAGAACCGCCAGCGAATCACCAAGCACTTCCGCCGCGATGATGCCTCCCGTCGGAGCGTTCTCTGTCGGCAAAGATGTCCACTGACCGTTCAGACTGCGTGCGATGTACCGCGCCACCTGTCCGTCCACACTGCGGAAGTACCCTACGGCATATCGCGTGCCTTGAAAGTCGATGAACTGATTGACGATATTGTCAAACCCGCCCGTGATGTTGATGACGTTGCGACCATCAGTCATCGCGACGCTCGAGACGTTCGCGGCGAAATGATCAATCGAAGTCGCAGGCGGCGTCCCGAGCACGATCTGCTCAGAAATCGCGTCCGTGGCGAAAATCGCCTTGCCGTTCCAGACAGTCAGAAACCGAATGTTTGCCGGAATCCCACTCACATTCCTCACAAGAGGCTGCGTGCTGGCGATGAACTGACCGTCTCTGAATGTCTGCAGCGCACCGCTCTTGACGACCACAACTCCATCCGGCGTGGTCAAAAGATGGAGTTGCAACGAGAACGATGTGGAATTGAAGCCCGTTTGTGCGATGAGCTGCCATCCTGCGGGAGTCAGTTCATACAAGCCATCTTGGTTGCCTGGCGCATCAAACGTCGCGAACAGTCGCGACCCGTCGCGTGCGACACCCGTCACACCGCTCGGGCGAATCTCGCTGTTGTCATCGATAGTGACCCACTGATTGTTTTCGAGTCGAGCGATCCCGCGATTCACGCCTGCGAAAGTGACGCTTCCGACGGCATATATCTCGCTGCCTGTCCGCACCAGCCGCGCATTCGCGTTACTGACTCGGGTCGTGACCGTGGTACCGCTGACGGTGTCATAGATGGCCGTGTTTTCCGACCCCATGGAGATGTTGAACAGAACGATCTTGCTGCCGATTGAAGCGATCTGAGCCCTACTCATCGCATTGAACGCGGGCATCGCCACCGACTGCCACTGCGTGCCGTCCCATCGCATCAGTGTGCCAACCGAATTGACGATGAAAATCGCATACAAATCCGTACCCACCGAGGTCGCCGAAGCGAGCACGCCGTCCGCCGGTGGCGGCAGGTACTCTGGCGCCGTCCCCCCCAGCACAACCAACTCGTTGTTTTGTGTGACGCCCTCGTTCAAGTACGCCCCGCGCGGCATCACAAGTCGCTCCGGGGCTGGCCCCGATCCATCCACATCCCACGTCGTTGCGAAAAGCGGATCCGGCGCGCTCGCGGCGGACGACCGCCCAAGCCCAAGCCCCGGCAACTGCGTTTGGACAACGCACGTCTGTGCGAGAGCCGTAGAAGAACCGACAACGACAACCCCACCAGCGACCAGCATGGAAAGTGAACGCATGGAAAGCTCCAGGTTGCCCGCGCTGCTTTCTTGAAGGGCGGACGAAAGGTCTACCGCCCATCCTCCGGTCGGTTGCGGTCTGCGGAGTGGATGAGACTTTTTCAAAGGTGCATCGACGCAACGAACGGAACCCACCAGACCGCGCTGCTTGATCCATGAGAACGGGCCCGAGCGAACTGCTCGGGCCCGTTGTGATTTGTCACTGCATCCGCGGGTACTCACTCAGGGGCATGCGCCGCCGGCGAGGGCGTTGAAGAAGTCGATGACGTCCTGATCGTCGGGGAAGACCTCGTCATTATTGAAGTCGATGTCGTTGCAGGTGTTGCCGGGGCTGCATTCGCCGCCTGAGACGATGGAGAGGAAGTCGATGACGTCTTGATCTTCGGGGAAGACGGTGTTGTTGTTGATATCAATCGAGTCGCAGAATCGCTCGGCAGTCAGCATCACCGGCGCAGTGGTCTCACTGCTGCAATACACACCCGCCGTGACAGGTGTCACAGTGCAGGTGTAGACACCGTTGATGGCAGCGGTGGCGCCGGTGATGGTGAGGGTGGGGCCAGTCGCACCGCTGATGACTTCGCCCGTGGCGAGCGTGCCGTCAACGATGGCGACGCCATCGCGCAGCCATTGATAGGTGAAGTCGCCTGTACTGGCGACTTGCACAGCGAGTGAAGCGGTCTGCCCCGGCTGCACGCGCGTCGGCACGGGCACCTCTGTGAACACAATCCGCGGCGTGAGGTTCAACAAAACCTGGAAGTCGTGCCGATTGAACGCCGAGAGGAACGGCCCGCCCACCAGCACGCCGTTTGTTGCAGGATCGATGGCAATCGTCGCGGTCCAAGGCTCCTCCGTGCTTGCGAGCACCTGCTGGATGGCACGCTGCGTCGTGCTCGCAATGACATCACGCTGCACCCACGTTGCACCGTTCCAACTCGAAATCGTCACGTCGTCCGAACTGAATGGCGAGATGTACGCGACGATCAACTCGCCGTTCGCGTTGACGCTCGCGGTGCGAGTGAGCAACGTGGTACCAGGAGCTCGCAGCACCCAGCCTTGTGCGCTGCGCTCGTATGTCCCATCCGTGTTCACCGCCAGCGCCGGGCCGCCCGCCGTGTCCACGATGTCAACGGGCTTGCCAGTGTCGCGTGCAACCTGCTCGACCCAGCGGTCGCCAGTGCGCACGAAGGAGCCGCGCGTGTTCTGATAGACCAGCTCGCCCCCGATCACAGCGACTGTGGCCCTTGCATTGAGCGTCGGATTGGTCGAATTAATCGTGGGCACATCCATGCGCTCCCACCCCTGCCCGCTTGACCGATAGACCACGGACCGTGTGAAGATTCCGTTGACCCGCTCATACACAATCGTGTGCAGACTGCCATCAAACGCAGCGAGACCATTTGACATCCTGCCGCGTGGAAGCGCTGGCCAGTGCTGCCATGTCGAACCATTCCACAACGACACACGCGGCGTCGTACCCATCGCATCCCGCTCGTGCCACAGCACGGCGAGTGAATCACCCAGCACCGTTGCCGCGACGATGCCCCCGGTGGGGCCATCGGGCGCTGTAAGCGGCGTCCACGCGCCGTTCACACTGCGAGCGATGTATCGCACGGACTGACCATTCACGCTGCGGAAGTACCCCACGGCGTAGCGGCTGCCCTGGAAGTCGATGAACTGGTTGACCATGTTGTCAAATCCGCCCGTGATGTTGATGATGTTGCGGCCGTCAGTCGCCGCGACACCC
>DATGWV010000071.1:0-1525 GCA_035299305.1 Phycisphaerales bacterium | reverse complement strand
CATCGTGGGTACTAGCGCCGACGCGGGAGACACCGGCACGATCGGCCGGTACGCGGTGGTGCGACGATTGGGCAGTGGGGGGATGGGGAGCGTCTTTGAAGCCACCGACCCGGCTCTGGCCCGCAGCGTCGCCATCAAGGTGCTGCACGCCGGCCTCGCGAGCGGCGGCGGCGCGGGCATCAAGAAGCGCTTCGATGCTGAGGCGCAGGTGCTCGCTCGCTTGCAGCACCCGGCGATCGCGCAGGTCTACGAGACAGGCGTCGCACGCGGGCCTGGCGGCATCGACCTGCCGTTCATCGCCATGGAACTCGTGCGTGGCGGCGTGCCGATTGATCGCCATGTGCATGACAAGCACCTCGCCTTGCGGCCGACGCTCGCGCTCTTCGCAACCGTGTGCGATGCGGTACACCACGGCCATGTCAAAGGCGTCATTCACCGCGACCTCAAGCCCGCCAACGTGCTGATTGATGAAGAGGGGAATCCCAAAGTCATCGACTTCGGCGTCGCCCGCATTATCGAAAGCGCCGAGTCCGCCACCCGCGCTCGCGGCACGCGCACGCTCGACATGGTGGGCACGCCCAACTACATGGCTCCCGAAGCGCTCGAACGCGGCACGGCGACGGTTGACGCGCGAGGTGATGTGTACGCGCTGGGTGTGCTGCTGTATGAACTGCTCGCGAAGGAAGCGCCGTACCGGCTCAATGACATCACGCCGGCGAAAGTCGTCGCAACGCTGCGCGCAACGCCAACTCCCAAGCTGAGCAAGTCGCGAGCGGAGTACGCAGGCGACATTGAAACCATCGTCGAAAAGGCCATCGCTCGCAGCGCGGACGACCGATATCAGTCCGTCAGCGAATTCGCGGCTGATATCCGCCGATTTCTCGCGAATGAGCCGATCGTCGCTAAGCCGCCGACGACATGGCGTCAGGTCGCGCTCTTCGCACGCCGGCGACGTGACATCGTGGCCGCCGCCGCCATCGTGTGCGCAGCGGCCGTGGTCGCGATCGCGGGCTTGGGCATTGGCATCGCGAAAGCGCGCGAGGGCGAGCGCATCGCGAAGGAACAGGCGGCGAAAGCCGAACGCACGAGCGAGTTCCTGCGTGCGCTGATCACTTCGACGGCGCCGGACCCGAAGGTATTCGGAGCGAGCGAGATCACGCGGGGGCCCCGTTGGCGCGCTCGCCAGGAAGGCGGCACCGTCACACTCAACGACTTGCTCTACAGCGCAAGCGAGCAGGTGCCGACGTGGTTTGAATCCGACGCCGATCTCGCCGCCGACATGGCGGTGCTGTTGGCTCGCAGCGCATCGTTCAGTCAGACCACCATCGGTCGTGAAGACATGTACCTGCGGGCGCTCGCACTGTGCCGCAAGGCATACGGCGATGATTCCCCAAGAACGATTGATGTCATGCTGCTGGTCGCGAGTAATCTCGTGCTGCAGAACGAACACCCCGAGATCGGACGCGAACTCAGTCTCGAGGCCTACGAGCGGTCGCGTCGCATCAAGGGGCCGGGTGATTATCTC
>DATGWV010000070.1:0-17727 GCA_035299305.1 Phycisphaerales bacterium | reverse complement strand
GTCGATGGGGGCGCCCAGGGGGTCGACCACGCGGCCCAGGAGGGCTTCGCCCACCGGCACTTCGAGCAGACGACCGGTGCTCTTCACCATGTCGCCTTCTTTGATCTTCAGATAGTCGCCGTACACGACCGCGCCGACCGTGTCGGTTTCGAGGTTGAAGACCTGGCCCATGACCGCGCCTTCGGCGGTGGAGAACTCGAGGAGTTCGCCTGCCATGGCCTTGCCCAGACCATAAATGCGGGCGATGCCGTCACCGACTTCGACCACGCGGCCGACTTCGGCGACTTCCAGAGCCGAGCCAAACTGCTCGATTTCCTGCTTGATGACGGACGCGATTTCGTCAGTGCGAATCTTCACGGCGGATGTTCCTTGTCTAAACGAACCCGAGCGCCAGCGAGGGACAGCACAGGCCGCCAATCACTCAAAGACCTGGGGGGCCGCAAGGATAGACGGTGCTCGTCCAAGTTTCCTTGCGGCGGACGGTCTCTATATCCAAACAAAATGCAAATACAACAGGTCGGCAACCTCGAGTCGCAACCGCATCGGCGAGCTGTCTGTATCGCTCGTGATTCTTTCCTTGAGTGGATCACACGATGCGAAAAACTGTTGTAACGACTTTCCTGACGCTCGCTTGTGCCTCCGGGGCCGCGAGTGCTTCGCAACTCTTCGACTGGGTCCCCGGTCCGGGACTTTCGACAACGAACGGAACGATCCTGGCATCCACGATGTGGGATCCGGATGGCGAGGGGCCGGTTGCGCCGCTGCTGGTCGCTGGCGGCACGTTCTCCGTTGCCGGGTCACGACTTGTTGGCGGCGTCGCGACGTACGACCTTGCGACAGACGAGTGGCATCCACTGGGTTTGGTCGATTTCAGTAGCCGAACGCATGCGCTTTTTGTGGCACCTGACAACACGCTTTACCGGGGCGATTTGTTCGGCGTGACAAAGTGGACTGGCAGTGAGTGGGCGCGTGTCGGTAGTTTCCCATTCACGTCTCCGAGCATCGGGCACCTTGCCATGGACGCGGAGGGCACGCTGTACGCGGCGAGCGACACGACCATCTTGCCAGGTCAGCCCGTCGACCTACGGCGATGGAACGGGGCGAACTGGGTCGCGATGACAGAATTTGCCGCTGGTCCCCAGTGCAAACTTGCCCTTGGCGCCGATGGTCGATTTCTCGCGGGAACACGCAACGGTTTGATACATCAGCGGGTGGGATCGGTCTGGACTTCCGTTCCAGCGGCAGGATCTTCCACGCACAATTTCGCGATTACGCCACAGAATCGACTGTTCGTCGGGTACGGCAGCAGCCAAGTCTTCTTTCGTGAAGTCACCGGTACAACCGCTGTGACAATTCCTGGCTCAGCGGGTGCGCCAAGCACCTCGCCAACCGTTCGTGCAATGACCGCACTTGCCGATTCCAGCATCATTGTCGCGGGCACGTTTCAGAGGTTCTTCACGACTGAATGGCAAACGTGGCGTCAGCTTGTCCGCTTCGACAACGCAACGCGATCATGGCGTCCGATTGCAGTTCCTCCGCAGCGTGGTGGAAATCCGGTCATTCCTGCATGGCAGGGCATCTACTCGCTCACCCATCTTCCTGATGGCAGCATCTTCTGCGGTGGAGCGAGAATGAACGGGATTCTCGCAAACGACACGCTCTCGCCGTTGCCGGGAGGGACCGACGGCGCGGTGACTCACGGTGTCCGCCTGTCCAATGGCGACCTGGTCGTCGCTGGCTCGTTAGAACAGTTTGACGGGCTGGCGACGCCGGTGTTCGCGAGGCGATCACAGGGGCAGTGGCACGCGATGCCTGGCCCAAGTTTGGACACGGTCTACGTCTATGCGATGGCGGCGGGGCCTGACGGTTCAGTCGTGGTCGCCTCAGTTGAGCAGACTGCCACCAGCCGTCCGGTCCGCCTGCATCGCTGGCAAGCCGGAGAATGGGAACGTCTCACGCCGCCGTTCACTGCGAGTGCAGTTGCCGTGCTTCCAACCGGCAGCATCGTGATTTCATCAGCCTCCCAGCCGCGAGTTGCGATACTGCAAGACAACTCGTGGAACGTTGTAGCTGTTCCGGGTGCCACCAGTCTCCAGGGCCTGTACGCACCACAGAACGGCGATGTGTACGTGATCGATGTCAATGGAACAAGCCCCATCGCGGAACAACGCACGCGCGTTCTGCGTCTTGATGGCACGACTTGGACACAGGTTGGAACCGATCTCAATACTCTCGATGGATTCGCCGCGCAGGTTTCTCAACTTGTGATCTACGAGGGCACTGTGGTCCTCGGCGGTACCTTTGGAGTTTCCGGCGTGGCAACATCGGTCGTGCAACTGCAACCGACCGGCTGGAAGACGCTGGGCTCAAACCTGCGAGATGTCGCTTCGCTCGTGGTGCATCCGACGGGCGAACTGTGGGCAGCGGGGAATCACAGCCCACCAGGGAATTTGCGTGAGCGATCGATGTCAGTCGCTCGCTGGACCGGGAGCCACTGGCAGGCGGTGGCTCCACCTGTTCGCCGCGTACCGACGCAGCAATTGACATTGGAACCATCGCCGGACCCAACGATCGCCGTAATAGTCCCTGCTGCGGATGGAAGTGTGGATGTGGTGGGCGATTTTGACGCGGTTGAATCGCACGGAGTCGCTGGCTTCGCAACGCTGGTTGCATCGACACGTTGTGACTCCATCGACTTCAACAACAACACCGTCTTTCCCGAAGACGCGGACGTCATCGCCTTCTTCAATGTCCTCGCCGGCGCGGAGTGCGCAGTGTGCAATGACATGGATTTCAATAACAATGGTGTCACCGCCGAAGACCAGGACGTCATCGACTTCTTCAATGTCCTCGCTGGCGGAACCTGTCCGTAAATCACCGGATCGCCACATCACCAGATGGCCAAATGGCTGAACAGCCACATCAAGACAACCAAACAGGCGTGCAGCAATCCGCCGCACGCCTGTGTCCATTGATCAGTCTTGCTATCTGATACTCCCCCACTCACCGCAGCTTCAGCGAGTTCCCGCTCCACTGCGCCGGGAACGGCCTCTTGGGATCATCCGGCCCCAGCGGGATGTTCCAATCAATCGTGTCGTACACCTCGTCCATCACATCCAGCGCAAGGTCGCGGTCCTGCTCGGTGTCGAAGGGCATCCACGGAATCGCCGCCAGCCCCACGTTCGCCGCTCGCAGTGAGTACTGCATCTCGTTGAGATGATTCAGCCGCGCGCGACGGTCCGCCGCGTCAGGCCCCAGCGCGAGCACGCGTTTCTGCTCTTTCTTCAGCGTGCTCTCCACGCTGTCAGACTTGTCGCGCACCATCTCGAGTTTGGACTTCGCGCACCCCGCGAAGCCGACAACCATGGACGACAAGGCGACAACAACGACGGCGGGCCGGTACAGCATCTTCGATGGTACCCCGCACGCTGAGACGCTTCAGAGCCCCAATACTTGCCGCATGTTCACGCTCGCCCAGGCCTCGCGCACCAGCCTCTGGTCGCTGTTCATGCAGTCCTTCGACGTCTTTACGATCCTGCTCATCGCGGGCTCGATCGTCGGCGTCACGCTCATCGTCCTCGCGTTTCTGGAAGTCAAATCCAAGAACATCGCCCCCGACCGCCACGCCGGCAAGCTGCTCGACCTCGCCAAGCAAGGCCGCGTCGAAGACATCCGCGACGCCTGCGTGCGCGACGACTCGCTCATCTCGCGCATCGTCCGCGCCGCTCTCAGCGCGCCCGCCAACCCCCGCGCGATGCGCGAAGCCGCCGAAATGGCCGCCAGCGAAGAGTCCGCGATCTGGTTCCGCAAGATCGACATGCTCAACGTGATCGGCAACCTGGGCCCCCTCGTGGGCCTCGCCGGCACCGTGTGGGGCATGATCCTCGCCTTTACGAGCCTTGGCGATACAGGCGGCCAGGCTGGCCCCGCCCAGCTCAGCCTGGGCATCAGCAAAGCCCTCTTTCACACCCTGCTGGGCCTGTGCCTCGCCATCCCCTGCCTGCTCGCATACGGCATCCTCCGCAACAAAGTCGACCGCCTCTGCACCCGCGCCATGGTCGTCGCCAGCGAGATCGTCGAAGCCCTCTCCAGCCGCGCCGGCTGATCCCGTCTCCCCCTAGTGCCCAGCGCCCAGTCCCCAGTGCCTGTCTCCATGCGTCTCCGCACCTTCCATTCCGCCCCCGTTGACAAAATCAACGTCACGCCGCTCATCGACGTGGTGATGGTGCTCATCGTCTTCTATCTCATCGTGGGCAAGCTCGCGACCGACACCTCCGCCCGCGTCGATCTCCCCAGCGCGCTCCAAGGCTCGCAGCAGCAGGACCGGGGTCTGGTGATCAACCTCGCTCTCGCCGAAGACGGCTCCAAAATCCTCACGCTCGATGGCGAAGAACTCGCCGTCGAACGCCTCGCCAGCGAACTCATCCTGCGCATGCCCGATCTCATCAACGGCACGCAGACCCAGCCCGTCAGCCTCCGCGCCGACAAGCGCCTCGCCTACGGCGACGTGCAACCCATCGTCGACGCCTGCAAACAAGCCGGCGTCAGCAGCCTCAAGCTCATCACCACGCGCGATTCCCTCGGCGGTGCCAGCGGAGGCGGGCGATGAAGAACAACCCCCTCTCCCGCATGCGCAGCGCCCGCGCCATGTACGAAGCCCACAGCGGCCCCAACATGACGCCCATGGTCGATGTCGTCATGGTCATTCTCATCTTCTTCATGGCCAGCGCGGTGGTACTCGGGCCCGAGTGGTTCGTCGCCACGCGCATCCCCAAGCAAGACGCCGTCGCGCCGCAAACCCAAACGCCCCCGCCACGCATCCAGCTCGCACTCTCGCGCGAAGCCGACGCCACCATCATCACGCTCCAAGGCGCAGGCGAACCACGCCGCATCCAACTCAGCGGCGTCACGCAAGCCCTCAGCGAAGCCATCCCCGCCGATCGCCAAAGCGACGCCGTCATCCTCGTGCAGGCCCAGCCCGACGTCCCCTACCAAGACGTCGTCCGCATCCACGCCATCTGCACGCAAGCCGGTTATCGCAAAGTGGGCCTGGGCAACTGACGCGCCGCGCCGCACAGTCGCGAGAGACTCACAACCCCGCGCTCGCTCGTTCGTTGCTCTTGTCGCCGTATCGAATCCATTCCAAGCACAACCCCGTCGGCGGCAGCGTCGGCCCTGCAGCACGCCGATCCTTCGCCGCGATCATCCCCGGCACATCACTCGCCTTCGCCCGCCCGCGCCCCACATCCACCAGCGTCCCGCTGATGATCCGCACCATGTTGTACAGGAACCCGCTCCCCGACACATCGATACGCACACGCCGCGTCCCGCTCGTGCCCGCGGTATCAACACTCTCCACCTCGCGCACGCTGCACGCGAAAATCGTCCGCACTGTCGTCAGCCGTCCATGATGCAGCGCCGCGAAGCTCACAAAATCATGTTCGCCCACCAAATGCTGAGCCGCCGCGTGCATCGCCTCAACATCAAGCTGCTCGCGCACATGATGCACAAACCGCCGATCACGAAGCGGTCGCATCTCCCCCACATGCAGCGTGTACGAATACGCCTTCGCCACCGTGTCGTTGGTGGGATCAAAGTCATTGCTCGCGACTTCAATCGCCTTCACGAGCACATCATCAGGTAACCGGCTGTTGAGCGCACGCAGCAACCGCTCCGTGCCGCGTTCCACAGGCCACCCGCCCGATCGCGACCCCGCGCTGGCCTGCTCGCCGCTCGCCGCATCGGCACTCACTTGATTCGCTTCATCGCTCGCGCTTGTATCTTCCGCGCTCACGCTCATCGCCTCGCGCGGGCTGCAACTAAACGCCGCAACCTGCCCATGCGCATGCACACCCGCATCCGTCCGGCTGCTTCCCTGCAGCACAATCGGCTCGCGCACAATCTCGCGCACCGCCCGCTCCACCACCGCCTGCACCGTGCGCAGCGCAATCCGCGGCCGCGTCTCCCCCTCGCGCGTCCCGAGCTCCTCCAGAATCATCGCCTCATGCGCCGCCGTCTCCGCCGCATCACTCGCGCCCCGCAGCGTCCGCTCCCCACTCGCCAACCGCCGCGCCGCCTTGGGCGGCGTGTGACTATCCGCAAACGGCTCCTGCTTCTGCCACCCGCAGAAGTCCGTCCCGTCATACGCAATGGTCAACTTATACCGCGGCACGCTGCAGCAATCGTACACGCAGCAATTGCATCTCCCTGCAGTTGGTGCGCGTCACGTCAACCGCGCGGTTATCACGCGAGCAGCGACGCCCACCACCCGCCTCGCACGGTTCGCACGCGCATGTCGCGACGATCACACAAACAAAGCACAGCTTGCCGCGCAGCAATGTCGCGATGTGCCCGCATAACCCGCGAAAACGCCCCGCGCGCGACGCTCGCGCTCACACAACTCGCGCACTTCATTCGGGCTTTTGCCTCAAACACCCGGGCTTTTGCCTCCGTTGCCCGAAGTTTTGCCGCAAACACCAGGGCTTTTGCCTTCGTTGCCCGAGTGTTTGCCTCGGTTGTTCGGGCAATCGCGCTCTTCATTCGGGCATTTGCCTTCGTTGCCCGGGCTTTTACCTTCGTTGTTCGGGCAACTGAGCTCGATTGTGCCCCGACTTCGCCCGCGCTCCCGCAGTTCACGCCCCCAACCACGCACCGCACGCGCCCGCACAATCGTTCCACACGCACCCCCGCCTACGCACGCCTCACGACGCCGCGGGCTCAGGCAGATACCCCTGCTCGCGAGCATGGATGTGCACCACCAGCAAACTCCGCAGCGCAGTCAGATCGCGCGTCAGCATATTGCGAAAGTACCAAGGCCACGGATGAAACGAATAGTCAAAGCGATTCTGCGACACATCCATGTACAACGCCTGCATCGCCTCCGCGAACTCGCGCAGACCCGCGACTGAAACGTTGTACATCGGCACCCAACCAACCGCTTCGATCAGGCCCTCATTGAGATCAACAAACACCTCCCGCAGCGAGCGCTCCTTGATCCCGCGCGCCACCGTGTACTCCACGAAGACACTGGCGATCCTCGTTTCAAGGTCACTCCAATGCCCGTGTGAATCTTTGCACGTAAAACAAATCGTGTACCGCACCGTCAGCCACCTCTCCGCACACTTCCCCTTCGTGCCTGCGTGCCCCCGTGCCTTCGTGCCTGCTCGCCTTCCCCGCCCCCTCACCGCACCTGCGCCACCACCAGCGTCCTGTCATCACTTCGCGCCGCCAGCCCCGCAAACGTCCCCACGCTCTCCACAATCGCGTTCAACGTGTCGCCCGCATTCGTGCCGCGCTGCATCGCTTCGCGCAGCCGCGCCTCGCCAAACATCTCCGTCTTCGCGTTGAACGCCTCGGTGATGCCGTCAGTGTAAATCGCCAGCATCTGTCCCGGCTGCAGTTGCACCGTGTGCGTGCCATACGTCGCATCTTCCACAATGCCCAGCGGAAAGCCCGTATCCGGATGCTCGATCGTGCGAATGGTCCCATCGACATCGCGCAGCAGCGGCGCCGGGTGCCCTGCATTCGCAAACGTCAGTGTCCGCTGCTTGTCGTCGTAAATGCCGTAGATCATCGTTACAAAATCACCGCCGCCGCGCGTGTACCGACTGCTCAGCGCGCGATTCACAAACTCCATCGCGCGCTCCGGCGGCATGGGTTCGCCCGGCATCAGGTGTGCAATCGCATGCACCACCGCCATCAGCACCGCCGCCGGCGTGCCATGCCCCGACACGTCCGCCACCAGCACGCCCCAGCGGTCATCAGGCAGCTTGAAGAAGTCGTAGTAATCGCCACCCGCGCGCGTCGATGTCTGATAGTGCGTCGCCACGTCCAGCGTCGCAATCGCCGGCGCCTCGCTGGGCAGCAGCGACAACTGAATGTCCTGCACCGTCTTCAGCTCCGCGTCCATGCGCTCGTTGGCCAGCCGCAGATCGCGCGACAGCACCAGGTTCTTGGTGCTGCGCCCAAACAGCATGCTGGTCTGCACGAACTCCGGAAACTTCTCCGCATCAAAGCCGTTCTCGACAAAGCTGGTGTGCACCACCATGTTGAACGATTCGCCATCTTCAAAGTGCGGCACCGCCACGAGGCTCTTGGCATGCTTCAAATACTCATACGCCGGGTCGCTCCGCTCCACCGTGAACGTCGGCATCAGCACCGACGTGCCGTTGTGCATCAGCTGGCTCAAGATGCCCCCTTCAAACACCGGCAGCTTGCTCGTCTCGCGCCACGGATCGGGCTGATGGCTCCACAGCGTCGACCGCGTCACGCGCACCCGCGGCTTCTCCAGCCCGCGCCGCGACAACGCCATCGTGTGCCCGGGCGACAGACTGCCCCGCATCCGCCGCGCATACGCCGCCACCATCTCCGCCGGATCGGTGTACGTACTCACCACGCGCATCGTCTCTTCCACGTGCGCCAGCCGAGCCCGCCACGGCAACGCCAGGTAATTGACCGGCACCGCGTCCCCCACCGCAATGGCCTCACGGGCGGCGTCGGGCTGCATGGGCGAAGCAGATGAAATCGGGCCCGAACTCATGAAACGTCCCTTCTGTAGATAGCCGGAGCGAGGCGGTGCACCTCGCCGTGGGCGGCGTGCCCTTTCGATGCCCGTCCACCCGGGCAAGATACCACGATCACACCGAAGTCTGTTCGCACAATGTTCGCAACCCCCGTCCCCGGGCATGCCTATTATGGGAACGCATAGGCGCAGGCCCCAAACGCTGGGTCCGCCTCGTCGTAGCGAAAGCTATGGGCCGCGAAGTTCCGACCCACGTGGGCGTCGGCCGCGAGCCATACGGAACGTAGTCAAACACACGGAGTTACACATGAAGATCACGAACCTGCTGTTGGTTGTCGGCGCCGCCGCCCTCGTCGGCCTCGCCGGCTGCGAGAAGAAAGAAGGCACAACCGCCGGCGCCACCGACATGCTGAACAAGGCCGCCGACAGCGCCAAGAGCGCCGCCAGCACCGCGACCGACGCCGCCAAGGACGCTGGCAACAAGGTCGCTGAAACCGCCGACAAGGCCGCTGACGCCACGAAGGACGCGGCTGCCAAGACCGCCGACGCCGCCAAGGACGCCGCTGCCGCCGCCAAGGAAAAGGGCGCCGCCGCTGTTGACGCTGCGAAGGAAGGCCTCGCCAAGCTCCAGGCCGAAAGCAAGACCTGGATCGACAACACCGTCACCAAGCAGTGGCCCGAAATGAAGAAGGGCCTCGATGACGCCGCCAAGAAGGTCGGCAGCATTACCGACTCTGCCAAGAAGACCCAGGCCGAAGGCCTCGTCAAGGACCTCCAGGCCAAGGTTCCCGCCATGGAAAAGATGGTCGGCGACCTGACCAACTTCAAGGAAGGCGACTTCAGCAAGCTCTTCACCGAAGCCAAGACCATGTGGGACGGCTTCACCGCCAAGTTCGCCGACCTCAAGAAGCTCCTGCCGGCCTAAGCCCGCATCAGCCTCACCAACTCAAAAACCTCCGCGATCATCGCGGAGGTTTTTTCATGCACGCTCACATTTTTCATACCCCCACGCTCATCCCCCCGCCTTGCTCTTCTCACACCCTGCCTTGCGCAGCAGCGGCAGCACCAAAGGCACCTCATAAGGCGACACTTCCGTCAGGCGCACCTCGCCGATCGTCGCCTCAAACACATGCAGATCGCCCATTAGCCGATGGCTCACACGCCGCGCACGATCCGCACGGTCCATCATCACCAGCACATGCTGATCATGCGGCGGGCCGCCACGCCGATCATCAATCTTCGCGATCAGCACCGACGTGTACCCCGCGACCTCGGGCGCGTAATCCCAGCCCACAAGCTCTATATCCGCCGGCACTTCAGTCGTCGCGAGCGGCTCGCCCAGCGCCGCACGCGTCCACGACTGAAATTCTTCCGGCGTGGTACACACCGCATACGGCTTGAAGTTCTCACTCCGCTCGCGCGCATACGCCACCGCCAGCGGATTGGGCCACACAAACGGCTCCACAATCAGCCACGTCAATCCCAGCAGCACAATTGCCGCGGCAAAGCGCACCCAGCCGCGCCGCCACCAGCCCAGCGGCGTCTCCGCCACCTCATCAAGCGAAACTTCCGCCGCCTGCGCCGGATCAAACAACATCCGCAGCCCCACATCCGCCTCGCGCTGCGCCTGCACCTCGCGCGCCAGTTCCCCATCGCGCAGCATCTCCGCCTCAAACGCGACGCGCTCGACATCACTCAGCATGCCATCGACATACCGCGCGATGCGCTCACTGCGCGCCGCATCCAGGCTCGCGCCCGGCAAATCCGAGGATGGAAACTCCGGCGTGCTCATCGCGTCCCGCTTTTCTCCCTTCCCATGCCGTCCAGCAATCGCTTCCGCAGCGCTTCACGCGAACGGAACACATGACTCATCGCCGTCCCTTCCGGCACCTGCACCACACGCGAAATCGCTTCATACGACAACCCGCCCACCACGCGCAGCAGCAGGCACGTCCGTGCCGTCTCTTCCAGCCCCGCAACCGCCGCCAGCAGTTTCTCAGCATGCACCGAGCCCGCATGCCCCGCCGAAGTCGCTTCGGCGTCCTGCGTCTCGCGCACGCCCTGAGCCGCGACCGCCCGCGTCAGCTTGTCGCTGCGTCCGCGTTTGCGCCGCGCATTGCGCGCCGTGTTGCGCGTCACTTCCGCCATCCACGCGTTGAAGTTGGTCCCGGGCGTGAACTCATGGAACTTTCGCATCGCGATGATCGCCGCCTCTTGCAACACGTCGTCCGCTTCGCTCCGGTTTCCAGTCACGCCCGCCGCGATGAGCCACATCTGCCCGCGCGCCGGTTCAAACAAAGACACAAACTCCGCGCGCGCCGCACCTGCGTCGCCACTTGCGGCGACATCTCGCGCCTGCTGGGTTGTCGAGCCACTCACCGAGGCCGTCATGTCTTCGCCTCAAGCACAGCCCGCCACGAGGTAACCGCACTGCCCAACAACCAATTCGTCCAACTCAATCGCCTCGCGCTGCATCCTCTCGAACAGCGCGCCGGGCGCATGCACATGCATGTCCGATCCTCCTATCGGCATTGCACATCGCCCCACATTGGTGATCCCACTATCGCGAATCCCCCGCCGGCTTGCGAACATTTGCCTCCAGCCATGCCGCGATCCGCTCACTCTGACCCGGGAGCAGATAAAACAGCAGCGTGTGCCCGCCCAGCAGCGTCACACGATCAGGCCGACCCAGCCGCTCCCACAGCAATTCGCCCCCCTTCGCCGGCACCCACCCATCCCACGATCCATGCAGCAGCAGCACAGGCATGCCCATCATCGCCTGACTCGTGTGATACGGATCAAGCTTCGAGTACGTCAGATACCGAACATACAAATCCTCGCGCACCGCACGCGGCAACTTCTCCTCGCCGCATAGCAGCCGCACGCCCCCATCCGTCAACGAACTCTCCTGACTCAGCATCAGCAAGTTCGCGCCCGCCCCCACCATCACCGCCGCCTCAACATCATCGCGCACACGCGCCACACTCGCCGGCGTCGCCAGCCCGCCCGCGCTAAACCCGATCACGACGATCGGCACCCCATCCAAGTCCCGCCGATTGCGCCGAATGTACTGCACAATCGCCTCCACCGCATACGCATTCCCCGCAATCGCATTGTCCAACTCACTCGCCAACACCCGCGCCGTCGCATCGGGATCATCCCCCTCGCAGAACTGGTACGAGCCCTTTGAGAGCTTCTCAATCTCTTTGTTCAAGCTCACATACTCGCGCTGGATCGCGCTCAGTTCGCCGCGATGCTGCGCCGGCACCACCACAGGCAATCGCTCACCCACACCCCTCGCTCGCAGCGACGTTGATTCGCCCACCAGCGCGCTATACCGCGTGATCAGCTTCGTCTGGCGCTCCGTCAACTCCTCGATCTTCTCGCGATTCCTCGGCGGAATCTCCGGCAGCACATTGGTCTGCGTGTCGATGTCAAAGCTCACCCACCCCGCCTTCTCCAGGTGATCCATGACCTTCGTTTCAAACGGATTCCCCACCAGCGCAGTCAAGTGAATCAACACGCCTCGCGGCTTTGTCTTCTGCTCAGGCGGCAATCGCAGCGCGAGCCCCGCCGTCACGAAGTACCGCGCGTCATCCGACGACCGCCGAAACGGCACATTCTCCTTGGCATACTCCTCGTTGAAGTATGCATCGATCGCAAGCGATACCAGTTGCCCGTATCTCGCACGCTCGTTGCCAATTGTGCGACTCGTCATCGCGCGTGCATTGCTTTCAAACCCCGACCATGTCTTCTCTTGTTTGCGCAGCGCAGCGTCCATCTCTGTATTCGAGCTGTACCGCATCTCTCCAAACACCCGCACCAGACACTTGCCATAGATCCCCTGATGCACAATCGTGATGTCCGGCTTCTCAATCGCCGCTCGCAGTGGCTCGGGTACCTGCTCGAGCGTCGCCCCCGGCGCCACAACAAACTCGCGAATGACGTTCGGCGTCACACGCTTCAACTCCTCCAGCACCCCCGTTGTCCGCATGGGCCACTCCTGCGGCTGCACCCGCGCCGGCTCGCGCGACAACCGCTCCCGCTCCCCCGCGCGATACGTCCAGCAGCCGCCCAACGCCACCACCGCCCCGGCGAGCATCGCCATCGCCGCCAACCGCCCCGCTCGCCGCCCGTCGTCGCGCCATCCATGCGTCATGCCCAAGGCTACCCCGCCTCGGGCCACCCCGCACCATCCTTTCCATATAGGTTGACCCCCGGCCTACCCCCCTCTACCATCCTGACCCCGCGCGGGAGGCTGCGTCGTTGACGTCGCTTGCGCTGGGTGTGCCAACCAAGGGCGGCTTCGCGGCCCCAACGTGGTACAAGTCTCTGTCTCGCAGTTGGTTGCAGGATGCACCAGCCGCAGACGCTGCCGCCGCCCTAGCTCAGTGGTAGAGCACTCCCTTGGTAAGGGAGAGGTCGAGGGTTCAAGTCCCTTGGGCGGCTTTCGATCACGATGCTCACGCTTTTCGGACGTTGAGCAAGCCTTTGGTCCCCTCGTCGGCGTGTGCCGGTGCCGACGAGTCCAAAGACAAAGTGACCGACGAACAAGGTCCGCCGCGGCTTTGGCAACCGGGGCGTCTTTCTTCGGGTTTGCAATCGTTTCCGGCGCTGGCTTGGTGGAGGCGTTTTGGGAAGCCCCGCCCCAGGTCTTCTACACCGGGTGTCCCGTTCTCTGGTTGAGGAGTTTTCTCTATGGCAATCGGAACATTCGCCCGCACCAAGCCCCACGTCAACGTCGGCACCATCGGTCACATCGACCACGGCAAGTCGACCCTGACCGCCGCTCTCTCGGCCCGCTCGGCCGTCAAGAACGGTCAGAAGCCCAAGACCTACGCCGAAATCACCAAGGGTGGTACGGTGCGTGACGCCAACAAGACCGTCACGATCGCTTCGTCTCACACCGAGTACGAAACCAAGAACCGCCACTACGCCCACGTTGACTGTCCGGGCCACGCCGACTTCGTCAAGAACATGATCACCGGCGCCGCTCAGATGGACGGCGCCATCCTCGTCGTGTCCGCCGCTGACGGCCCCATGCCCCAGACCCGCGAACACGTCCTCCTGGCCCGCCAGGTCGGTGTGCCCCACATCGTCGTCTTCCTCAACAAGGTCGACCTCGTTGACGATCCCGAACTCCTGGACCTCGTCGAACTCGAAGTTCGCGAACTCCTCAAGAAGTACGGCTTCCCGGGCGACACCACCCCCGTCATCCGCGGCCAGAGCAAGCTCGCTCTCGAAAACCCCAGCGATGACAAGGCCTGCAAGCCCATCGATGACCTCTTCGATGCCATCGACAGCTACATCCCCGAGCCCGCTCGCGAAGTCGACAAGCCCTTCCTCATGAGCGTCGAAGACGTCTTCTCGATCAAGGGTCGCGGTACGGTCGCCACCGGCCGTATCGAACGCGGCGTCATCAAGGTCGGCGATGCCGTCGAAATCGTCGGCCTCACCGCTGAAAACCTCAAGAGCGTCATCACCGGCGTCGAAATGTTCCAGAAGACCCTCGACAGCGGCCAGGCCGGCGACAACGTCGGTGTGCTCCTCCGCGGCCTCGAAAAGAACCAGATCGAACGCGGCCAGGTCATCTGCAAGCCGGGCAGCATCAAGCCCCACACGCAGTTCAAGGGCCAGGTGTACGTGCTGACCAAGGAAGAAGGCGGCCGCCACACTCCGTTCTTCAGCAACTACCGCCCCCAGTTCTACTTCCGCACCACCGACGTCACGGGCACCGTCAAGCTGCTCGGCGGCGCCGAAATGTGCATGCCCGGTGACAACGTCGAAATCGAAGTCGACCTCATGGGCAAGCCGGTCGCTATGGAAAAGGGTGTCCGCTTCGCCGTCCGCGAAGGTGGCAAGACCATCGGCTCGGGCGCTGTGACCGACATCATCAAGTAAGACAGAAGGCACTAGGGACTAGGAACTAGGCACTAGTGGATAAACCAAAGAACCCCGTCGCTCACGCGGCGGGGTTTTTTCGTATCCTCACTTCATGCAGCGCCTGCTCATCGCCTTCGGCATCCTCTTCCTGCTCGCGAGTCTCCCTCTCGCCATACTCAGCATCGTCACCGGCCTCAAAGACGGCCACGCCCACTGCTGCTACACCGACATGCTCATCACGCCCGAAGCGATGAAAGCCCTCGACAGCCTCGGCGTGACGAACGCACAATTGGAAACCTATCTCCTGCAGACTCGATCACACTTCACGCCGCGCCATGCCGACGATCCGAAAGCTCGCTGGAGCCTGATCTTCAACCTGTCCCAGAAGCTCGTGCCCGAAGGCAAAGCGCTGTACGTGCAGAAAGTCCGACTCGCCAGCACCGTTGCGCTCCTCGCCGCAGCAATCTCATTCCTCAGCGGCGTGCTGCTCCTCACCAACGCATGGCACAATAACCGCCTCCACCGCAACTTCATGCATCCACGCTCCCTCGCGTGAAATCACTGCCGCCACTGCATCTGCAGATCACGCACAAACGTAGCATGCACATATCACTTGCAATATGCAAGTAACCTCGCGCCACCCCTATCTAGTTCGATATCTTGCGAGACCCTCATGCCGCGTCCCCGCCTCCGCACCCTCCTCCTCCCCTTCGCCGCCCTCATCGCGGCTTCTCCCTTCCTTGTCAGTTGCCAGGTCGCCACGCCCTTCAAAGGCCCCGGCTACGCACGCGGCAAAGGCGTCACGCTGCCCGGCGCAACCGACACCGTCTGGATCGGCCTCACCAACGCCCAACTCGACGGCTCCAACCGCGCCGCCTTCGACGACTACACCCACCGCGTGATCCGCGATCTTCCAAACCGCGACGGCTACATCGGTCACAGCGTCCGCACCCGCGTCTTCGGCAACGAAGTCTGGACCATGACCGTCTGGCGCGACGAAGCCGCTCTCAACGCGTTCGTCCGCGCCCCCATCCACCGCGAAGCCATGCGCGAAGGCATCAGGGCCGTCAAATCCGCCCGCTTCGCGCGCTTCGCATGGCCCGCATCCCAAGTTCCGCCCTTGTGGGACGAAGCCAAACGCCGCCTTAGCGAAGTTGAACCCGTCACCTACGGTGCCGCGCCATGAAGCGCCCCACCAAACGCACGAGCAAAGCAGTCGCCAGCAAAAAGCGCTCCGCCTGCCCCATCGCCTGCACGCTCGACATCGTTGGCGACAAGTGGACGCTGCTCGTCATCCGCGATCTCTTCGCCGGCAAATCACACTATCACGAGTTCCTGCAGTCCCCCGAGCGCATCGCCACCAACATCCTCGCCGAACGCCTCACACGCCTGACGAGCGCAGGCCTCATCACCGCCCACGCTTCACCTCAGCGCGAAGGCGCATCACTCTACCAACTCACCCCACGCGGCCAATCCCTCTTCCCCGTGCTCGTCGCCATCCGCGACTGGGGCCTCACCAACATCACCGGCACAAAGGCCCACATGCACGTGCCTACACCCAAGTAGCCGCACCACACTGACACAGACACCGCGCGCACAACAGTTCGCACGTGCCGTCAATCCGCCACACTGCTCCCCCGCCGCTGCCGCGCATGCGCCGCATTCATCGCCAGCAGCTCGCGAGCCGTCAGCGCCCGCCCGCCCGCATCCATGCGCTCGCGCCCGAGCGCAAACAACTGCTGCCACTGCCGCCACAGCACGCCATAGCTCCACCACAAGCTCCGCGCGGGGTCATACATGTTCGTGCTCTCCGCGCTCGTGCCGTTCATCTCCACAATCGTGAACCCGCGCCCCTGCCGCAGCAGTTCATCGCTTACATACCGCACATCAAACCGCACCCAATCCAGCCCGCCCAGCGGGTTGTTCGCAAACCGCTCCCGCGCAAACGCTCGGCACAGTCCATTCACCACCGCCGACAGTTCCGGCGTGATCAGATGCGCCCCATCAACAAACTTCGTCCCCTGACAGTGATTGCCCGCAACCCCCAGCGCAAACTTCTCGCCGCGCGCCAGCACACGCGTCGCCTCCGTCGCAAACCGCGTCAGAAACGTGCGATGCTGCCTGCGAAACCGCGGATGCCGCTCGATCAGTTGCTCCAGCGTGCGCTGACCATCACCCTCAATCACCGGAAACTCTTTCGCCGTCACGCTGAAGATGAACCCGTCAGCCTTCCCCGCATGCCGACACCACAGCACGCCGCACTCCTTGGGCCCCTCGGCAAACGCCTGCAAAACCACATCCCCGGGAATCATCGCGAGGTACGCCGCCAACGCCGCATCATCACGAATCAACTTCACCGCATGCCCACGCTGTCCCTCATTGGGCTTCGCGATGATCGGATACGCCCCCACCTCGCGCAGCAACTCTCGCGCTCGCGCCAGTCGCACCGTTCCATCCGCTTCACTCCCGACCAGCACGCTCCGCGCCACATGCTCCGACGCGCCCAGATCGCGCAAGATATCAAACTTGTGCTCACCCACAAACCCGCCCGCATTGCTGATTGCCGGATTCGCCGCCGTAAACGCAAGCAGCTTGCGATGCTTGAACGCCAGCCCAAACAAGCACGGCAGAATCGGCACATACACCGCCCACGTGGGCCAGTACTCAAAATGCACCAATCGCTCAAACGCGATGCGCGTGAACCGCCACCCGCGCAGCGAGAGCAGCGACGCTACCCGCGGCGCACTCCAGCCGATCTTGAGCATCCCCAGCAGCAGCGTCACACTCGCAACCACCGCCGACCACCCATGCAGCCGCGCCGCAAACCCATGCTCGATGATGACAAACCCGATGAGCCCCACCACCAGCGACACCGCGCACCACACGCTCACACCAACGACATACGCCGCCGCCGCGATGCGCCGCTTCGACGTCGCCATCCACAGACCCGCCGCCGCTTCAGGCCGCCAACTGTGCAGCACACCCGCATTCCAGCCCTCACTGATCGCCGCGCGTTCCAGCCGCCGCGTCCACGCCACCGCACGCGACGCCTCTCGCGCACGCGCTGACATCCTCATCGCGTGCACCGTCCACAGCGCCATCCCCACAAGCAACCCCACAAACGCCACGAAAATGTCCACGCCCGGCCCAAAATCACTCGCCGCCGCATTACTCGCCAGCAACACGCCCCACGCCGGCCGCTTCCACGTCACCAGCGCAATCACTAACACATGGAGCCACCACGGCGTCGCGCGAACGCCTTCGCGAAACACGTCCAACAGCCACAGCAGCCCCGTCCGATCGCGCGCCAGCGGCTCGCGCGT
>DATGWV010000069.1:0-14372 GCA_035299305.1 Phycisphaerales bacterium | reverse complement strand
TGGGGGTTTCGAGAATTTTGGGGACGTCGGCGAAGGCGGCGTGGCGGACGATGGCGGCGAAACCCGAGTCGGCGACGCGCTTGGCAGAGAAGGTGGGCTCGGCCGTCTTGCCGGGCTTGACGTGCTTGATCGGACTGCCGCCGACATGGCCCAGGCCAATGTGATCGTGGCGGTCGAGCTTGCTGCCCAGCGCGCCCTTGCTGTCGTTGATGTGCCAGACTTTGACGTTGGCGAGGCCGCAGACTTCGTCGAAGCGAGCGAGCGTGGCGGTGCCGGCGGCGAGCGAACTCATGTCATGGCCCGCAGCGTGAAGGTGGCAACTGTCGAGGCAGAAGCCAACGCGCTTGGGTTCCCCGGTCGCATCGATGATCGCGGCGCGCAACGCGGCGAGGTCTTCGAACGGGCCGCCGATTTGTGAGCCAGCGCCCGAGACGCCTTCGAGACAGGAGATGACTTTCGCGCCCTTGGTTCGTTTGAAAAGTTCGCGGTACGCCTCGGCGATGCGGGCGATGCCTTGCTCGCGTTTCCAGCCGACGAAGGAGCCGGGGTGATGCACGAGGTATGGAATTGAGAGCGCCTGGCAGCGCTCGATCTCGTCGGTCATGAGATCAACGCTCTTGGCGAAAAGCTCGTCGTTGTTTGACGCGAGGTTGATCAAGTAGCTCGCGTGGCTCACGGTGCGCCTCTGCCAGCCCAGGCGCTTGAGTTCGCGCAGCCAGTCGTTGACGGCGGCTTCGGCGAGCGGCGGCGCTTTCCACTGCTGCTGGTTCTTCGTGAACACCTGCACGGTGTCCACGCCCAGTTGCTCGGCTTCGAGCAGAGCGTTGATCATGCCGCCGGAGATGGAGAGGTGGGAGCCGAACATGCGAGAGGAAGTGACGGAGTGACGAAGTTAGAGGAGGAGGTCGAGGAAGGCGGGTTGCATCGACTTACTGGTGCCCAGCGCGGTGGCGAGGGCAGGGCCCTTGCCTGTCCAGTCGGTCAACTGTCCCCCGGCTTCCGCGAAGATGATCTCAAACGGCGCGACATCCCAGCGCGAGAAACCGAATGCAACGGTGGCGTGGCTGCGGCCTGTCGCGGTGAGGGCGAAGGAGAAGGCATCGTTCCAGCCATGCGTGCGGAGTGTTTGCTTCGCGATCTTGTCAAGCGAGGCGAGCTTGCCGTGGCGCGCGTAACTCTGCGGGCTGGCGGTCTGCACCATGGCCTTGCTGAGTTCGATTGATTGCGCGACGCGAGCGACGCGCAGGCCTTGGCGGCTGCGCCACTGGGCTCCGTGGCCTTCGCTTGCCCAGACGCACTCGGCGAGGGCGGGGAAGTTTGCGACGCCAGCAACCGCGCGGCCTGCAAACTCGACGGCGATGAGATTGGCGAATGTGGGAATGCCATCGACGAAACTCCGCGTGCCGTCGATGGGATCGATGACCCAGCGGAAGCCGGAGTTGCCGGGTTGCTCGCCGAACTCTTCGCCCAGGATCGCGTCGTGCGGAAACGCTTTGGCGATGAGATCGCGCAGCAGCGTTTCGCTGTCTTTGTCGGCGGGGGTGACGACCGAGCCGTCGGCTTTGCGCGCCGTGGTCATGGCGTCACTTTGGAACAGACGCATCGCGACCTGGCCCATCTGCTCAGCGGCGGCGAGAGCGAGAGCGAGGCGGCGTTGAATTTCCTGCGAGTGCTGATCGGACATCAAGCCAGCGTATGCGATGGCTCAGCGCAAGCCCGTGAGCTGGCCCAGCCGGCGGGCCCGGCTGTAGCGAGCGAGGCTCTCTTCGATGACGCGGTGGGCGACTTCGGCGCTTTGCACTTCGTCGACGGCGACTTCCTTGCCTTCGAGGGTTTTGTAGTCTTCGAAGAAGCGGCGAAGCATCTTGAAGATGTGCTTGGGGAAGTCGGCGACGGTCGTGCGCTCGGCGTAAATCGGATCCTGCGGCAGCACCGCGATGACCTTGTGGTCGGGCTGGCCGTTGTCAACCATCGTCATGAGCCCCACTGCGCGCGCTTCGCACAGGCAGAGCGGTGGAATCTCCTCGGTGCAGTAGACGAGCACGTCGAGCGGGTCGTCGTCTTCGGCGAGCGTCTGCGGGATGAAGCCGTAGTTGGCGGGGTAATAGACCGCGCTACTGAGCACACGGTCAAGCTTGAGCAGACCCGAACTCTTGTCGAGTTCGTACTTGTTGCTGCTGCCCTTGGGAATTTCGATGACCGCGCGGAAGTGGCCGGGCAGTTCGGCGCTTTCGATGGCGGGAGTGACTTCGTGCCAAGGGTGAATCATGGTGCAGAGGGTAGATCGGATTTTGGGATTCGTGACGTGATGTGCGCGAGCAATCGCGTTTACGCCGCTTTGCGCTGCAGCGACTCGGCTCGCACTTCTTCGATACGGCCGCTCACGACCTTGTCGACGAGCACGACGGTTTCGCGCAGTTCGGGCTTGCTGACTTGAGCGTCGGCACCCACCTGCTCGCCCTTTTTGCGGTTGTCGTCGCTAATGAGACTGCTAAAGAGCACGACGGGCGTGTTCTTGAGAGCGGGACTTTCCTTCACGCGCTTGCAGAGGTGCAGGCCATCCATGCGCGGCATTTCGATGTCGCTCACGAGGCAATCGATGGGCGCGGGGTTGGCGTTGATGACTTCCCACGCCTCTTCGCCATTGCTGCAGACGGTGAGGTTGGTGTAGCCGCTCGCGAGGAAGGCTTCGCGCAGTACGTTGCGCATGAAGGGCGAATCTTCGGCGATGATGACGCGCTTGCTGGCCCGGTCCACGCCCAGCGTGTTCTCGACGGCTTCGATGCGCAGACGGCGCTCGATGAGAATCGCGTCGGCGACGGATTCGAAGTCGATCATGAGAATGAGCTTGTCCTTCATCTCGATCACGCCAGTGATGGGCGTGGTGGCGTTGACGCCATCGGTGCCGACTTCGGGCGCGGGACGGACCTTGGTCCAGCCCATGCGGTAGATCTGATCGACGCTGTCGACGAGGAAGCCGGTGCGCAGGCCATTAAATTCGGTGATGATGACGCGGCCTTCGCCCTTGCGGTTCTGCGTGCGGGGCAGCGAGAGGTGCTTGGCGAGATCAACGACGGGCAGCACGTTGCCGCGGATGTTGAACATGCCCAGCACGCTCTCGTGCTGATGCGGCGCGGCGGTCAGGGGCATGGGCTTGATGACTTCACGCACTTTGGCCACGTTCACGCCGTAGTAGCCGCCCGCGAGGCCGAAGACCAGCACTTCGAGTTCGTTGGTGCCTGCATCAAGGAGGATGTCGCCGGGCGTCTTGTTGGCTTGCGTGCTCATGTCGCATCGCATCGGCAGATGATGAGCGCGACTGCACGCGATTCGCACATTGGCCGGGGGTTAACCGGGTGTTCCCGCGAATCGGGCAGCGCGATCACCACTTGTCGCGCAAGGTTGGCGCGAGAAACGCGAGCGCAGGCCAAACACGGGCATGCCCAATCAGCGGTACTCGTAGATGATCGGAGCTTCAATTTCCGGATGCAGGCTGGCATGCACCGGGCAGGTGTGACCCACTCGCTCCACACGCTCGCGCATGTCAGCGGGGATGCTCGCGGGCAGCGTGACCTTCACGGGTAACTTGCCGATGCGGCGCGGCGTGGCGTTCATGTGCTTCTCGACGGTTGCGGTCGCGCCTTCGATCGTGAAGCCGTTGCGCTCGGCGTACATGCCGATGGTGGTGAGAATGCACGACGCGAGGCCCGCGGCGACGAGATCGGTCGGACTGAAAGCGGTCGCGTCGCCGCCGATGTCCTTGGGCGCGTCGGTGCGGAGCTTCGCGCCTTCGGGGTGAGCGAGATCGCACTTCTTGTTGCCGGCGTAACGGACGGAGATGTTGACCATGTGGGAAGCGTAGCGAGAGCGATGACCGCAGCCAGTCAGTCCAGGTCCATGCGCTGCTCGCCGTAACGGAGATAGTCCCAGCCGATCTTGAAGAGTGCGCCGGCGATGAGCACGGCGACGATGCCGCTTCCGGCACCGTTGCCCGATCGGCGACCGTTGATGTCAACACCAAACAGCGGCAACAAACCGCCGATAAAGAGGCCGACGCCCAGCAGCATCAACGTGATGCCCAGTGCGCGACTCATCGGTCGGGAAAGACGTTTGTGCATGACGAGTTCAGGCCGTTAGCCGTTCTTGCGAGCGAACTCATTCATGAACTGCGCCAGTGCCAAGCAGCCTTCGCGGGGCATGGCGTTGTACACGCTGGCGCGGATGCCGCCCGTGGCGCGGTGGCCTTTGAGCTGGTCCATCTGGTTCTTGAACGCTTCGGCGATGAACTTGTCATCCAGTTCCGCCGTGGGGCAGCGGAAGGTGATGTTCATGAGGCTGCGGCTGTCGGGACGCGCGTGGCCCTTGTAGAAGCCCTTGCTGTCGTCGATGGCCTTGTAGATGTGGCTCGCCTTTTCGAGGTTGCGTTCGTGCATCTTGGCAAGGCCGCCCTGCTTGAGAATCCACTTGAAGACCAAGCCGCTCATGTAGATCGCGAACGCGGGCGGCGTGTTGTGGCGGCTTTCGCCCTTGGCGTGCGTCGCGTAGCTTTCCATCGTGAAGAGCTTGCGGCCGAACTTCTTCGCGGAATCAACGAGGTCTTCACGGATGATGACCAGCGTGGTGCCGGCGATGCCGACGTTCTTTTGCGCGCCGGCGTAGATCAGTCCGAACTTGTTGATGTCAAGCGGGCGCGAGTAGATGTCGCTGCTCATGTCGCACACGACGGGCACATTGGCGGGGACCTTGGGATAGCGGAATGAGCCGTCGGCGTTGCGGAACTGCGTGCCGTAGATCGTGTTGTTGCTGCAGTAGTGCACGTACGCGGCTTGCTTGCTCGCGTCGTAGTTCACTTCGCTGTCGCTGGGGCAGAAGGCGTGCTTCACGGTGCGACCGTCCCATGCCTCATAGCTGGCGGGGAAATGTGCCTTGGCTTCTTCCCACGTCTTCTCACACCAGTAGCCGGTCGTGAGGAATGCCGCGCTGCCGCCGTCGGGCAGCAGGTTCTTGGGCACCATGTCATTCTGCGTCGTCGCGCCGCCCGTGAGGAAGAGCACCTTGTAGTTGCTCGGGACGCCGCCGACTTGGCGGCAGGCCTGTTCAGCTTCGGCGAGAACCTTGTCGAAGACTTTGCCGCGGTGGCTGTGTTCCATGATGCCGATGCCGCTGCCGTCGATGGACCAGAGGTCTTCCTGCGCCTGGCGGATGACTTCCTCGGGCAGCACGCCCGGGCCGGCGGAGTAGTTGAAGGCACGAGCAGCGGCGATGGACGGCTTGACGGCAGACATCACGGACATGGCATTGCTCCAAAGAGTGTCCGAAATGATAGAGCCTGCCTGCGTGCGCGAAGGGGTCGCGACGCGAGGGCTGACAGGTTCCGGACTGAGCATGAACAACGTGAAAACCCTGCAAAATCTCATCGCACGCGCGTTTGTCTGCGACACGCGAAGCGTCTAGTATCCCCAAGAACGCGAGCAACGTGCTTGCGTCCCACCGGTTTTCTGCTTTGGAGCAATGCCTTGTCGCACATGCACATGAATGCGTCGCGCTGCGTTGCCCGAGAATTCCCGGTCGTCAGTCTGCGAGTGCCGTCCCGCACACGCAAAGGCTGATCGGCTCCGGGTGACTCGCGGCTTCCGCAGCACCTGGCGCGAACAGTCTCACTCCTCCACCATCAACTTGTTGTCGTGATCCCACGTTTTTCGCTGGGTTTTCATGATTGTTTTCGTCTTGCGCGACTGCCGCACCGCGTGCGTGCGCATCGCGCGGAATCCGTGTCTTGGCACGCGAGGACCGCTCATCATGGGCTATTTCTCAGAAGGTTTGCCGCCGCGCGTACGCACGGCGTTGGAAGTGTTGGAACATTGCCGGGTGCAGTTGGCGGGCGACTGCTGCTCGATAAGCCAGCAGAAGGAATTGACGCCTGCGCAGGCCGCGATGCAGCGGCAGGCGCATCAGGTGTTGACGTTGTACTTGGCGGGTGAAATGGACTACGGCGATCAGCCGCCCAAGTCTCCCAACCCGCCCGACGAAGACACGGGCACCGCCGCGCCGGTTTGTGTCTGAATCGTCCTCGCTTCTCCGAAAGGAGCGCGAGGGTCTTTGCTGTCGCTGCGCGCGTGCGCGGTGAATCACTTGTCGGGCGAACGCACACGGGGACGTTCGCACAAAGTCCCTACGATTCCACCACATGGCCAAAGATCGTGAGTCTCTCCAAGTCAAGGCTGAGCGCGCCGTCGTCGCCGCTGTCCGCCTGCCCGATTCCACGTTTGATCCGCGCGATCCCTTCGGCGAACTGCGAGCGTTGGCCGAGCAGGCTGGCGCGGTGGTCGTTGGAGAAGTTTCGCAGCGGCTGGAGAAGCCCGTGCCCGGCACGTACATGGGCAAGGGCAAAGTTGATGAATTGAAAGCGATGTGCGAAGAGCTCGGCGCGTCGACGATCATCTTTGATCATGATCTCTCGCCTCGGCAGATTGGCGCAATTGAGAAGGTGACGCTGCGCAAGGTCATTGACCGCAGCGAGCTGATTCTCGACATTTTCGCCAATCGCGCGGCGACCACCGAAGCCAAGTTGCAGGTGGAACTGGCGCAGCTTGAGTACACCTACCCGCGCCTGAAAGCGATGTGGAACCACCTTGAACGCATCTCGGGTGGCGTGGGCAGTCGCGGTCCGGGTGAAATGCAGCTCGAAATCGACCGCCGACTGGTGAGCGATCGCAAAGTCGCGCTGCGCCGCGAACTGGAGGGCATTCAGGCTCGCCGGCGGCGCGAGGTGTACGCGCGCAAGCAGGAACACTTCACGGTGGGGCTTGTGGGATATACCAATGCGGGCAAGAGCACGCTGTTCAACACGCTCACAGCGGGCGGTGCGTACGCGGATGATCGCCTGTTTGCGACGCTGACAACGCGCACGCGCGAGTGGAAACTTTCAACCAGTGAAGGCCAGCAGGCTCTGAGCGTGATGCTTTCGGACACGGTTGGATTTGTGCGGGACATCCCGACGCACCTGGTCGCGAGCTTCAAGGCGACGCTTGAGGAAGCCACGCACGCCGATGTGCTGCTCATCATGCTCGACGTGAGCGACCCGGCGGCGGAGATTCAGTACAACACCGTGCAGCACGTGCTCGACGAACTCATGGACGAGGTTGCGAAGAGCCAGCACGAGGAAGACCGCACGTGGGAAGCGCCCAAACGCATTCTGCTGCTCAACAAAGTTGACAAACTGCGCGACAACCGCGAACTGCTCGTGTGGCAGAGCCGCGTGCCTAGCGCGATTCCCATCTCGGCCTTACCGCCTGAAAACGGCAAGCCGCGACTGGGGCAGCATGAACTGACCGAACTGATTCGCGCAGCGGCTCAAGGCGGCGTGGAGACACTCGACGTCACGGTGCCGCTCGCGGACGCGAAGACGATCAGTCTGATCGAACGACAAGCCGAAGTGCTGAGCCGCGAGTACACGATGGAGGCCAAGCCCCCCACTGTCACGCTGCGAGCGAAGATCGGCAGGCGCCAACTCGCAGCGATTCGCAGCGCGGGCGCAATGATCGCGGCGGCCACGATGGACGGCAAGCAGATCAAGTTGCCAGCCCACCGACGCAACCCTGATGAAGTGCCGACGTGGGGCGGGTGAGCTGCGTCACGACAGCACTTGATACACGATGAGAGCTGCGATGTACGCGACGCCACACATCCATGCGAGCTGAATGCCCGCCCACTTGATGCCGCCTGCTTCTTTGGCGGTGACCGCGAGTGTCGGTAGGCACTGCATCGCGAGGACGAAGTACACCAGCAGGCTCCAACTCACGGCGGGCGTGAAGATCGGTGTCACGCCGTCGGCACGAGTCGCCGTTGCGATGCGCTGCATAGCAGTTTCGCTCTCTGCGTCGTCGCTGCCTGTTGTGATGACGGCCATGGTGCTGGCGAAGACTTCGCGCGCGGCGAAGCTGGCGAGTACGCCGATGGAGAGTTGCCAGTCGTAGCCAAGCGGTGCGAAAACGGGCTGGATGGTCTTGCCGATACGACCCAGGAAGCTGTTGGATGTGACTTCGCGACCGTAAATCGCATCGGCTTCGCGGCGGAGGAGCATACTGAGGTCCGAGGGCTGCTCGCCCAGCCCCTTCATCTCTCCGTGTAGCGGCCCAAAAGTCTGGTTGCGGGCATCGAACGCTGTGATGGTTCCGGCATCGAGTTGGTCGGCAACCTCGTGGTACTGTTGAGCCTTTGCAGGCGTGGGCACTTTGGGATAGCTGCTCAGCCACCACAGCACGATGCAAATCGCGAGGATCATCGTGCCGGCTTTCTTCATGAACATCCAGCCGCGGTCCCATGTGGTCATGAGGGCGGTCTTGATGCTGGGCATCTTGTACGTGGGCAGCTCCAGCGCCATGGCGCGAGCTTTGCCTTTGAGAATCGTCCGCCGGGCGACGAGTGCGCTGAACATGCCTGCGGCTGCTCCCAGCACATAGCAGCCGATGAACGCGAGGGCCTGCATAGCTGGCTTGCCTGGGAAAAGCAGCGTCGTCAGCAGCACATAGACGGGAATGCGAGCCGAGCAACTCATGAACGGCGCGACGAGAATCGCCGCGAGGCGTTCTTTGGTATCGGGAATTGCACGCGTCGCCATGATGCCTGGCAGCGCGCACGCGTGACTGCTCAGGAGCGGCACGAACGCATAGCCACTAAGGCCAAACGGACGCATGAAGCGATCAACAAGGAACGCGGCGCGAGCGAAATAGCCGGTGTCTTCCAGCAGACTGATGAGGAAGAAAAGCAGCATGATCTGCGGCAAGAAGATCACCGTGCTGCCTAGTCCCGCGACGACGCCGTTGGTGATGAACTCACTGAGAATGCCTGCTGGCAACTTGGCCTGCAGCCATGACGTCACGCCGCCGAAAATGGTTTCGATAAGCCCCATCGGAATCGCGGCGAGGCTGAAAATCGTGTAGAACAGGCCGAACATGATGGCCGCGAAGACCACCAGCCCCAGCACCGGATGCGTCAGCACACGATCAATGCGGTCAGTGCGTTCGCTGGCGCGCGCGGCAGGCGCGCTGTCGAGCTTGCCGCCTTTGGCGCGTGTGCGCGCCATCGACGCGGCGAACGTCTGACTCGCCCACGCCTCAACGCCTTCCTGCGTATTGGGCGGCGTGCGGTTGTTGAGCGGTACATCGCTCTTGCGATCACACAGTTCCTTCAAGCCCTCGCCGGTTCGCCCACTGACGGCGACAACCGGACAGCCCAGTTCCGTCGCGAGTTCGGCGGGATCGACCGCGACGCCGCGCTTGCGGGCGAGGTCGATCATGTTGAGTGCGATGATCGTGGGCAGTCGGCGGCGGAGCACTTCGCCCACGAGAACCAGATTCCGCTCCAGATTCGTCGCGTCAACGACGACGCACACTGCGTCGGGCGCGGCTTGCACCATGCCCGGCGCGGCCAGCGATCCGGCAAGCACACGCCGCGCGATCTCCGATTCGCTCAGTTGCAACTCGAGCGAGTAGATGCCGGGAAGGTCGATGAGATCGACAGTGCGATCGCCCAAGCGCATGCGACCCACACGGGCTTCCTGCGTTGTGCCGGGAAAGTTGCCGGTTTTGTGCCGCAGACCGCAGAGGGCGTTGAAGAGCGTGGTCTTGCCCGTGTTGGGATTGCCCACGAGCGCGACGCGCAGTGGCGGAGCGTCGGCCGGACTGGTGCTGACCGACGAAGACTGTGCGCTGGATGAAGGAATGGTCGTCGTCATCGTCTTGATCCGAAAGCACTGTCTGCAACTGCCCCCGCGCGCTGCGCGCACGAGACCACACGGCGTTACTCGCCGTCGCTGTTCGTTTCACTGCTCATGCTCATGCGCCGCACGCGACTTGCCCCGCTCGCACAACTCAGCGGGCCACTTCCACCATCACGTGCTGTGCCAGTTCACGCGAAAGTCCGATGCGGCACGAGCAACTGCCCGCAAGCGACGCATCGTCCTGACAGCACGCGCTGTCTTCCGTCGCGCCGGCCATCACTTCCACAATGCACGGCTGCCCGGCTCGGCACACACGCACGAACGCCGAAGGCCGCAAGCCCAGCGCTCGCACATACGCCGCGTCGTCGGCGTGCATGCCCGCGGTCATCGCGGCACACACCACCGCCGTCTGCCCCTCGCGCAGCGAGGTGAGCGCCACGCCGGGGTTTTTGCACTGGCCGGGTTGACACCCGCAGGAATCATTGCCGGATTTCGAGGTCGTGCTGTCCATGCCGAGACTCCGAAGACATGAGGAAGGAAGGGACCGCTGTACTATTGTAGATACGTCTGTCCGATTCGCAAGGGGGAAAGAAACTACTTGCGACTCAGTCGCAACAACGATAGCAGTACGGCTCATCCAGACCACAATTGTTTCTAAAATTCAAAGAATTGCCCCCGAACAATTCTCGGCCCTTTCCTCCACCCCGCGCGAACCGCCCCTGCCTCGCATCCGATAGCATTGAGCATGACCCAAGCCAGCTCGGTCCGCCTGCCCGAGCAAGATGCCCAGCTCTACCTGCACCCCCAGACGCTGGCCCGGCTGGGGAGTTTTGAGTTGCGGGCAAAGATGATCGTTGAAGGGTTTTCTGCGGGCTCGCATGCCAGCCCGTATCAGGGGCTTTCGGTCGAGTTTGCACAGCACCGACCGTACGTGGCAGGGGACGACCTGCGACACCTGGACTGGAAGGTCTACGGCCGAACCGATCGACTGCACCTCAAGCAACACCAGCAAGAGACGACGCTGGACCTGCAGATTCTGGTGGACAGTTCGGGCTCCATGGCGTTTGGCAGCCGGACCTTTGCGGATGCCAGCGGCGCGGGACGCGATACCTCTATAGATGGACGTTCCAACTGGAGCAAGTTTGACCATGCGACCGCGCTCGCTGCGGCGCTGGCGTACATCACGCTGCGCCAGGGTGATCGCGTGGGCGTTGTGGTACATGCCGACGAAGTGCGCGGCCAGGTGAAGCGTTCGAGCAGCCAAGGCACATGGCGGCAGATCGTGGGCGTGCTCAGCACGCATCCGGTCGAGCCCACCAATCGCAACCGCAAGGGCGATCTTCGCCGGGTGATGGATCAGGTGCTGGGCAAGACGACCAACCGGTGTCTGGTCGCGCTCATCACTGACGCGTTCTATGAGCTTGAGGACATTCGTGACGCACTAGCCCGACTGAAGTTCGCCGGGCACGACGTGATGATCTTCCAAGTGCTCGACAAAGCCGAGGAAGACTTCGCGTTTGATGACGCCGCTCCGTTTGAAGGCCTTGAAGGCGAGCCGACGCTGCGGATCGATCCGCGAGCCCTGCGCAAGGCGTACATCGAAGCGATGCAGACCCACAACGCCGAGATCGACCGCATCGCGCGAGGCCTTGGCTTTGATTATCACAAGGTGAGCACGCACGACTACCTTGGTCCGACGCTGGCGGCGTTCATCGCGAAACGCAACGCAACGATCCGAGGAGCGAAGTAAGAGCACATGGCCTTCCTGAATCCCATGTTGCTGTCGCTTGGACTCGCCAGTGTGGCGATCCCCATTCTCATTCACATCCTGATGCGTCGGAAGCGCCAGCCTATTGCGTGGGGGGCGATGCAGTTTCTGCTGCAGGCGTATCAACAGCAGCGCAAGCGGCTGCGGCTGGAGCAGATGCTCCTGCTCGCGTCGCGATGCCTGATCATCGCGCTCCTCGCACTGGCGTTGGGCAAGCCTGTCATCGGTGCGATTCGCGAAGGCCTGGCATCATCCTCTCGCACACTGTACATCGTGCTCGATAACAGCCTCACGCAGCAGACCACGCCTACGGGCCAAGTCAGTTCACTTTCGCTCGCGAAACAGAACGCGATCACGACCCTCAATCAACTGGACATGCAGCGTGGTGATCGTGCCGCACTCATTCTCGCCGGCTCACCCGTGCAGAGCGTGGTATTGCCTCCCGCGAGCGACCTTGCACAAGTTCGCCGGCTTATTGAACAGGTTGAAGCAACGGATAGCTCGGCGGACATACCAGCCGCCATGGAGGCCGTGCGAGCGGCCATCGCGAGCGACCGCACACAAAGTGAGCGCACGTCCACTGACGCAATCATCTATGTGGCGAGCGACGCGCGAACCGGCAGCGCGAACCTCGCCAAGCCACTGCCGACACTTGCGACCGACACACAAGGCTCGACACCGCGGCTGCTCGCTTCGACGCCAGTAACGCAAGCGGTTGACAACGTCGCCGTTCGAATCGTGGAGCCGCTGCGAGCGCTCGTGCTCGCGTCGCGTGAAGGCCAGACAGGCCCGGACGCGGGCGTGGTGCCTGTACGCGTGGAACTCGTGCGCAGCGGACCGAGCGTGAACTCTGCAGGTGTTTCACAAGTTGCACTCTGGGCCGCGCAGGCGACGAGCATCACCGCGAGCACGCCCACCAGCGATGCACAGCGCGTGACGATCAACTGGACAACCGGCCAGACAGTTGCGAGCGCGACGGTCAGTCTCGCGCTGCCTGCGAACACCGGAAGCAGCGACGTGCTGCTCATCGCGCGATGCGACAGCGATGCCATCATGGGCGACAACATCGCGGCGTCACCCATCACGCTGCGCTCGGGCGTGAATGTCGTCGTCGTTGGCTCACTCTCGGCTGCGGGCAACCGTATTGACAGCTTTACACCCGCCGATTGGTTCACGCTTGCGCTGGCACCCACCGAGGCGCAGGCGTGGCAGCGACTGTCAAGCGAACTGCGCGTCAGCAGCGTGGAATCTCGTGAACTTCTGGGTGTGAATGCGAACCAACTGCCCGCCAGCGTGCGAGAGGCCGACGCCATCATCGTGACACAGCCTCACGAGCTTGACGACGGCGCGTGGCGAGCGCTGCACGCAGCGAACCTGCGCGGGACCATGCTGCTCATCACACCCAGCGACCGTGAACAGACGCAGCTGTGGGCCGACACGCTGACCGAAACGCTGGGAACCGGCTGGAAACTCGCTCGCGAAGCGACGGACGTTTCGGGCACTGACAGTCAAGGTACAGCCGTCAGCGCGACGACAAGCGCGAGCGAGCAAGACGACTTGCTCGCCCTTCTGCGACCTGAATTGCCTGACTTGCTTCGATCAGTGCGGGTACAGCGTGTGATGAGCGTCGTGGAAGGTGCGACAGCATCGCAGGCGTTGCTGTCGCTGGATGGTTCTTCGCAGCCGCTCGTGCTTGCGACGCGTCCGGGCACGCAGCAGTCGCAGCAAGCGGGCTGGCTCGTGCTGTGGCTCGCGCCGCCTTCGCTTGCGTGGACCGATTTACCTGCCAAACCGCTGATGGTGCCACTCGTGCAGGAGCTTGTGCGACAAGGTGTGGGCAAGAGTGCGCCGCCTCGCATCGGTCTCGCGGGCGCAGCATTCACCGGCACTCGCGGAAGCGCTGAGGCCGCGAAGCAACTCGCGTGGCGAGAAGACGCCGCAACGCTTGACGCGAATCTTGCCTCGCTCTCTGCGAGTGCGACGCCGCTCGCGCCGCAAGCGGCGGGACTGTGGGCGCTGCGTGATGCAGCAGGGCAGCGTATCGCGACGCTGGCGGTGAACGCCGACACGAGTGCGAGCGATACCACGCCACTGGACACGCAGGCCGTTGAGAAGTGGCTCGCAGCGACGGGCGCAGAGGTGTCATTCGTCGCGAGTGACGCGGCAGGCACAGCCAGCGAAAGCACATCACAAACGCTCGGCGCGTCGCGACAGCCCCCGCCGATCTCGCTTCCGTTGCTCATCGCGGCGGCGGTCGTCGCGATGCTTGAAGCACTTATGGCTCGCTGGTTTAGTCACGCGACGGTCGACAAAGGCACCGACAAATCGGCGGAAGGAGCCCCGGCATGAGCGGCTTCTTCAACTGGCTTTTCGGCACGCGCACGCTGGGCTTTGGCGACGAAGGCGTCGAACTGCAGTTCGCCCGTGGACTGCCTTTGTGGGCGTGGGTGCTCATCGTGCTCGTCATCGCGACATTCGCCGGACTGACGTACGCGCGGCTGAAGGGCGGCACAAAGGCCCGCGTCGCACTCGCATCGCTGCGGACGCTCGCGCTGCTCGCGCTGGCGTTGCTCATCGCCGGGCCGCAACTCGTCAAGCAGAATGAACGCGTGGAGCGCGACTGGGTGGTGGTGATGGCCGACCGCAGCGCGTCGATGAACATCGCCGATGTGCCGGCGGGCGGCGCACGCGCGACGCGCGAAAGCCAACTGCAGAACGCGCTTTCCGGAGCAGCGAGCACACTCACACAATTGCGCGAGCAGCGCAACGTGCTGGCGCTTGGATTCGATGCGTCGACATATGACTTGGCGTGGACGCAGCCACCGACCGCCGGGGCATCACCGTTCGCGCTTGCGGAACCTGCGGGCCAGCGCACCGCGCTGG